>NZ_JAQJCQ010000032.1:0-7775 GCF_038442435.1 Xanthomonas protegens | reverse complement strand
CAACTGAGCGCGATCGGCGTGGCCGAGCGCCGCCTGCACATGCCGCTGTCGCTCGCGCAGCAGCGCCTGTGGTTCCTAAGCCAACTCGACGGCGCCAGCGCCGCCTATCACACCGCTGGCGCATTGCGCTTGACCGGTCGCTTGGACGTGCCGGCGCTGGAGCGTTCCCTGCAGCGCGTCGTCGCGCGCCATGAATCGCTGCACACGCGCTTCGTGCTGATCGATGGCCAGCCGATGCAGCGGGTCGATGCAGACGCGACGCTGCGGCTGCGCTTCGAGGACCTGCGCGGCGAACACGATCGCGATGCCTTGCGCGCCACGCGAGGCGAAGCATTGTACGCGGAGCCCTTCGACCTGAGCGCCGATCTGCCCCTGCGGGTGTTGTTGCTGCAACTGGAGGATGAGGACTACGCGCTGTACGTGGTGGTGCATCACATCGCCTCGGATGGTTGGTCGATCGGCGTCATGCTGGAGGAAATCGGCCGTCTGTACACCGCCGAGATCCAAGGCGCGGCAGATCCCTTGCCGCCGCTCCCGATCCAGTACATCGACTATGCGCAATGGCAACGGCAGTGGCTGGCCGATGGCCAATTGGAGCGACAGGCCGCGTACTGGCGGGAAACCCTCGCCGGCGCACCGACCTTGATCGAAGTGCCGACCGATCGCCCGCGCCCGCCGTATCAAAACTTCGCCGGCAGCGCCCTGGATGTCGTGCTCGATGCGACCCTGACCGCTCAGCTCAAAGCATTGAGCCAGCGCCATGGCGTAACGCTCTACATGACTCTGCTGGCGAGCTGGGCGGCGCTGCTGAGCCGCCTGTCCGGGCAGGAAGAGGTGGTGATCGGCAGCCCGATGGCTGGTCGCAACCGGGCCGAGATCGAACCGCTGGTCGGTTTCTTCGTCAATACCCTCGCACTGCGCATCGAACTGAGTGGCGAGCCTACGGTGGCGGAACTGCTGAACCGCACGCGCCGGCAAGTCCTCGACGCGCAATCGCACCAGGATCTGCCGTTCGACCACGTGGTCGAAGTGGTCAAGCCGGTGCGCAGCACGGCACACACGCCGATCTTCCAGGTCATGCTGGCGTGGCAGAATCAGAATGAAGCGCGGTTGTCGATGCCTGGTATGAGCATCGAGAACCTAGATCAGGAAGCGAGCAATGCCCAGTTCGAGTTGATCCTGAACCTGCGTGAGCAGGGCGAGGAGATCGTTGGCGCGCTGAGCTACATGACCTCGTTGTTTGACGAAGCCACCGTCGCGCGTTACTTCGGCTATTGGCGTCGCCTGCTGGCCGGCATGGCGCTGAACGACACCGCGGCGATAGCGCGCCTGCCGCTGCTTGATCCCGCCGAACGAAACCGCTTGCTGGCTGATTGGAATGCGACCGAACGTGGCTATCCAGATACCACGGTGCATGCGCTGTTCGAAGCGCAGGCGCAACGCAGCCCCGATGCGGTGGCGCTGAGCTACGAGGACGGCGCCGGCGGCAATGCGCTGAGCTACGCCGAATTGAACCGCCGCGCCAACAGCCTGGCCCATCGTCTGATCGCGATGGGCGTGGCTGCGGAGGATCGCATCGCGATCTGCATGGAGCGCAGCCTGGAGATGGTGGTTGGCCTGCTGGCGATCCTCAAATCCGGCGCGGCCTATGTGCCGATCGATCCTTCGTATCCGCAACAGCGCCTGCGCCATATGCTGGACGACTGCGCGCCGAAGGTGGCGCTGAGCCATGGCGAACTGGCGGAGACGGTCGCCGCGCTGGCCGCCGGGTCCGAAGCGCCGTTCCCGGTGCTCGATCTCGATCGCCTGTCGGCGCAGTCGTACAGCGATGCGAATCCGTCGGTCGGGGTGAGCGGGTCCCACCTGGCCTACATGATCTATACCTCCGGATCGACCGGCCTGCCCAAGGGGGCGATGAACGAACATCGCGGCGCGGTCAATCGCTTGCTGTGGGCGCAGGACCAGTTCGGGCTCGACGCAAGCGATCGGGTTCTGCAGAAGACCACCTTCGGCTTCGACGTATCGGTGTGGGAGTTCTTCCTGCCGTTGCTGGCCGGAGCGCGCCTGACCCTGGCGCGTCCCGGCGGCCATCAGGATCCGGCCTATCTGGTCGAGACCATCGAGCGCTGCGGCATTACCGTGATGCATTTCGTGCCCTCGATGCTGCAGGCCTTCCTGGCGCAGAGCGATCTGGCGGGCTGCGGTTCGCTGCGCCACGTCAAGTGCAGCGGTGAAGCCTTGCCGTATACCTTGCAGCAGCGCTTCCGGACCGCGCTGCCCAACGCGCAGCTGCACAATCTGTACGGGCCGACCGAAGCCGCCGTCGACGTCACCTACTGGCGGTGCGTCGACGACGCGCATGCCGGCATCGTGCCGATCGGCAAGCCGGTCGCCAACACGGCGATCTACCTGCTCGACGCGCACGGCGAGCCGGTTCCCGTCGGTGTCGCCGGCGAACTGCATATCGGCGGCGTGCAGGTCGGCCGCGGCTATCGCAACCGCGCAGAGCTGACCGCAGAACGTTTCATCGCCGACCCCTATTCGCGTGATCCGCGGGCACGGCTGTACCGCAGTGGGGACCTGGCGCGCTGGCTGCCCGACGGCAACGTCGAGTATCTTGGCCGCAACGACTTCCAGGTGAAGATCCGCGGCTTCCGCATCGAACTGGGCGAGATCGAAGCCAGGCTCGCCGAGTTCGAACACGTGCGCGAGGCGGCGGTGCTGGCACGCGATGACGTACCGGGCGAGAAGCGGCTTGTCGCGTACCTCACCATGTCGGTCGAGTCTTCAGCCACCGTCGCCGACCTGCGCGCTCGGCTGTCGCTGCAACTGCCCGACTACATGGTGCCTAGCGCCTTCGTCGTTCTGCCCTCGCTACCGCTCACGGCGAACGGCAAGCTGGATCGCAGCGCCTTGCCGGCGCCGGATGGCGCGGCCTATGCCCGCCGCGGCGATGCGATGCCGCAGGGGCATGTGGAAGCGGTGCTTGCGAAGATCTGGGCCGAGCTGCTGAAGCTCGACCGGGTCGGCCGCTTCGACGACTTCTTCGAACTTGGCGGCCATTCGCTGCTGGCCGTGCAACTGGTCACGCGCGTGCGCGACGCGCTGGATGTCGAGCTGAACTTGCGCGATGTGTTCGAAGCCTCCGAGCTGGCACGCCTGGCCGAACGTGTCTCGCTCGCGAATTCGGCGACGGCGACGGCGATCGACATCGTGCAGCGCCAACCGTACATGCCGCTGTCGCCGGCTCAGCAACGCCTGTGGTTCCTGACCCAGGTCGATGGCGCGAGCGCGGCATACCACTCGGCCGGCGCTCTTCGCCTGGCCGGCGCGCTGGATCGCGGCGCGCTGGCGCGGGCGCTGCGGCGCATCGTTGCGCGTCATGAGATCCTGCGCGCACGCTTCGTGCTGGTCGATGGCGAGCCGATGCAGCAGTTCGTCGCTGCGGACGTATTCGACCTGTACCTGGAAGACGTACGGACCGCGCAAGACCCCGAGAGTGCCAGCAAGGCGCTCGGCGCCGCCTTCCTCGCGCAGCCCTTCGATCTGGGCGCGGCGCTGCCGATCCGCATGCAATTGGTGCAGATCGCGGACGACGTCCATGTCCTGCACGCGGTGCTGCACCATATCGTCTCCGACGGTTGGTCGATCGGTGTGCTGCTCGGCGACCTCAGCGCGTTCTATGCCTTGGAAACCGGGGCGGTGGCGCAATCGCCGGCGCCGTTGCCGGTGCAATACATCGATTACGCCCAATGGCAATGGCAGTGGCTGGCTGGCGGCCCGGCCGAGCGCCAGGCGAAGTACTGGCGCGAAACCCTGGCCGGTGCGCCGACCCTGCTCGAGCTGCCGACCGACCGTGCGCGCGCGCCGCATCAGGACTTCGCGGGCGCGGCCATCGACCTGCAGTTGGACGAAACGCTTTACGCGGGCCTGAAGAGGCTGAGCCAGCGTTGCGGCACGACGCTGTACATGACCTTGCTGGCAAGTTGGGCAGCGGTGTTGAGCCGCCTGTCGGGGCAGGACGAGGTGGTGATCGGCAGCCCGGTGGCAGGCCGCGCTCGCACCGAGATCGAACCCTTGATCGGCTTCTTCGTCAACACGCTACCGCTGCGCATCGACTTGAGCGGCGAGCCGACCGTGGGCGAGCTGCTGTCGCGCACGCGGGCCCAGGTGCTCGACGCACAGGCGCACCAGGATCTGCCGTTCGATCGGATCGTCGAAGCGGTGAAGCCGCCGCGCAGCACCGCGCATTCGCCGGTTTTCCAGGTGATGCTGGCTTGGCAGGGCCAGGCCGAGGAGCGCCTGCACCTGGCCGGCATCGACGTGGCCGAACAGGCACTGGCGACGACGGCCGCGCCGTTCGAGCTGATCCTCGATCTGCGCGATACCGGCAGCGGCATCGAGGGCGCGCTCGGCTACATGACCTCGCTGTTCGATGCGGGGACGGTATCGCGTTACGCCGACTACTGGCAGCGCCTGCTGCGTGGCATGCTGGCCGACGCCGAGGCCGTCGTCGCACGCCTGCCGTTGCTGGGGGCTGCCGAGAGCGCCCGGATGCTGTCGGAATGGAACGACACGGCTTTGGACTACCCGCGTGAGGCTCGCCTGCACGACTTGTTCGAGGCACAGGCGCAGCGCACGCCCGACGCGATCGCGTTGGTGGCGGGCGAGGACCGGCTGAGTTACGCCGAGCTGAATCGCCGCGCAAATCGTTTGAGCCGGTATTTGCTTCGCCTTGGCGTTACGCCCGACGATCGGGTGGGGCTGTGCCTGGAACGCAAGGCCGGGATGATGGTGGCGTTGCTGGCGACGCTGAAGTCGGGCGGGGCGTATGTGCCGCTGGATCCCACATATCCGCCGGATCGCCTGGCGCAGATCCTCCAGGATGCGACGCCGCGCGTGGTGCTTGCCGATGCGGTGGGCCGGCCGGTGTTGGCGCAGGCTTTGGGCCGGGGCGACGCATCCTCGCCGGTGATCGTGGATATCGACGCCGATGCCGCCCAGTGGGCGAACGCAACCGACGAGAACGTCACGGTCGCGGATCTGCGCGCGTCCAATCTCGCCTACCTGATCTACACCTCCGGTTCGACAGGGCGACCCAAGGGCGTGGCAATCGAACATCGCAACGCGGTGAATTTCCTGAGCTGGGCCACGCAGGCGTTCAGCGTGCAGGACCTGAGCAACTGCCTGTTCTCGACCTCGATCAACTTCGATCTGTCGTTGTTCGAGTATGGCGCGCCGCTCTCTGTCGGCGGCACGGTGACCTTGGTCGCGAACGCGCTGAGCTTGCTGGATGCGGCGCCTCCGGTGACGCTGATCAACACCGTTCCCTCGGCAATGGCCGAGTTGACCCGCGCGCAGGCGATTCCGCCCAGCGTGCGCGTGGTGAATGTGGCGGGCGAGGCGCTCAAGCGTTCGCTGGCCGAACGCATCCTCGCCAGCGCCAACGTCGAACGCCTGTGCAATCTGTACGGTCCATCGGAAACGACGACCTATTCGACCTGGACCACGATGACGCGCGCAGGCGGATTTGTCGGCGATATCGGTGGTCCGGTGGGCAATACGCAGGTCTATGTGCTGGACGCGGCCTGGGCGCCGGTGCCGGTCGGTGTAGCGGGCGAGATCTGGATCGCCGGCGCGGGTGTGGCGCGCGGCTACCTGGGCCAGCCGGGGCTGACGGCCGCGCGTTTCGTGCGCAATCCGTTCGCGGCCGATGCCGACGCGCGGATGTATTGCACCGGCGATCTGGGCCGGTGGTCGAACGACGGCAAGATCACCCTGCTGGGCCGCAACGACTTCCAGGTGAAGATCCGCGGTTTCCGCATCGAGCTGGGCGAGGTCGAAGCCCAGCTGATCGAAAGCGAGGGCGTTCGCGAAGCAGTCGTGCTGGCGCGCGAGGATGCGGCGGGCGAGAAGCGGCTGGTCGCCTACTGCCTGGCCGACGAAACGCTGGACATCGCCTCTCTGCGCGAGCATCTGGCCAAGCGCTTGCCGGAATACATGGTGCCGTCGGCGTTCGTGCGATTGGCCGCATGGCCGCTGACGCCGAACGGCAAGCTCGATCGCAAGGCGCTGCCGGCGCCGGACGACTCGGCCTATGCGCGGCGCGCTTTCGAGGCGCCGCAGGGCGCGACCGAGCGAGGCCTGGCCGCGATCTGGGCGGAGCTGTTGCGGGTCGAGGCGATCGGCCGCTTCGACGATTTCTTCGAACTCGGCGGGCACTCGCTGCTGGCCGTGCAACTGGCGTCGCGGGTCCGCAAGGCGTTCGATGTCGACTTGTCGATGCGCGAGCTGTTCGAGTCGCCGACCCTGTCGCAGCTGGCTGCGCGCGTCGCGGCGGGACGGCGCTCGGATCAAGCGGCGATCCTGCCCGCGCCGCGGCTCGCGTCCATGCCCTTGTCGCAGGCGCAGCAGCGCCTGTGGTTCCTGAGCCAGATCGACGGCGCGAGCGCCGCCTATCATTTGTCGGGCGCGCAGCGTCTGCGTGGCACGCTGGATCTGGACGCGCTGGCGCATGCGCTCGACCAGGTCGTGGCCCGGCACGACGTGCTGCGCACACGATTCGTGTTGATCGACGGACAGCCGATGCAGCAGGTGGCAGCGCACGCCGCGGCGGATCTGCGCGTGCACGATCTGCGCGATCACGACGATATCGAAGCGGCGCACTCGGCACTCAACGAGGCCTTGTTCGCGCAGGCCTTCGACCTGGAACGCGATCCGCTGCTGCGCGTGCAGGTGGCGCAGCTGGGCGAGAACGATTTCGGGCTGGCGGTGGCGATGCATCACATCGTCTCCGACGGCTGGTCGATCGGCGTGATGCTGGACGAGCTAAGCCGCTTCTATGCCACGTACCTGCAGGGCAATGGCGATCCGCTGCCGCCGTTGCAGGTGCAGTACATCGACTACGCGCAATGGCAGCGGCAATGGCTGGCGGACGGCCAGGCCCAACGCCAGGCCGCGTATTGGCGCGAGGCGTTGAGCGGCGCGCCCGCTGTGCTGGACCTGCCGACCGACCGTCCGCGTCCGTCGCATCAGGATTTCGCTGGCGCTGGGTTCGGCATCAGCCTGGATGCGGACCTGACCGGGCGACTGAAGGCGCTTGGCCAGCGTCACGGCGCCACCCTGTACATGACCCTGCTTGCGAGTTGGGCCGCGGTGCTGGGCCGTCTGTCCGGTCAGGACGACGTGGTGATCGGCAGCCCGGTCGCAGGACGCAACCGCGAGGAGGTCGAGCCGCTGATCGGGTTCTTCGTCAACACGCTGGCGCTGCGCATCGACCTGGGCGGGGCGCCGACGGTCGCCGAGTTGCTGGCGCGCACGCGCCGTTGCGTGCTGGATGCGCAGTCGCACCAGGATCTGCCGTTCGATCAAGTGGTCGAGACGGTCAAGCCGCCGCGCAATCCGGCGCATACGCCGGTGTTCCAGGCGCTGCTGGCTTGGCAGACGCAGGACGAAGGTCGATTGTCGTTGCCGGGCGTCGAGGCGACGGCGGTGGGCACGGCGCTGCGCACGGCGCAGTTCGAACTGACCCTCGGCTTGCGCGAAACTGCGCAGGGCATCGAGGGCAGCCTGAACTACGCGACGGCGCTGTTCGATCAGGCGACCGTGATGCGTTACGCAGGCTATTGGCAGCGCTTGCTGACGGCGATGGCCGACGACGACACGGGGCCGGTATCGGCGCTGCCGTTGTTGGGCGGCGCCGAGCGCGTGCAGGTGCTGCAGCAGTGGAACGCGACGGCGCAGCCCTATCCGCGCGACAGCTGCATAGGGGCGTT
>NZ_JAQJCQ010000031.1:0-13366 GCF_038442435.1 Xanthomonas protegens | reverse complement strand
GGCTTCAGCCGCGACGGGCCTTATCGGGAACGCCCGTCGCGGCTGAAGCCGCTCCTACGAGATAGCCGAGACGGGCGTGATGCGCGCGCCAACAGGGTATTGGCGGCGCCCCGAAGCCGCCTCGCGTGAGCGCGAGGCGTCCTGGCAGCGGTGCCGGCGCCGCGCGTGGCCTCCGGCGCCTGCCGCGCCGAAGCCACTACGGCTTACTGGCGCTGCATGCCGCGCGGCCGTCCCTGCGCATCGAACTCGATGCCCACGCTGACGCGATCGCCTTGCACGCCGTCCGGCATCCAGCGCAGGCGCCCGCGCCGGCCGATCAGCACGTAGACGTGATCCACCTTCTTCGGCGCGGCCTGCAGCGTCTCGCCCTGCTCCCGCAGGGCGGTGGCCACCCGATAGGCACCCTCGAAATCGATGTCCTGCAGGGCGGCGGTGTCGGTGGCCGGCTTGAGGAATGGCCCGAACATGCCCGGATTCACCGGCGCGTCCTTGTGCCAGGCGTCGTCGTGAAAACTGTATTCGTCCACGTGGTCCGGCTGCGCGGGATCCAGCAGCTCGAGCCCGATCCGGTTGTCGTAGAAATGCACGGCATGGAACACGCGCAGGTCGTGGCCCTGCAACTCGGGCAGGTCCGCCAGCGCCTGCCGCGCCGCGCGCAGCCGCGCCGGGTCGAACAGCAGGTTGCCGCGTGGTGCCGGCGCCGGCTCCGGTTCGGTGTCGGCAGCAGGGGCAGCCGGGGGCGACGCCGTCAGCGATTGCGGCCTGGATGCGTCCTGCGGGGCGCCTGCCGGGTCCGTCGCCTGCAGGGTGGCGCGGATGGTGTCCCAGGCGCCGCCGGCGAAGGCGATGCCGCCGAGCAGCAGCACCACGCCGGCGAAGACCACTGGGGTGGGCGGCGTTCTCATGGCAGTTCCAGGTCGGCGCGGGTGGGGTGCTGCGGGTCGTACAGCACCGACACCGTGTCGCGCGGCAGTTGCCCGACGTCGATCAGCGACACGAATCGCCGCATCGTCGCCTCGTGCTGGTTGCCTGACGCGTCCTCGAACGCCACGCGGAACTCCACCTGCGGCTGCTCGTTGAGGGTGGTGCCGGTCTGGCGCACGTCCAGCACCCGCGCCCGCGCGCGCAGGCCGCGGTACTTCAGGGTCTCGTCGGTGGCGTTGTGGCGGATCACGCGCAGAATCACGCGCAGCGCCAGCACGTAGCCGTTGAGCACCAGCGCGCTCATCAGCAGCGGGTGGTTGAAGGACAGGAAGGTCCAGCCCAGCCCGCGGTTCTGCAGGCGCCAGGCAAGCACGTAGGCCGCGCCGACCAGGACCACCAGCAGCACGGCGCCGGCCGCGCGTCGCCACAGGCTGGCGCGGTCCAGGGCCGGCTCGGCGTCCTCCAGCACCAGATTCGGGGCCGTGCCCGGGGTGGTGCTCAGCCGCAGCGGCACGCTCCGCCCGCTCTCGAAGCGGCGTTGCGCCGGCTTGCGGTCCACGATCAGCAGGGTGTCGCGGATGGGCGTGCCGGACAGGTTGTCGAAGGCCAGGGTCAGCGACAGCTGCGGCCAGCCCTTGACCTCGACCCCGGTCGGGGCGGCGCGTTCGATCAGCGCCTCGCGGCGCACGCCGTGGGTCAGGAGGTGACGCACGCGTTGCAGCGCCCGCCCGGGCATCAGCAGCAAGGTGTCCAGATAGGCGTAGAGCAGGTGCAGCCACAGGCCCAGCGACAGCGCCAGCAGGGTCAGCGCCCACCCAGGCGAACTGGGCTGGGCCAGCACGCGTGGCCAGTCGCTGGCGAAATAGAGGATGCAGGGGAAGGGGATGGCGAAGAACAGCAGAAACGCAAGCCAGAACCAGGCGAACAATTTCACGATGAGCAAGGGATGGGTACGACGGGCGCGGGAGGGTAACCCATCAATGGCTGCGGCCACGCGAAGGCGATGGCGAGATTGACCGCAGCCCCTTCTCGGGCCTAGAATTATGAGCTTAGCCGGAATAGCTCAGTTGGTAGAGCGGCGCATTCGTAATGCGTAGGTCGCAGGTTCGACTCCTGTTTCCGGCACCAATTAAGTAATGCATCAAGCCGCTCTGTGCCAAGGGCGGCTTTTTTGTTGCACGTGTTTAGTAATTTGGTATGGTTAGGGCTTCTCTACATCGTCTTATGTAGAAGATTTTGTGATGATGTAATTTCTGAATTGCTGCTAGCGTTTATTGTTTGATCGGCCGCCAGTACTTTTTTGTTCGGCTAAGTAATTTTGATGCAAGTTGTTGCGTGTGATAGCGTCCATTTATAATATTTGGCGATCTGCAAATGACGGAAATTAGCATTGTAGATAGTTATTTAAGTGAGGCTCTGCCATGGATTACTGGGCGCAGTACCGTCGACATTAGATTTTTGGCGAGAAGGGTCGCGGAAGGTGGCTATCAGACTCTTGCGGTTCATTTTGACGTCATTCCATCCCCGCAGGACGATAATGATGCATTCAACTTCTCACTGGATATGGGCGATGTTTGGCTAGGTCAGTGGCGAGATAGCGGTGTTGACTCCTCGGTTGCTATTCAGCTCTTGAAAGGGGCTGCAAAAGGTGTTGTTGAGGTTTATGGGCGGAAGATATTTATTCCGAGTGATTTTTCCCCTGTTTTTTCGCGATTCCAAGGTGAATCCGAGTGGTATGTGGGGGGGCTTGGATTTTTGATGCAGGGTTCTTGTGCTGCTCATGAAGTTCAAGATTTTAATCTTGCACTTTTAGACAATGAGCTTCGGCGAGCCTCTCCGCCTTTTGACGGCATTGAGGATGCGCTTCACTGGCTTGGCTTGAAAGAAGATTTTGGGTTCTCTACTTTTGGGCGACTAAGAGTGCGTGTTGCTCCGCCAGCTGATTTATTATTAAACGAAACTTTCATAGAAAATGGGGTTTTAAGCCTCGCGATCGTGGTTCATCCTCAGTGCGATGTGGCAACGTTGAGTGTCGCGGTTCGCGGAGCGCCAGGTGTAGGTGTCTCTAGCCGCTTGCAAATTGCTGGCGAAATTATTTGGGAAGCGCCAGGTGAGGTGAGGCGTATCGGGAGGGCGCGCGTCGAGTTGCCACAGGCTGATTCTGTGTTAATCATGTTATCGGTCGGAACTCATTACGTTAGAAGGCACTGGTTTGTCGATCCTGTTCGATCTAGTAATGAGCGCTTGCTGGCAGTGCGCTTGTTTGATGGTGATTTAAAGATGCTTAAAAGGTATCTGCTCGGCGCGCAAAATCAGGAAAAGTTTGAATTGGCGGTTGCTGAATTACTTTTTCTGAGTGGATTTTCGTCTGCAATTCAATGCGAGACCGACGCATCCGATATTGTTGTTTTTACCCCGGGTGGTCGTGTTGCATTGGTGGAGTGTACCCTTCGGGTTTCCGATTTTTCGGCAAAGATCGGTAAGTTGGTTCATCGCCGAGAAGCTTTGGTTCAGGCTCTTTCAAAGGATGGAAGGGTAGGGCAAGTTCTGTCTGTTATTGTTTGTCATGCTTCGCGTGCTCAAATTGCACCGACTGATGCTGAATTGGCGCGGAGGGGAGTGTTGGTAGTGGCGCGTGAATCTCTTGAGCGCCACATAGATAGTCTGCATTTCCCGGTTGATGCAGATAAGATATATGTGGAATGTCAAGAGGAAATTTCTCGCTTATTATCATGAATTATTGTTTCCAGTTTTGTTGTGGGCTTCGAGGGTGATGGCGGTAGAGTGGGATTTGATGCTTGTAATTTGGTGCTGTCTCTAGTAGGGGGGGGGGCGGGGGTCAAATCTGTTGGCTGCGTCAACTTGCATGTATGTAGAATGTTGCGCTTCGTAGGGGCTTGCTTGGCTACGTCCATGCCTCCTGGGGGCGCCGCGTGAGGTCCGTGCGCAGCCGCTACAAGACCATGTCGACCGGGTGCGGCAATGTGTCGCACACAAAAAGCGGGCTCGAGCGCACTTTCGGGCTTGTCAATGACTTCCGGAGTTGCCGCACGGCAGCATAAAATGCGTCGTTGATCGCGCATGCCGGCCCGGATGCCGCGGCGGACGCGGGACAGCCCCCTCTACGGCGCCCCGCCTCCCGCTCCCGCGCGGTTCGCATCCCCTACGCAATTGGATCGTTCGATGATTCCGTTGAAACAACTCCGGCGCTCGCTGCGCTCCGGTCTGTTGCTGCTGGCCGCACTGCTGTTGGCCGGCTGCAACTCGGCCATCCTCAACCCCAAGGGTCAGATCGGCCACGACGAGAAGACGCTGCTGATCACCTCGGTGGTGCTGATGCTGCTGGTGGTGATCCCGGTCATCGTGATGACCCTGGCCTTCGCCTGGCGCTACCGCGCGTCCAACACCAAGGCCCGCTACGAGCCGAACTGGTCGCACTCCACCGCGATCGAGGTGGTGGTGTGGTCGATCCCGTGCATGATCATCCTGGTCCTGGCGGTGCTGACCTGGCGCTCCTCGCATGCGCTGGATCCGTACAAGCCGCTGGATTCCAAGGTCAAGCCGATCACCATCGAGGCGGTGGCGCTGGACTGGAAGTGGATGTTCATCTACCCGGAGCAGGGCATCGCCACGGTCAACGAGATCGCGTTCCCGGTCGACACGCCGCTGAACTTCAAGATCACCTCCGACACGGTGATGAACTCGTTCTTCATCCCGCACCTGGGCACGCAGATCTACGCGATGGCCGGCATGGAGACCAAGCTGCACCTGATCGCCAACGAGCCGGGCGAGATGTTCGGCCTGTCGGCGAACTACAGCGGCCACGGCTTCTCGAAGATGGGCTTCGCCGCGCATGCCACCGACCGCGCCGGTTTCGACGCGTGGGTGGCCAAGGTCAAGGCCTCGCAGAAGACCCTGGACCAGGCCGAGTTCCAGGTGCTGGCGGCCAACCGCAACGACAAGGCCGCCTACCCGGTGACGTACTACGCCTCGGTGCAGGACGGTCTGTTCAAGTCGTTGATCGACAAATACATGATGGGCAAGGGCCACAAGATGGAAGGCCACGACGCTCATCCGGCATCGGCTGCTGAGCCGGTCGCCATGTGCACTTCTGGAGACAAGTGATGCTAGGCAAACTCACGCTCGAGGCGGTTCCGTACCACGAGCCGATCATCATGGCGGCCCTCGGCGGCGCCGGCCTGCTCGGCCTGCTGGTGGTGGCCGCGGTCACCAAGTACAAGCTGTGGGGCTACCTCTGGAAGGAGTGGTTCACCTCGGTCGACCACAAGCGCATCGGCGTCATGTACATCGTGGTGGCGCTGATCATGCTGCTGCGCGGCTTCGCCGACGCGGCGATGATGCGCACCCAGCAGGCGATCGCGCACGGCGGCAACGAAGGCATCTTCCCGCCGCACCACTACGATCAGATCTTCACCGCGCACGGCGTGATCATGATCTTCTTCATGGCCATGCCGTTCATGACCGGCCTGTTGAACCTGATCGTGCCGCTGCAGATCGGTGCGCGCGACGTGGCGTTCCCGTTCCTGAACTCGCTGAGCTTCTGGCTGTTCGTGGCCGGCGCGGCGCTGGTCAACATCTCCCTGGGCGTGGGCGAGTTCGCGCAGACCGGCTGGCTGGCCTACCCGCCGCTGTCCGGGCTGGAATACAGTCCAGGCGTCGGTGTCGACTACTACATCTGGGCGCTGCAGATCTCGGGCCTGGGCACATTGCTCACCGGCATCAACTTCTTCGTGACGATCATGCGCATGCGCGCGCCGGGCATGACCCTGATGCGCATGCCGATCTTCACCTGGACCGCGCTGATCACCAACATCCTGATCATCGCCGCGTTCCCGATCCTGACCGTGGCGCTGGCGCTGCTGGGTGCGGACCGCTACCTGGGCACGCACTTCTTCACCAACGACGGTGGCGGCAACGCCATGATGTACGTCAACCTGATCTGGATCTGGGGCCACCCGGAGGTCTACATCCTGATCCTGCCGGCGTTCGGCATCTTCTCCGAGCTGATCGCCACCTTCAGCCGCAAGCGCCTGTTCGGCTACACCTCGATGGTGTACGCGACCTCGTGCATCGGCGTGCTGTCGTTCATCGTGTGGCTGCACCACTTCTTCACCATGGGCTCGGGCGCCAACGTCAATGCCTTCTTCGGCATCACGACGATGATCATCTCGATCCCCACCGGCGTGAAGATCTTCAACTGGCTGTTCACCATGTTCCGCGGCCGCGTGCACATGACCGCACCGGTGCTGTGGACCATCGGCTTCATCATCACCTTCGTCATCGGCGGCATGACCGGCGTAATGCTGGCGATCCCGGCGGTGGACTTCGTGCTGCACAACAGCCTGTTCCTGATCGCGCACTTCCATAACGTGATCATCGGCGGCGTGGTGTTCGGCTACCTGGCGGGCCTGACCTACTGGTTCCCGAAGGCGTTCGGCTTCAAGCTCAACGAGAAGCTGGGCAAGGCCTCGTTCTGGTGCTGGATCATCGGCTTCTTCGTCGCCTTCATGCCGCTGTACGTGCTCGGCTTCATGGGCATGACCCGGCGCATGAACAGCTACAACCACCCGGAGTGGGCGCCGTGGCTGATGGTGGCCGCGGTGGGTGCGGCGATCATCGGTACCGGCATCTTCCTGAACCTGGTGCAGATCGGCTACAGCATCTGGAAGCGCAAGGAGAACATGGACCTGACCGGCGACCCGTGGGATGGCCGTACCCTGGAGTGGGCGACCTCCTCGCCGCCGCCGTTCTACAACTTCGCGGTGCTGCCGCACATCGACGACCGCGACCAGTTCTGGGAAGACAAGCTCAAGGGCAAGGGCTGGCCGCGTCCGGCCAAGTACGAACCGATCCACATGCCGCGCAATACGGCGGCGGGCTTCTGGATCGGCGCCTTCAGCATCGTCCTGGGCTTCGGTCTGACCTGGCACATCTGGTGGATGGCGGTGATCGGCCTGGTCGGCATGATCGGCAGCTTCATCGCGCGCACCTTCGATGACGACATCGACTACTGGGTCCCGGCGGAGGAAGTGGAGCGCATCGAGAACGCGCGCTTCGCCCTGCTGGAACAGCAACACGCGGCCAACGCCGCAAAGGCGGTCTGAACCATGGCTTCCACGACGCTCGATTCCCACGCCGCCCACGCGGGCGGCCACGACCACGATCACGAACACCACGACGCGGGCGGCAACACCGTCTTCGGGTTCTGGGTCTACCTGATGAGCGACTGCCTCATCTTCGCCGGCCTGTTCGCCACCTACGCGGTGCTGGCCGGCGCGACGGTGGACGGCCCGACCGCCAAGGAACTGTTCGACCTGAAGTTCGTGCTGGTGGAAACCTTCCTGCTGTTGTTCAGCAGCCTGGGCTTCGGCCTGGCGATGATCTCGGCGAACAAGCGCAGCATGGGCGGCCTGTACGGCTGGCTGGCGGTCACCGCGGCGCTGGGCCTGGGCTTCCTGGGCATGGAAATCTACGAGTTCCACCACCTGATCGAAGAGGGCGCCGGCCCCGGCCGCAGTGCGTTCCTGTCGGCCTTCTTCACCCTGGTCGGCACCCACGGTCTGCACGTGGCCTCCGGCCTGCTGTGGATGACCGTGCTGGTGATCCAGATCGCCAAGAACGGCCTGACCCCGCGCAACATGACCCGCCTGGCGTGCCTGAGCCTGTTCTGGCACTTCCTGGACGTGATCTGGATCGGCGTGTTCACCATCGTCTACCTGCTGGGAGCGCTGTAATGGCCAACCATCATTCCTCCGACACGCATGCCGAGCACGGCCATGGCGGCGGCCTGAAGTCCTACCTGGTCGGCTTCGTGCTGGCGGTGATCCTGACCGTGATCCCGTTCGGCATGGTGATGAGCGGGGCGTTCCCGCGCGGCGTCACCGTCATCGTCATCGCGGTGCTGGCCGCGGTGCAGATGTTGGTGCACCTGATCTACTTCCTGCACATGGACCGTTCCGCCGAACAGCGCTCCAACGTGCACGTGGGCCTGTTCTCGCTGCTGATCATCGGCATCGTGGTGGTCGGCTCGCTGTGGGTCATGCACAACCTCAACGTCAACATGATGCACTGAGGCGCGCACCGCCTCGGGTTCGCGAAGGCCGCCTCCGGGCGGCCTTTTGCGTTCTACGGGCTGCAGCCCCGCAACACTGCAAGGGCAGGGCAATCGCCACGGCAGCGGCGTGATCGACCGGCACCGGCGCGATTCGCGATCGGCGTACAAGGCGGCGCTCGCCTGCATCGACGCCGTGCGCCTTGCGGAAACGAGGCACGGCGCGCCGAGGTCAGTTCTGGTCTGCCCCGAGCGTCGCGGCGAGTTGCAGCAGCCTCTGCGCGTCTTCCGCGCTGAGGCGATCGAGCAGCCGGGTTCTGACCGAGGCGGCGTGGACCGAGCGCGCCGCTGCGATCTTGTCCTGACCCAGGGCGGTGATGGCGACCGTCACCACGCGCGGCTCGCTGCCGCTGCGTCGGACCAGGCCGCGCGCCTGCATGCGCGTGAGCTGATGCGACAGCCGGCTCTTGTGCCAGCCCATGGAATCGGCGAGCGCCTGTTGGCGCAGCTCGCCCTTGCCCAGATCCACGAGCCGCGACAGCACGCCGAAGTCGCTGCCGGTCAGGCCGGCGCCGGCGGCCAGGTCCTTTTCGACGGCCGCCATCACCGTCTGGCCCATCTGCTTGAAGGCGTGCCAGATCGCCAGCTCGCGTGTGGAAAGTCGCGCGTGTTTCATGCCGTCACCATAGAGGGCGCCGGTTGACATGACAACCCGATGGGCGTAGTTCTAGGTTGACATGACAACCTGGCGGGGTCGCCGGCCGGCATGCGATGCCAGCCGAGCGGCCCGCACCCGATGGAGGCGAGGACGATGTCCGCAACGAGGTTCGCAGGCGTGGATGTACTGATTACGGGCGGCAGCGACGGCATCGGGTTCGGCCTTGCGCGGCGCTTCCTGGCCGCAGGCGCCAAGGTGCTGGTCACCGGTCGGCATGCCGGCAAGCTCGACCGCGCTGCTGCGGCCGCGCCCGGCCTGCAGACCCTGGTCAACGACATCGGGGTGGCCGAAGAACGCGAGCGACTCGCGCACCACCTGCAAGCGCGGCATCCCGGGTTAGGCGTTGTCGTCAACAACGCCGGCATCCAGCGCCGCGTTCCGCTCGCCGACGACCAGGCGCCCTGGGCCGAACGCCAGCGCGAGATCGATATCCTGTTCTCGGCCGTGGTGCATCTGAACCACCTGCTGGTCCCGCGGTTGCTGCAGCATGGCCGGCCGGCGCTCATCGCCAACGTCTCGTCGGGCGGTGCTCTCGTTCCGCAACCCTTCGCCCCGGTCTATAGCGCCTGCAAGGCCGCGATCCACAGCTATACGGCCAACCTTCGGTTCGCGCTCTCCGCGACGCCGGTCAGGGTCGTGGAAATCATCCCGCCCGCCGTCCGCACCGGCCTGGCGGGCACGGGCGTGGCGCATGGCGCGGACCTGGAGGCGTTCTGCGACGCGATCTTCGCCGGGCTCGCGGCGGGGCAGGCCGATGAACTCGGCTTCGGGATGACCGACGCCGCGGAATTCCGGCAGCGTCTCGCCATGGATCACGCCTTGTTCGACGGGTTCTCCGGGCGCTTTTCCGTGCGCAAGTACTGACGCACGGTGCGCCGCTGCGACGGGCGCGCCGGCATGTGACGCATCTACGCCAGGCAGGGGGCCTCTGCGAGTTCGCACAACGGCAGCCAGGTCAGCACGCCGTCGCCGTTGCGGATCAACAGCCCCAGTTGTCCGTGCTGCTGCAACGGCTGGGCATAGACCGGCGCAGGGTTGGGCGCGGCGTGCGCCGAGGCCGACACCGGCCAGGCGCTGGCCAGCAGGGTCTGCGGCCGCGCCGCACGCAAGGTGGCGACCAGTCCGGCCGGATCGCCGTGCCGCAGGGCGTGGCGGCACAGCGCCAGCAGGCAGGCGTCGTCGTCATGCGGGTGGGCGTGCGTCGGTGCAGTGGCGTCCTCCATCGCTGCACGCGCGCGCTGCAGCAGGCGCCGCAGGTGCTGGCGCGAGGCGTTTTCGCTGCGCGCCGACAACGCCGCCAGGTCGGCATGGCTGAAGTCGAAGGCCTCGGCGAGCAGCAGCATCGCCACGTCGCCGGCCGGCAGCGTGCGCACCAGCGCCGCCAGCGCGTGCGTCACTGCCGCGCTGTGGAGGGCGTGGCGTTCCGGCCCGTCCGGATCGTCGGTGACGGACAGTGCGTGGTCCTGTGCGATGCGCTCCAGCAGGACCCGGTAGCGGCCGCGGCGGCGCAGGCGGTCGATGCACAGATGGCGCAGCACGGTGGTCAGCCAGGCGTCGCGGGCGACGGCCGGCGCCGGTCCCTGTGCGGCGCGCAGATAGGCTTCCTGCACAAGATCCTCGGCGTCCTGGCCCTGGCCGAGCCAGCGATGCGCCAGGGCCAGCAATTGGCGACGCAGCGCGCCGTCGTCGGTCGCAGCCTGCGCGTCGGTCGGGAATGTCACGTCGCGGCCCCGTCGTTCGTTGGGAGGGAAACCCACCATACATGGAGACAGGCCGATGCTGCGTTCCGACGAGACGTCCCCCGCCGTGCCCGCCGCGCTGGCGCCGTCCGGCGCCTTCCTCGAGGAAAAGGCGTTCCGCGCGAGGACCTTGCTGCTGTTCGGCACCATCACCGACGCCAGCGCCTACCAGACGGTGCGCCACCTGCTGGCGCTGGATTCCGAGTCCGATGCGCCGATCGCGATGATCGTGTCCTCGCCGGGCGGTCATCTCGAATCCGGCGACGCCATCCACGATGCGCTGCGCTTCATTTCCGCGCCGGTCGACATGATCGGCTCGGGTTGGGTCGGCAGCGCGGCCACGCACGTGTTCCTGGGCGTGCCGCGCGAGCGCCGGGTATGCCTGCCGCAGACCCGGTTCCTGATCCATCAGCCCAGCGGCGGCGCCGGCGGCCCGGCCAGCGACATCGCCATCCAGGCCAGCGAGATCCTCAAGGCGCGCGCCCGCATCGCCAAGGTCATTGCCCGCGAGACCGGCCAGCCGCTGGAGCGCGTGGAGGCCGACATCGAGCGCGACTGCTGGATGTCGGCGCAGGAGGCGATGGACTACGGCCTGGTCTCGCGCATCGTCGAGCGGCGCAGCCAGCTGGCCGGGCGCTGAGGGCGCTCCCGCCCATGCCGCAGGCGCCGCGCGCGGCGATCACCGCAGGCATGACCTATGGCATGGCACGCGGCGGCGGCACAGGCATAGCATGGGAGTTTGCCTGTCCGCTGTCGTTCGCCCCCTGGAGACCCCATGAACAAGTCCACCGCCTGGATGGCGCCGTTGCTGCTGGCCGCCACTGTCGCGTTCCAGGCCACGGCGCAGACCGCACCGCCGCGCGACGTGCCCTTCGCTGGTACGTTGAAGATCGATGTCGACGCCACCGATCTGGCGCACCGTATCTTCCGCGTGCGCAGCACCATCCCGGCCACGCCGGGGCCGATGACCCTGCTGTATCCGCAGTGGATCCCCGGCAACCATTCGCCGACCGGTCCGATCGACAAGCTCGCCGGGCTGGTGATCAAGGCCAACGGCAAGGTGCTGCCGTGGACGCGCGACCAGTTCGACGTCTATGCGTTCAAGATCGACGTGCCCGCCGGCGTCAGCGAGATCGTCGCCGAGTACCAGTTCCTGTCCTCGCAGGGCGACGGCCAGGGCCGGGTGATGATGACCCCGGAGATGCTCAACCTGCAGTGGAACACCACCGCGCTGTATCCGGCCGGGGTGTACGCGCGCAACATCAAGGCGCAGGCCAGCGTGACCCTGCCGGCCGGCTGGAGCTACGCCACCGCACTGGAAACCGCCGGGCGCAGCGGCGACACGGTGACGTTCAAGCCGATCGATTTCGACGACCTGGTCGATTCGCCGATGTTCGCCGGCAAGTACTACAAGCGCATCGTGCTGGACGACAAGGGCAAGGCGCCGGTGGCGCTGAACGTGTTCGCCGACAAGCCCAAGTCGCTGGAGGCCAAGCCCGAGCAGGTCAAGGCGCACGTGGCCCTGGTGCAGCAGATGGACAAGCTGTACGGCGCGCGCCACTTCGACCACTACGAGTTCCTGCTGGCGCTGACCGACAAGCTCGGCGGCATCGGCCTGGAGCATCACCGTTCCAGCGAGAACAGCGGCCCGCTCGACTACTTCACCGAGTGGGACAAGAGCTGGGAGATGCGCGACCTGCTCGCGCACGAGTTCAACCACTCCTGGAACGGCAAGTACCGCCGCGGCGCCGACCTGGCCACGCCCAACTTCAACGTGCCGATGGGCGACAGCCTGCTGTGGCTGTACGAGGGCCAGACCCAGTTCTGGGGCGAGGTGATCGCCGCGCGCGCAGGGCTGTGGACGCAGGACCAGGCCCGCGACATGCTGGCCAACGTCGCCGCGGTCTACCAGCGCGGCCGTCCCGGCCTGGCCTGGCGCGCGCTGCAGGACACCACCAACGACCCGACCATGTCGATGCGCCGGCCACGCGCCTACCGCAGCTACCAGATGAGCGAGGACTACTACTCCGGCGGGCAGATGGTCTGGCTGGAGGTCAACGCCAAGCTGCGCGAGCTCAGCGGCGGCAAGCGCTCGCTGGACGATTTCGCCAAGGCGTTCTTCGGCATGCACGACGGCGCCTGGGACGTGAACACCTACACCTTCGACGACATCGTCGCCACGCTCGATGGGATCGCCAAGTACGACTGGGCGAGCCTGCTGCGCAGCCGTCTCGATGAGCATGGGTCGCTGGTCGGCGGGATCGAGGCCAGCGGCTGGAAGCTGGTCTATACGGATCAGCCGAACGCGGCCAGCAAGACCTCCGAGGCGCGCAACAAGAACCTGGACCTGAGCTATTCGCTGGGCCTGAGCCTGGACGAGCAGGGCCGGGTGCAGGCCGTGCTGTGGGACAGCCCGACGTTCAACGCCGGCCTCATCGCCGGCAACCGCGTGGTCGCGGTCGGCGGCCGCGAGTACAGCGCCGAGGCGCTCAAGGACGCGGTCACCGCGGCCAAGGGCGGCAGCACGCCGATCGAACTGCTGGTCAAGCGCGGCGACCGCTACGACACCGTGCGCATCGCCTACTACGGCGGCCTGCAGTATCCGCACCTGGAGCGCATCGCCGGCACGCCGGATCGCCTGAGCGAGCTGTATAAGGCGCGTTGAGGTAGCGAATGCCTCCCCGCCCGGCGTCGTCTGCCGGGTGGCGGGGCGCGCGGCGTCCGCGTCGCGCTGTGCGGCGAGTGATCGATCGCCGTCGCTGCGTTGACGACGCGTGCGGTGCGTCTGTCGTAGGAGCGGCTTCAGCCGCGACGGGGCATGACCGGTAACGCCCGTTCGCGGCTGAAGCCGCTCCTTGTATCTGGACATGTCGCCCCTAAACAGGCGTCATGTCTTCCGACTGATCATCGGAG
>NZ_JAQJCQ010000030.1:0-14683 GCF_038442435.1 Xanthomonas protegens | reverse complement strand
GGGGTGTGGTGGGGGGGGGGGGGCTGGGGGGGCGGGGGGGGGGTCGGGGGGGCCCGCGCCCCGCCCCCCCCCCCCGCTCCTACGGATGCCGACGGACGTATGGCCGGCATGGCCTTTCCCGCCTCAGCCCCCGTCACGCTCCTCGCGCGGCGGGAAGCGCAGCACCACCCCGCGCGGCGGCGCCGGCGGCGGTTGCCACAGCACCGGCACCTGGGTCGGCGGCGGCGGTTCCAGTTCGTCGTCGGCGACGAGGATCTCGTCGGTGTCCTCTTCGTCCTCCCAGCTGTAGCGCTTGCGTGGCGGCAGCGGATCGCGATGGCGCAGCAGCAGCGCGGCGACCACGCCGCCCACGGCACCGCCCAGGTGCGATTGCCAGGACACCCCGTCCTCGTGCGGCAGCACCGTCACCAGCATGCCGCCGTAGAACAGGAAGGCGATCATGCTGGCGGCGATCGCGGCGCGGTCGCGGCGCAGCAAGGCCAGCACGAACACCAGGAACAGCAGGCCGTGGGCGACGCCGCTGGCGCCCAGGTGATGGCTGCCGGGATCGCCCAGCCACCAGGCGCCCAGGCCCGAGCCCAGCCACAACAAGGGCAGCCCGGCCAGGGTGGCGCGCGGATACACGCTGCCGGCCAGGGTGCCCAGGATCAGCAGGGCGCCGGCGTTGGCCCCCAGATGCTCGAGCGAGCCGTGCAGCAGCGGTGCGGTCAGTACGCCGAGCAGGCCGGCGGCCGTGTGCGGCGCGACCGCCCAGGGCCGCCAGTCGAACAGGCCCTGGCTGGCGAACACCGCCACCAGCACCGCCACGAAGGCCAGGCTGGCATTGAACGCGCGCAGGATCCGCGCGCGGTCGAAGCGGCCCTGCGCATCGGGTTCGGGCGTGGGCGAGGGGAGCGATGAGGTGTCCATGTTCCCTGGATGGCGGCGCCGGGCGTCCAAGGCAAGGCGCCGCCGATGGGAGGGACTGGCCGCGGCCGCGGGACAATCCGCGGCCGCGGCGCACGCGCCGGGTCAGTGCGCCGGCTTGGCCGGGCGCAGCAGGCTCAGCACCACGGTGGCGCCGATCACCACCGCCACCGCCAGCAGCGACACCAGCACCGGGATCTTGTACAGGTCGATGATCAGCATCTTGGTGCCGATGAACACCAGCACGATCGCCAGGCCGTAGGGCAGCAGGTGGAAGCGGTCGGCCATGCCCGCCAGCAGGAAGAACATCGCGCGCAGGCCCAGCACCGCGAACACGTTGGAGGTCAGCACGATGAACGGGTCGGTGGTGATCGCGAAGATCGCCGGGATGCTGTCCACCGCGAAGATCACGTCGGTGATCGCGATCAGCATCAGCACCGCGAACAGCGGGGTGAACCAGCGCTTGCCTTCCTGGGTCACGCTCAACGCGTTGCCGTGGTACTGCGGGGTCAGGCGCAGATGCTTGCGCATGAAGCGCAGCACCGGGTTGGCCTCCAGGTCCGGCTCCTTGCCCGCCGAGAACCACATCTTGATGCCGGTCAGCAGCAGGAACGCGCCGAACACGTACAGCAGCCAGTGGAACTTGGTCAGCAGCACCGAGCCGGCGAAGATCATCACCGCGCGCAGCACGATCGCGCCGAGCACGCCGATCACCAGCACGCGCTGGCGCTGCTCCTCCGGCACCGCGAAGTAGCTCATGATCATCAGGAACACGAAGATGTTGTCGACCGCCAGCGACTTCTCGACCAGGTAGCCGGTCAGGAACTCGAGGCCCAGGCGGTTGCCGGTGGCCACGTCGATGGTCTCGCGCAGGTACCACCACAGGCCGGCGTTGAACGCCAGCGCCAGCGCGATCCAGCCGATGCTCCACCACAGCGCTTCCTTGAAGGTGACCTTGTGCGGACCGCCGTGGCGCATCAGCACCAGGTCCGCCAGCAGCGCCACGACCACCACGATCGCGAAACCGCCCCACAACCACACGTTGCCTATCGTTTCCATTGGGAATTTTCCGTCAGTGAACAGGGAACCTCGGGGCCGCGGTGGCGGAGGCGTTCCGGACGGAGACGACGGACGTCGTCCAGAGGGTGCCTTCGCCACAGCGGCGAAGGTCTCGCTCGCAGCCGCTGTACCGGCTGCCGTTGCACCGGAGCCCGCGGGCTCGAATTGACGGCGACAACGTCGGGAGCTACTCCCCTTCTACGCGCATTCTTGCGGCTGCCGGCGGTGCCGTCAATCGGGGCGGCTACAATGGCGTTCATGAATAGTCCCCTGCCCGTAGTCCGCCTCAAGAACGCCTGGCGCTCCAGCCACCCTTGGATCTTCCAGAAACTGGTCGAAAAACCCGCCGCCAAGCCCAAGCCGGGCGCGCTGGTGGACGTGGTCGGGGTGGACGGCGCGTGGGTCGGCCGCGGCTTCTACAACGGCCACTCGCGCATCGCCGTGCGCATCCTCGAGACCAATCCCGACATCGCCGTCGACGAATCCTGGTTCGCGCGCAAGATCGCCGAGGCGGTGTCGCTGCGCCGTGACGTGCTCAAGCTGGACGCGGTCAGCGACGCCTGGCGCGTGGTGCATGCCGAGGGCGATGGCCTGTCCGGGCTGGTGGTGGATCGCTACGGCGACCTGCTGGTGGTGGAGTTCTTCAGCGCCGGCATGTTCCGCCACCGCGAGTGGATCTACGCCGCGCTGCGCGCGCAGTTCCCCGGCGCGCGCTTCTACAGCTTCGCCGAGGAGCACGTGCAGAAGCAGGAGAGCTTCGACTACCGGCCGGTGTCCAGCAGCGGCGAGCGCCCGGAGCCGGCGATCATCAGCGAATACGGCGTGCGCTTCCGCGCCGATCCGGCCGGCGCGCACAAGACTGGGTTCTTCGCCGACCAGCGCGAGAACCGCCAGTGGCTGAGCCAGCAGGTGGAGGGCAAACGCGTGCTCGACCTGTGCTGCAACACCGGCGGCTTCGCGGTCTACGCCAAGGTGCGTGGCGCCACCGAGGTGGTCGGCGTGGACATCGACGAGGACGTGATCGAGATCGCCAAGGGCAACGCCCGCCTCAACGACGTGCGGCCCAAGTTCGTGCAGGCCGACATCTTCCCGTACCTGCGCGATGCCGCCGCCCGCGGCGACCAGTACGACGTGGTGATCCTGGACCCGGCCAAGATGACCCGCGACCGCGACCAGGTGATCCCGGCGCTGAAGAAGTACCTGGACATGAACAAGCTTGCGTTGGGCGTGGTCGCCCCGGGCGGCCTGTTCGCCACCTTCTCCTGCACCGGCCTGGTCGCCGAGCACGAGTTCCTGGACATGCTGCGCCGCGCCGCCTACTTCTCCGGCCGCACCATCCAGATCCTGAAGGTGGCCGGCGCCGGCGCCGACCATCCGTTCATGGCCCACGTGCAGGAATCGCGCTACCTCAAGGCGGTGTTCTGCCGCGTGCTGGACTAGCGCGCCGCGCATGCGCAAGGCCGAGCGGCGATGCGTGCGTGACGGCCAGATCCGGGCGCACCGGCCGGCGATCGACGCCGCCGCTGCATGAAGATCGTCATCGCCCCGGACGCGTTCAAGGAAAGCCTGTCCGCGGCGGAGGCGGCCGCGCAGATCGCGGCCGGCTTCCGCAGCGTGTTCCCGGCCGCGCAGTACGTGCTGCTGCCGTTCGCCGACGGCGGCGAGGGCACGGTGGACGCGCTGGTCGCCGCTGGCGGTGGGCGCCGGGTCGCCTGCACGGTGACCGGGCCGCTGGGCGCGCCGATCGCCGCGCAGTTCGGCCTCAGCGAGGACGGCGGCACCGCCCTGATCGAGATGGCCGCGGCCAGCGGGCTGATGCTGGTGCCGCCGCAACAGCGCGATCCACGCCTGACCGGCACCCGCGGGGTCGGCGAACTGATCCTGGCCGCGCTGGATGCCGGCGCGCGCCGGCTGCTGATCGGCATCGGCGGCAGCGCCAGCAACGACGGCGGCGCCGGCATGGTGCAGGCGCTGGGCGTGCGCCTGCTGGACGCGCACGGCCGCGACCTGGCCGCCGGTGGCGCGGCGCTGGGCGCGCTGGCGCACATCGAACCGGACGGGCTGGACCCGCGGCTGCGCGACTGCACCATCGAGGTCGCCTGCGATGTCGACAACCCGCTGACCGGGCCGAGCGGCGCCTCGGCGGTGTTCGGGCCGCAGAAGGGCGCCACGGCGGCGATGGTCGCGCAGCTCGACGCCGGGTTGCAGCATTACGCCGAGGCGATCGAACGCAGCTTGGGCGTGGCAGTGGCGCAACTGCCCGGTGCTGGCGCGGGCGGCGGCATCGGCGCGGCCCTGGTCGCGTTCCTCGGCGCGCGGCTGCGGCCCGGCGTGGAGATCGTCGCGCAGGCGCTGGGGCTGGAGGCGCATCTGGCCGGCGCCGATCTGCTGGTCACCGGCGAAGGCCGCCTGGACGGGCAGAGCGCACAGGGCAAGGTGCCGGTCGGCGTCGCCCGCATCGCCCGGCACCATGGCGTGCCGGTGCTGGCCATCGCCGGCGGCCTGGGCGAGGGCGCGGCGGACCTGCAGGCGCAGGGGATCGACGCGCTGTTCGGCGCGGTGCAGCGCGTGTCCACGCGCGAGGCCGCGCTGGCCGATGCCGCCGACGCCCTGCGCCAGGCCGCGCGCAACGTGGCCGCGGCGATCGCCCTGGGCCAGCGCCTCGGCGGCTCCCGGGCGCAATAGCGGCCTCCGCGGTCGCCTCGACGTGGCGGCGCGCTGCAAGCCGTGGCGATGGGAATCCCGTGTGGGAGGGACTTCAGTCCCGACCCGATGGCCGATGGTTACCGCAGAGCCCCGCGAGGCCGCTGCCCCGCACGTCGCGGCTGAAGCCGCTCCCACACGTGGGTATGTCGCCAGGTGGGAGGGACTTCAGTCCCGACCCGATGACCGGTGGTTAACGCAGGACCCCGCGAGGCCGCTGCCCCGCGCGTCGCGGCTGAAGTCGCTCCCACACGTGGGTATGTCGCCAGCGGATGCGCCACGCGCAGGTAAGCCCTGTGGGAGGGACTTCAGTCCCGACGCGATGACCAGCGGCTGTCGCAATGCAGGAGGGAAGCCGCCCCGAAGCCAGGCCTGACGTCGACGCCAGCCCGCTTTTACCAATCCCGAATCCCCAATCCCAACTCCCCAGGCCCGCACCAAACTGGTGCGGAAGCCGCGCCCATTTGGCGCGCGCTGCCTCGTTCAGGTAAACTGAAAACGTTTACAACACGGATGCTAACGCCATGGAAACCCCCAATCTCCCGCAACGCGCGCCGCTCAGCCCCAAGTGGCAGTTCCGCTTCGACTTCTTCGACCGTTACGGCGCCCCGTCCACGCCCGAGTACAAGGCCGCGTTCAAGGCACTGCCGTTCATGGAACGGTTGAAGATCAACATGAACTTCTTCGCCCTTTTCTTCGGGTTCATCTACTTCTTCATCCTCGGCATGTGGCGCAAGGCGCTGGGGCTGATCGGCATCTCCCTGGCAGTGGGCATCGTCGCGGCGTTCCTGCCCGATGCGATCGGCCGCGGTCTGGGCATCGCCTACTCCGTGCTGGTCGGCATGGCCGCCAACTACGCCTACTACCTGGATCAGCGCAAGGGCAGCGTCAGCTGGAACCCGTTCGAAGGCCTGCGTTGGTGGTAAGCATCGGGCACGGCGGCGCGCAGGTGCGACACGCCGCCGCCGCGCTCAGCGCTTGCGCTTCCAGAACTGCCAGGCCGGTGCCGGCTTCGGCGTGACCGCGGCGGCCTGCGCCGGGGCCAGCTGGCCCTGGATGCCGGTCAGCCGCGCCTGCGCATCGAAGGCCAGGACGATGCGGGTGTTGCCGCGCGTCGCCACGGTCTGCGCGGCGTCGCGCTGCAGGGCGTAGCCCTGATCGACCAGGAAGCCGTCGGTCATGGCACGGTGGTCGAGTTCGAACTGCATCGGCAGTTCGCCGAGCAGGCGCAGCACGCGTGCGTCGTCGCATGGCGCGAAGACCGCGGCCGGTACGTCCTCCAGCAGGAAGAACAGCGCGCCGCCGTCGTACGGCGCGCGGTAGTAGCAGCGCCCGCGCAGGGCACCGGCGAGCAGGGCGATCTGGTGGCCGCCGTCCTCGCCCAGCGCCGAGGACGGCGCGACCAGTTCGGCGATGCCTTCGCGCTCGCCGTGCGCACGTAGCGCATTGGCATCGGTCAGCAGGGCCGGCGGCAGGTTGCTGGCGGTGTTGGCCCAGGCCCACAGCCAGCTGGCGCTGGCTTCCGCTGCGGTGCCCAGCAATTGAGTCGGGAACTGCAGGTCCTCGCCGAAGTACACCCGGCCCGCGCCCAGGTCCACGCGCCAGTCGCGTCCGTCCAGCACGTCCGCCAGCGCCAACTGCCGGGCGTAGGCACTGCCGATGTGCCCTGCCAGCGCTGCCTGGAACGCTGTGCTCATCGCGGTGTCTGCGGCGCGCGCTGCAGCAGGCTGTTGCGGCGGCCGTACAGCAGGTAGGCGACCACGCCCAGCGCGTTCCACAGCCCGAACCAGATCTGGGTGGTGTGCGGCAGGCTCCAGAACAGGTATAGGCAGCCGCCGATCGCCAGCGGACCGACCACCCATGCCAGCGGCGTGCGGAAGGTGCGGGCGCGGCCGGGTTCGCGGCGGCGCAGGACCAGCATGCACGCGGCCACGGCAATGAAGGCGGCCAGGGTGCCGGCGTTGGCCAGCGCAGCGATCTCGTCCAGCCGCGCCACGCCGGCCAGCGCCGCCACCAGCACCGCGGTGAACAGGGTGGTCGCCACCGGGGTGCCGGTACGCGCGTTGACCTTGGACAGCCCGCGCGGCAGCAGGCCGTCGCGCGACATCACGAAGAAGATCCGGCTCTGCCCGTACAGGAAGGCCAGCAGCACGGTGGGCAGCGCGATTACTGCGACCACGCCGATCGCTGCTGCCGCCTTGCCGTGGCCGAGTTCGCGCAGGATCAGCGCCAGCGGCTCGGCGCTGGCGCCGAACACGTCGTAGCGCATCGCGCCGACCGCGGCCAGCGCCACCAGGATGTAGATCAGGGTGCAGCCGATCATCGAACCGACGATGCCGATCGCCAGGTCGCGCTTGGGATTCTTGGTTTCCTCGGCGGCGGTGGAGATCGCATCGAAGCCGTAGAAGGCGAAGAAGATGATCGCCGCCGCCGCCATGACCCCGTGCGCGACGCCGTCGGCGCCGACCGTCTTGGGGAAGCCGTAGGGCATGAACGGGTGCAGATTGGCGCTCTGGAACGCCGGCAGCGCCACCGCCACGAAGATGCCCAGGGCGATCAGCTTCAGCACCACCAGCACCGCGTTGAGCGTGGCGCTCTCCTTGGTGCCGGCCATCAGCAGGCCGGCCACGGCGAAGGTGATCAGCACCGCCGGCAGGTTGACGATGCCGCCGGCGTGCGGCCCGGCGGTCAGCGCCGCCGGCAGGTTCAGATCCATGCCGGTCTGCGCACTGGCCCAGTGCAGGAAGCCGACGAAGTAGCCGGACCAGCCCACCGCCACCGTGCTGACCACCAGGGAGTACTCCAGGATCAGGCTCCAGCCCACCACCCAGGCGATCGCTTCGCCCAGCGCGACGTAGCTGTAGGTGTAGGCGCTGCCGGCGGCCGGCATCATCGTCGCCATCTCCGCATAGGCCAGCGCCGCGCAGGCGCAGATCGCCCCGGCCACCGCGAACGACACCAGCACCGCCGGCCCGGCCAACTGCGCGCCGACGCCGATCAGGGTGTAGATGCCGGTGCCGACGATCGCGCCGATGCCCAGCGCCACCAGATGTGGCCAGCTCAGCGAGGGCACCAGCCGGCGTCCGGCCTCGTGGACGGTGACCAGGTCGAGCGACTTGCGCCGGAACAGGAACGACATGCGGGCCTCGGGTGCGGAAGTGACAAGCCGGGCAGTGTCGCCGAATGCGGTGCAGCAAAGCTATGCCTGCGGCGTGGCGCTTGCGCTGGTGGGAGCAGGGCTGCCGAAAAGCGCGCGTTCGGCGCAGTCGAACTGGAAAGCAAAGGCTTTCGCCTGACGGCGAGTTACTTTTCTTTGCTTGTGCAAAGAAAAGTAACCAAAAAAAAGCGCTTTACCACAGCCGAAGGCTGGTCAAGCACACCCTGCCTCGCGCCCTCCGCGCTGCGCGCTCCGGGTTCGCGTCCATCCCGGGGATCCGCGGAAGGGGCATCCTGCCCCTGCCGCGGACGGCGCACGTCCTTGTGCGCCGCCCCTTCGGGGTTTTTCCCCGCGATGGCCGCCGCTTCGGAAGGGAACCCGACAAGTCAACAGCAACAGCAAGAGCAGAAGCAAAGCCTCCCGGAGCAAACACTGCCTCGTAGGAGTGGCTCCTGTCCCCATTTTGGGATCTGCCCCGACGGGCGTTCGCGATAGCGCTCGGCCGCGGCGGACTCCGAAAGGGGACAAGAGCTGTACCGACCTGACGCCAACGCATCCGACTCAGCCGCGGCAAAGGCGAGCGGTCAGCGTTGCCTTACAGCCCCAGCCGCTCCGCCAGCCGCACCAGCTCGGCCAGCGAGCCGACCTCCAGCTTGCGCATCGCATTGCCGCGGCGCACCTTCACCGTGATCTCGCTGAGCTGCAGCCGCGCCGCCACCTGCTTGTTCAACAGGCCCTGCACCACCAGCTCCACCACCTCGCGTTCGCCGGCGCTCAGCCGCGCCCAGCGCGCCTGCAGTTCCGCCTGCGCCGCATCGGCGGCGCGCCGCGCGCGGTCGCGGGCGATGCCCTGGCCGATCGCGTCGAGCAGATCCTGGTCGCGGAACGGCTTGGTCAGGAACTCGATCGCGCCGTTCTTCATCGCTTCCACGCTCATCGGGATGTCGCCGTGGCCAGTGATGAAGATGGTCGGCAGCGCCAGCCCGGCCTCGTGCATGTTGCGGTGGAAGTCCATGCCGCTCTGCCCGGGCATGCGGATGTCCAGCACCAGGCAGCTCGGCGCGTCGGCGCGCGGATGCGCCAGGAAATCACGGGTCGAGGCGAAGGCGTGCACCTGCAGGTCCACCGAGGCGAACAGGTCTTCCAGCGCGGCGCGGATCGAGGCGTCGTCGTCGATCAGGTACACCACCGGGCGCGCGGTCGTTTCGGCGGTCATGGCGGGGCTCCGTTGGCGGTGGGCAGGCACACGCAGAACACTGCGCCGCGCGGCCGGCCGGGTTCGGCCCAGATGCGCCCGCCGCCGGCCTCGACGATGCTTCGGCTGATGCTCAGGCCGATGCCGATGCCGCCCTGCTTGGTGGTCCAGAACGCATCGAACAGATGCGCCTGCGCCTGCGCGGACAGGCCTTCGCCGCTGTCGGCCACGCTCAGCCGCACCGAACGTGCGTCCTCGCGCTCGGTGACGATGCGCAGCGCACGCTGCGCCGGCGGCGTGGCGGCCATCGCCTCGATCGCATTGAGCAGCAGGTTGCCGATCACTTGCTGGATCTGCACCGGGTCGGCCGACACCGGCGGCAGCAGCGCCGACAGTTCGGTGTGCACGCTGACCGCGCTGCGTTCCAGTTCGCCCTGCGACAGCGCCAGCACTTCGGTCACCGCGGCGTTGAGGTCAAAGGCGCGCTGCTGCGGCGCCTCGCCCCGGGTCAGGCTGCGCACCCGCGCGATCACCTCGCCGGCACGCTCGGCGTCGGCGAGGATGCGCGCCAGCGCCGCGCGCGCCTTGTCCAGGTTCGGCGGCTGCTGGTCGAGCCAGCGCTGGCAGGCGTTGCCGCTGGTGACGATGGCCGCCAGCGGCTGGTTGACCTCGTGCGCGATCGATGCGGTCAGGCTGCCCAGGCTGCGCACCCGCGCCAGCCGCAGCAACTGCGCCTGCGCCGCGTGCGCGGCGGCCTTGGCCCGCTCCATGCGCACCGCGATGGAGGCGGTGACCGCCACCACCACGATGCTGATCGCCGAGTTGATCACGCCGACGTGGTAGGCGCCGGCGTGGGTGAGATGGAAGCTGAGCACGACCAGCACCACGCAGATGCCCGCCAGCACGCCCAGCCCGGCCGGCGCCAGCAAGCGCACCGCGCCGAGGATCGCCACGGTGTAGAACAGCGCCGCCGCCACCGCATAGTCGGTGACCGTGTCGGCGACGAAGATCGCGCCCAGCGCCAGGCCCAGCGCGGCCAGACCGAGCAGGCGGCGATGCGGCGGCAGCGGCTTGAACCAGGCGATCATCGGCGGCGTGGCATCGGAAGGAAGAGGTCAGACATGGCCGGGTCAGGCTTCGGCGCCGGCGTTCCAGAACGCCTGTTGTACACCCGGTTCGCCCTCCAGGCGCTGCACCACCGCATCCAGTTCCTCGGCGCGCACCGCGGTGGCGTACAGGGTGGCGGCGATCTCCACGTCCTTCTGTCCGAACGGATGCTGCTCGACCTCGCGCGCCGGGTAATGCGCCTCCTCCAGCAGTTCGATCAGCCGCTCGCGCACGTCGCCGTGCACCTCGCGCGCGCAGATCGCATAGAACATGTAGGTGGCTTCCAGCGAGGACTCCTTCAGCGGATGCCGGTTGATCCGGTTCACCATCGGCCGCAGCAGGGTATTGCTGAGCAGCACGAACAGGGCCGCCAGCACCGCCTCGGCGACCAGCCCGGCACCGGCGCAGGCGCCGACCGCGCCCGACCCCCAAAGCGTCGCCGCGGTATTGAGCCCGGTGACGTTGGCGCCTTCCTTCATGATCGCGCCGGCGCCGAGGAAGCCGATACCGGAGACCACATAGGCCACCACCTGCACCGCGCCCTGGGTGCCGCCGTGGATCTCGAACAGGCGATCGCCGAGCGAGACGAAGATCGCCGCGCCGACCGCGACCAGGGTGTTGGTGCGTAGCCCGGCGGTGCGCTGGCGCACCTGGCGCTCGAAGCCGATGATCGCGCCGAGCACGAAGGCGGCGGTAAGGCTCACCAGGGTGTCGAGCAGCGAGCCGAGATTGAACAGGCGAATGGCTTCCATCAGGGCGCGTTCCGGTAGGCGAGGGGAGCGGGCATGGCGGCTCCAGGGAAAGGGGTGAGCGGATGCGGGTGGCGCATGATGCCGGGGCAAGATGGCATCCGATACCGCGGCGGCAGGTGCGCGCGGCTCAGCGCACCCCGGGCCACCACGCCAGCGCGGCATGCAGCCAATGCGCGGCCGGGGCGTTCGCCCCGGCGTCGTGCAGGCGCCGCTGCGCCGCATGCGGCAAGCGCGCACGGACCCGGATGCGGTCGGCCACGGACAGCAGCGACAGCGCATCGGCCATGACCCGCGGCGACTGCGCGGACAGGGCCAGGGCGAAGGCGCGGGCGCCGTGGGCGGCGAGCAGATGGCGCAGCGCCTCGGTGCGGCGCATGGCGACCGCGGCGCGCAGCGCGCGCTGCAGGCCGCGCTGCAGGCGGAAACGGCGGGAGAACAGCGAGAACAGGAACATGACGACCTCCTTGCGGCGCGTGGCCGGAGGACGTCGAGCGTGTGCGCGGCGTGCGTCTTCCGGCTCAGCGCCGGGCAGCGACCAGGCGAGGGGAACGGCGGGGAAATGCGGCGCTGACGCCGCGTCGATGCGGATCGGGGTCCATGCTCGCCTCCGGTGTCAGGGGAACGGATCGCGCGGTGCGCGACGCCTGGCGCGGTCGGATGCCGCGGCGCCGCCCACTGGCCAGGCCAGTGGGCGGATGGCGCAAAGCTTGGCATGCGGCCCAGGTGTGCACCAGCCTGCATGAGGCCATGACGGCGATACCAAGGTATATCCGGTCTGGTCCGCCTGCCGGTGCACGGCGCAGCGATTGAGACGCGGCCGGCTACACTGGGCGCATGCAGAACGATGCCCATTTCCTGATCCTCGCCGGCCTGTTGTGCGCCGTCATCGCCCTGTTGCTGGCCGTGTTGCTGCGGCGGGGCAACCACGCCGCGCTGGAGGCGGCCCTGCGCGAGGAGCAGCGCGGCGGTCGCGGCGAACTGCGCGAGCAGCTCGACAGCCTGGCGCGGCAGCAGGACGCGCGCAGCGAAGGCTTCGCCCGCCACCTGGCGGATCTGTCCACCCGCACCGACCAGCGCTTGGACCTGCTGCGCGAAGCCCTCACCGAGGACGCGCGGCGCGGCCGGGTCGAGGCCGGCGCCGCACAGCAGCGCATGGCCGAGCTGCTGAGCCAGCGCCTGGTCGAGATCCGCGGCCAGCTCGACGCCTTCGGCCAGCAGCAGGACGCACGCATGGCCCAGCTCGGCCAGCAGCAGGCCGAGCTGATCGCGCGCATCGACGCGCAGCTGGGCGCGCTGCGCGAGGCCCTGATCGAGGATGCGCGCAAGGGCCGCCAGGAAGGCGCCGACGCGCAGCAACGCTTCGCCGACACGCTCGGCCAGCGCCTGAGCGACCTGGTCCAGCGCAACGAGCAGCGCCTGGGCGAGATGCGCGGCACCCTGGAAGAGCGGTTGAAGGAACTGCAGGCCGACAACGCCGCCAAACTCGAGCAGATGCGCGGCACCGTCGACGAGAAGCTGCAGACCACCCTCAACACGCGCCTGGACGCCTCGTTCAAGCTGGTCTCCGAACGGCTCGAGCAGGTCCAGCGCGGCCTGGGCGAGATGCAGCAGCTCGCCACCGGCGTCGGCGACCTCAAGCGCGTGCTGAGCAACGTCAAGAACCGCGGCGGCTGGGGCGAGGTGCAGCTGGAGAACATCCTCGAGCAGACCCTGACCCAGGAACAGTACGCACGCGGCGTGCGGGTGCGCCCGGAACGCAACGAGATGGTCGACTTCGCGGTGCGCCTGCCCGGCCGCGGCCACGAGGACACGCCGGTGTGGCTGCCGATCGACGCCAAGTTCCCGCGCGAGGACTACGAGCGCCTGCTCGACGCGCAGGAGCAGGGCGATCCGGAGTTGGTGCAGGCGACGGGCGCGCAGCTGGAGCGCGCGATCCGGGTGCAGGCCAAGTCGATCTGCGACAAGTACATCGCCCCGCCGCACACCACCGACTTCGCGGTGATGTTCCTGCCCACCGAGGGCCTGTACGCCGAGACCCTGCGCCGCCCCGGCCTGGCCGACCTGCTGCAGCGCGAGCACCGCATCGTCGTTGCCGGCCCGACCACGATCACCGCCCTGCTCAACAGCCTGCAGATGGGCTTCCGCACGCTCGCCATCGAGAAGCGCTCCAGCGAAGTGTGGGGTGTGCTGGCCGCGGTCAAGAGCGAGTTCGGCAAGTTCGCCGGCATCCTGGAAAAGGCCGAGAAGCAGATCAGCACCGTCGGCAAGAGCCTGGGCGAAGCCAGCCGCAAGACCCGCACCATCGAACGCCGCCTGCGCGGCGTCGAGACCCTGGCAGACGCGCAGGCCGCGCCGCTGCTGGAACTGTCGTTGCCGCTGGACGATGCGGAGGCGGAAGAGGCGGCAGGCGACGACCGGGAGTGAGGGCTTGCGGTGCGCGGCGGCGGGGTGTCGAGGTGGAATGACTGGGCGAAGCGGTTGTGTTGGCGCGGGATGGCATGCGACCAGCACGCGCCGTGTTGGATGCGGCGCCGCGACCTAGGCGGGCCAGCGCGGCCGCTTCGTACGCGCGCGCTGTGCAGATGGCGCAGCATGCGGGTGTCCTTGTCGTGCCTGCAGTGTCGATGCGATTCGACATCGCGGATGCGTTGTCGTCTCCAGGCCGCTCGCCTGCTCGCCCGCTGGCCGATACGCGCGCTTCTGATCACGACGAACGGCACATGTGTAGCGGCGGCTCTTGTTCCTTCTGCGGCCGTCGCGAGCAGGTTTTGCGGGCGCGGCTGTCGCGGCTGAAGCCGCTCCTGCGGGATCACATGATCCGCAGCAAAAGCGGGTGTTACGTGCCTGCACAGGCTAGCTGTCGGGGCGCTGAGTTACGCGGTCACGGCACTGCGCATGCTGCGCCGACAGCGACTATGCTGGCGCCTCCTTTCGACCGAGGTAATGCCCCATGTCCGCGTCGCTGACTGCCATTCCGCTGACCCGCATCGATGGCCAGCCGGCCACCCTCGCCGCGTTCGAGGGCAAGGTGTTGCTGATCGTCAACGTCGCCTCCAAGTGCGGCCTCACCGCGCAGTACGCGGGCCTGGAAGCGCTGTACCGCGAGAAGCAGGCCGCCGGCCTGGAAGTGCTCGGTTTCCCGGCCAACGACTTCAAGGGTCAGGAGCCGGGCAGCGAGGCGGAGATCCAGCAGTTCTGCCAGCTCACCTACGATGTGACCTTCCCGATGTTCTCCAAGATCGCGGTCACCGGCGAGGACACGCATCCGCTGTACCGCGCGCTGATCGCCGCGCAGCCGCAGACCGAGGGCGAGGGCCCGATGCGCGAGAAGCTCGCCGGTTACGGCATCGAACCGAATCCGGCGCCGGGCGTGCTGTGGAACTTCGAGAAATTCCTGGTCGGCCGCGACGGCCAGGTCCGCGCGCGCTTCGCCCCGGACGTCACCGCCGAGGATCCGCGCCTGCGTGCGGCGATCGACGCGGCGCTGACGTAATGGCGCGCTGCGCTCGGGGCCATCTGGCTGTGCTTGGACGAGCTGACGCTGCTGTTGTGCCGGCTGGGTAGCTGGTGACCGAGCGGGAGAGGTTATCGATGTCCTTGTTGTCCAGCGTCGCCTGTCGCGGCTGAAGCCGCTCCTACGCAAGGCGTGCAGCATCGAAGCCGTTGCCGTTGCCGTTGCCGTTGCTGTTGCCTTGGCTGTTGCTTGGCTTTGGTTGTTGCCCTGGCTTTTGATTTACCGGGTTCCCTTCCGAAGCGGCGGCCAGCGCGGGGAAAAACCCGAAGGGCGGCGTACATGGATGTACG
>NZ_JAQJCQ010000002.1:0-296548 GCF_038442435.1 Xanthomonas protegens | reverse complement strand
GGGGGGGCGGGGGGGGGGGGGTTGTGGGGGGTGGGTGGTTGGGGGGGCCAACCCGGGGGGGGGGGGGGCCCCCGCCCCCCCCCCCCCCCACGACTCGGGACTTAGTGGGGCTTGGGCTTGGGCTTCGGTTTCGGCTTGGGCCCGTCCTTCGGCGCAGCATCATCCGCATGCGCGTGCAACGGCTTGTGATGAGGCTTGGGCGGCTTCGGTTTCAGCGGCAGCAGCGTCGCGTCGCTGGCGCCCAGCGCCTGCGCATGCAGCACCTGGCCATGCGCGGACTCCAGCAGCTCGCCCTGCGCCGCCAGCGGCTTGCCGGCGGCGAGCCAGTGCGCCGATTCCGGCACCGCGTGCGGCGGGAAGCGCACGATCAGCCCGTCCTCCAGCAGCGCGCCATGCACCTGCCCGTGCGGGCCGTGCAGCAGCCGCGCGATGGTGCCGGCGTGACGCACCGCGTCCTGCGCGGGCTTGGGCTTGGCCGGCGGCTTGGGCTTGGGTATGTGCGGACCGGCATGCGGGCCTTCGTCGACGATGCGCTCGGCACCGTCCGGATCCACCGCCAGCGCCACCAGCACATCGGCGCCGCGCGGCTTGAGTCCGCGCACGCCGAGGCCGGCGCCCGGACGCAGCGCCTTCAGCAGTTGCGCCGACAGGTGCGGCGGGGTGTGCACTTCGGTGCCGTCGTCGAACAGCAGGCCGTCGACGTCGGCCTTGGGGTTGAGCAGGAAGCGCGCGAGCGTGCCACGGGTTTCCGGCAGGGAATCGGGATCGACCCAATGCATTGCATTCTCCAGACGAACAAGGGGGATGCCGGCGGGGGCCGGCAGCGCCCGCCGCGAACGGCGGGCGCAGGGGTCAGGCGCGATGCGGCAGCGCCTGGATCAACGCGGAGCCGGCGGCGGCGGCGGGGCGGCCGGCGCACCCGGCGCGCCCGGCGGCGGCGGAGCAGCCGGCGGCGCAGGCGGGGCCGGCGGCGCGAACACCGCCTGCAGCGAATTGCGATCGCGGCCGACTTGGGTGGCTTCCACCGAACGGCCGACCTGGGTCAGCACGCCGAAGCCGTTGACACTCAGGCGCGCGCCGGGCCGCAGCAGTTCGCTGTACTGCAGGGCGGCGTGCGGCGGCATGCGCACCACGGTGCCGTCGCTGAGCAGCACGCCTGCGGTGTCGCCGCGCGGGCCGTAGACCAGCCGCTCGATGCGGCCATCGGCCTGCAGCGGAGTGAGGGCCGGCGGTGCCGGGGGTGCCGGCGGCGGCGTCATCGGGTTCGGCGGACGGTCGACCACCTGCTTGCCGCTGCGACGCGCGGTGATGGTGCTGGCCTGCAGGAGCGGCAGGCTGCCCAGACGATAACCCTGCACCGAGATCGCATCGCCACGACGCACGGCGGCCTGCAGATCGGCCGACAGGTGCGGCGGGAAGCTCACCTGGGTGCCGTCCATCAGCCACAGGCCATCGACGTCGCCGTTGGGGTTGAGCATGAAACGCTCGACGGTGCCGTCCACGCGCACCGGCGTGGCAGCGACGGGGGCCGCGGGCGGCGGCGGCGGTGCCGGGACACTACCGGGCGCCGGCGGGGCGGGAGGTGCGGGCGGCGCCGGCACCTGCGCGGTGGCGGCAGCGGCGGCGGTGGCCAGCACCAGGGACAGAGCGAGTGCGCTACGACGGATCATGGGAGTTCCTCCTGAGCGGCAAGGGGGCGCCGCTCGCAGGAGAGATAATGCAGAGGCCGTGCCAACTTTTAAGTCATTGATCTTTAAATGAATCGAGTGCCGATCTGGCTTTGGCAGCGTCTCCATTCCATCCACACCTGTCCGCTTTGCGGACAGGTGTGGATGGAAGGGGATTGGAGATTGGGGATTGGGGATTCGCAAAAGCGGACGCGTCGCCTGATGTCGGGTGCTGTGACGAATCCCCAATCCCCAATCCCGCGGCGCGCAAGCGCGCCGCCTACAGCCCGTACTCGTCGAGCTTGCGATACAGGAGCTGGCGATGGATGCCGAGCCGGCGTGCGGCCTCGGCGCGATTGCCGTGGGCCTGGGTCAGCGCCGCCTGGATCATCTGCCGTTCCAGTTGTGCGATCGCCTGCGGCAGGGTCAGCGTGTCGGTGTCGAGCGCCGTGGGCGTCTCGGCGGGCTGGGCCAGCAGTTCGTCCAGGTCGTGCGCCTCCACCACCGGCGCGCGCACCAGCACCTGGCAGCGCTGCATGGCGTTGCGCAATTCGCGCACGTTGCCCGGCCAGGGATAGGCGCGCAGGCGCGCCTGCGCTGCCGTCGACAGCGTCTGCGGGGTGCTGGCGCCGGCGGCCAGGAAGTGCTGGGCGAGCAGCAGGATGTCGTCGCCGCGCTCACGCAGCGGCGGCAGTTCGATCGGCACCACGTTGAGCCGGTAGCGCAGGTCGCTGCGGAAGCGCCCGGCGTCCACCGCCTGCAGCAGGTCGCGATGGGTGGCGGCGATCACCCGCACATCCACCTTCTGCGCGCCGCGCCCGCCCAGCGGCGAGACCTCGCCTTCCTGCAGGAAACGCAGCAGCTTGGCCTGCATCGGCAAGGGCATGTCGCCGATCTCGTCGAGGAACAGGGTGCCGCCATCGGCGTCGCGGATCAGGCCGTTGCGGTCGCTCACGGCGCCGGAGAACGCGCCCTTGCGGTAGCCGAACAGTTCGCTCTCCATCAGCTCGGCAGGAATCGCCGCGCAGTTGATCGCCACGAACGGTTGCGCGGCGCGGGCGCTGGCACGGTGCAGCGCGCGCGCCGCCAGTTCCTTGCCGGTGCCGGTTTCGCCGGTGATGAGCACCGGCAGGTCGGACGCGGCGGCCAGGCCGATGCGCTTGTGCACGGTGCGCATCGCCGCGCTGTGGCCGAGCAGCGCGTCGTCCTCCTCGGCCGGCATCGCCGCTGCGGCCTCCGGCGCGGCGTCGCCGCGGCTGCGCAGGGCGCGCTCGACCACCTCGGCGATGTCGGCGCGGCCCACCGGCTTGACCAGGTGATCGAAGGCGCCGAGCTTCATCGCCTCGATGGTGTTGCCGCTGGAGGCATGCGCGGTGAGCATCACCAGCGGCACGCGCATGGCCTGCGCATTGTCCTGGCGCGCGCGCATCAGTGCGATGCCGTCCATGCCGGGCATGCGGAAGTCGACGAAGGCCAGGTCGAGGTCGCCCTCGCCCAGGCGCGCCAGGCCCTCGCGCGGGTCGGCCACGGCCACGACGTCGTGGCCGAACGAGCGCAGCGTCGCCTGCAGGGTGCTGAGGAAGGCCAGGTCGTCGTCGATGATCAGGATGCGCGCCATGGCAACTCCAGGCTGAACTCGGTGATGCCGTCGCGATGCGTGTAGTGCGCCTCGCCGCCATGGGCGCGGGCGATCTCGCGCACCAGCGCCAGGCCCAGGCCGTTGCCGTCGCTGCGGCCGCTGGCGAACGGTTCGAACAGATGCGCGGCCACCGGCGCCGGCACCGGCTCGCCCTGGTTGCGCACGCGCAGATGCAGCAGGTCGTTCTCGGCCTGCGCCGCCAGGATCACCTCGGTGCCGGGCGCGGCGTGCTGCAGGGCGTTGCGCAGCAGGTTGTGCAGGGCGCGCGCGGCCTGCTGCGGATCCAGCATCCACTGCGCCGGCGCCGCTTGCAGGCGCAGCGTGATCGGCGGCGCCTGCCCGTCCCAGTCGGCCGGATCCAGCAGCGCCTGCAGCCACGGTTGCAGCGCCACCGTCTGCCGGTGCAGGCGGATCGGCTGGACCATGCCGAGCAGGCTTTCCACCACGCCGTCCAGGCGCTGGATCTGCGCCAGCATCAGCTGCGCCTGGGCGTCGTCGGCGCCGTCCGCATGCGCGGCAATCTGGTTTTCCAGCGCCAGCCGCAGGGTCGCGATCGGGTTGCGGATCTCGTGCGCCACGGTCGCGGTCATGCGCCCCAGCGCGGCCAGGCGTTCGTGCCGCGACAGTTCCTCGCCGAGCCGGCGGGTCTCGGCCAGCGCCTGCGCGCTGCGTTGCGCGTAGTCGGTGACCGCGGCACCGAGCCGGTCCAGTTCCGGCGCGCCGGTGCGCGGGATCTGCGGCACCTCGGCCGGCGTCGCCAAGGCCTGCTGGATGCCCTGCAGGCGCTGGCTCCAGCGCCGCACCACCCAGCCCAGCGCCAGCGCCGAGACCACCACCAGCGCCAGGATCAGCGCCATGCCCAACGCCAGCGGCAGGCTGGCGGCGGCATCGCTGGAGGCCACGCGGGTCATGGCCCAGGCCGCGGCATTGCGGTCCAGCGGGCAGGCCGCGATCAGCAGGCTCTCGCGCTGCCCGTCGCGGCGATAGTCCACCGGGTGCTGCGCCTCTACCCCGCGCTGCGCGGTGGACACGATGACGTTGCGCTCGGCCGAGGGCACGTCGGTCTTGTGCTCGCTGCCGTCGTACGTCGGATAGGCATAGGCGACGAAGTCGCGCTGGCGGTCCCAGAAGCCGCCTTCCACGCCGGCGGCATCGGCCAGCACCAGCTGCGACACCACCGCCGCCAGGCCGGTACCGTCGCTGCCGTGGGCGGCGGCGCTGGCGCCGTTGTAGCGCTGCACCATGCGCGTGCACACCTCGCGCAACCCGGTCTGCGCGCGTTCGCTGCGCACGCCCTCGCTGTGCCGGTACAGCCCGACCAGCACCACCGCCATGCCCACGCAGGCGGCGACGATGACGATCCAGATCAGCAGCAGTTGCCGCAACAGCGAACGGGGCATGGACGTCCTTGGGCGCAACGGAAGAGGCGGGGCGAACCGCGGCGATCGTAACCGCGCCGCGGTGCCTTCGGCGACTCAGCGCAGGTTGGTCTTGACCAGCTCCAGCACCTCGTCGCCGCGCCCGCTCATCACCGCGCGCAGCAGGTACAGGCCCATGCCCTTGGCCTGTTCCAGCTTGACCGCCGGCGGGATCGCCAGTTCCTGGCTCGCCACGCGCACGTCCACCAGCGCCGGGCCGGGATGCGCGAACGCCTTGCGCAGGGCCGGCTCCAGTTGCGCCGACTCGTCCACGCGCAGACCCAGGATGCCCATGGCGTTGCTCATCGCGGCGAAGTCCGGATTGCTCAGGTCGGTGCCGGTGTCCAGGTAGCCGGCCGACTTCATTTCCATCGCCACGAAGCCCAGCGAGCCGTTGTTGTAGACCACCACCTTCACCGGCAGGCCGAGCTGAGCCAGGGTGATGAAGTCGCCCATCAACATGGTGAAACCGCCATCGCCGGACAGCGAGATCACCTGCCGGCGCGGGAACTGCGCCTGCGCGCCGAGCGCCTGCGGCATCGCATTGGCCATCGAGCCGTGGTTGAACGAGCCGAGCAGGCGGCGCTGGCCGTTCATGGTCAGGTAGCGTGCCGCCCACACCGTCGGCGTGCCGACGTCGCAGGTGAAGATCGCATCGGCATCGGCCAGCGCGTCGACCATGCGCGTGACGAACTGCGGATGCAGCGGCTCGCCGGGCGCCGAGGCGACCGCCAGGTCGTCCAGGCCCTCGCGCGCCTTGCGGTAGTGGGCCAGCGACTTCTCCAGGAAGCCGCGATCCTCGCGGCGCTGCAGGCGCGGCAGCAGCGCGGCGATGGTTTCGCGCACGTCGGCGGCAATACCGAGTTGCAGCGGCGTGCGCCGCCCCAGCGCGGCCGGGTCGTTGTCGACCTGCACGATGGTGGCGTCCTTGGGATATAACTGCCGGTAAGGGAAATCGGTGCCGAGCATCAGCAAGGTGTCGCAGTTGAGCATGGCGTGGTAGCCGGAACTGAAGCCGATCAGGCCGGTCATGCCGACGTCGAACGGGTTGTCCCATTCGACGTGTTCCTTGCCGCGCAGCGCATGCACGATCGGCGCGCCGAGCGCGTCGGCCAGCGCCACCACCTCGTCGTGCGCGCCAGCGCAGCCGCTGCCGCACAGCAAGGTGGTGGCCTTGCTCGCCTGCAGCAGATCGGCCAGCTTCGCCACGTCGGCGTCGGCCGGCAGGATGCGCGGCGCGGCCAGCGCCGGCCACGTCGTCGGCGTGCCCTTGGGCATCTCCTGCAGCGCCACGTCGCCGGGAATCACCACCACCGCCACGCCGCGGCGCAGGATCGCCGTACGCATCGCCCGCTGCAGCACTTCCGGCATCTGTGCCGGGTTGGTCACCAGCTCGACGTAGTGGCTGCACTCGCGGAACAGTTCCTGCGGATGCGTCTCCTGGAAATAGCTCAGGCCGATTTCCGAGGACGGAATGTGTGCGGCGATGGCCAGCACCGGCTGGTGGCTGCGGTGGCAGTCGAACAGCCCGTTGATCAGGTGCAGGTTGCCCGGGCCGCAACTGCCGGCGCACACCGCCAGCTTGCCGCTGACCGCGGCTTCGGCGCCGGCGGCGAACGCCGCCACCTCCTCGTGGCGCACGTGCATCCACTCGATGCTGTCCATCTGCCGCAGCGCATCGGTCAAGCCGTTGAGGCTGTCGCCGGTGACGCCCCAGATCCGCTCCACGCCCGCGCTGTGCAGGGTTTCGGCGAGCAGGCGGGCCATGGTCTGCTTGGACATACGTGCTGGTCTCCGGGTGGGGAGCGGCATGGTCGCACCGCGCGCGTTACCGACGCGTGGCGCAGCGGCTGCACGCCCGCGCCCGCCGCCCCCATGTTCAGCGCACGGTGCGGCTAGTCTTCGCCGCGTGCAGCGGCGGCATCGTGCGCCGCGTTGCCCGCATCGTCCTCGTGATAACTGCCGGGCGTGGCGGCCTTGCCGTGGGCGCCGCCGGCATGCGCGCCGGTGGCGCCATAGGTGCCGGCCTGGCCGAGGTTGGGCTGGCTGCGTCCGCTGCGGTCTTCGCCGTGATCCTGTGGCGCAGGCGCTTGCGGCGGCGGCATGGGCTGCGACGGCACATCGCGGTCGCGGCCGCGCGGCACACCGCTGTCGGCGGACACATCGCCCTGCGTGCCGCGGTAGGCAGACTGGCGTACGTCGTGCGTGCCGGTGGGAGGTGAAGTGCGCTGGGCCATGACGATCTCCTGCAGAAGCGTGGGAACGCGTCACGCTAGGCCGGCAGGCGTTAGCCAACCCGCAAGGCGCCATGAAGAGCACGCGAGCAAATGCTGCGCCGTCGATCCGCGCCACCACGCCGCACGCACGTGACCTGCACGCCTGCGCCACCTGCACTGGCCGACGCTGGCCGTTCCTTCCGCATTGGAGCCCTGCGATGTCCGGTCTACTCTGGAAACTTGCACTGGCCGGCACGGCTTACGCCGCCATCCGCGCCTATCGCCGTCAGACCCAATCTCCCCTGTCCGACACGACCTCGTCGATACCGGCTGCCGAACCGGACGAGGGCCGCGCCACGCCGCCGCATGGCGACACCCTGCACGCCACCGAACGCGCATCGACGACCGCCGCGGCGGACGATCCCGACGGCGCCGTGCCGGCCTGATGCCTGCAACGTGCAGTGGCGTGTCGCGCTAATCGCCGGCACGCTGCTCACCTCGCCGACGCGGGGATGCGCTTTTTGGATCAGCCCTTCGGGCGATCGTGGGTCTCGCGGCCATCGCCCTGGCCCGCATTGCGCGCGCGCAGCGCGTCGCCGGCCTTGCGCGCCAGGTCCTCGTATTGCTTGCGGATCTCTTCCAGCCGCTTCTCGTCCAGCTCTTCCAGGTCCAACAGCTCGTTGTTGGCCTTGGCGCTGACCCGGATCAGCTCGTCGAGCTTGATCTGCATCGCCGCGGTGTCGGCGTTCTGGGTGTGCTGGATCAGGAACACCATCAGGAAGGTGATGATGGTGGTGCCGGTGTTGATGACCAGCTGCCAGGTGTCGTTGAAGCCGAACACCGGGCCGCTGAGGCCCCACACCAGCACGATGCCCAGCGCGATGCAGAAGGTCCACGGCGTGCCGGCGGCATACGACGCCTTCTTGGCGACGACGTTGAACAGCTTGGCAGGTTTCATCGCAGGCCCTCGCTCGACGGGAGACGCCTGCACCGCCGCCGGCGTCTGCAGGCGGCTAAGGATGATCGACAGCCTCCCGTGAGCGAGGCGTGCACATCGCGCCAGCGCCGGGCCAACGAAAAAGGCGGGGTCGCCCCCGCCTTTTTGCTTGACCTGCGCGCGAGGCTCAGCCGGCCTGTTGCGTCGCCGGCTGCAGCGCGCGCACCGGGCGCGGCCGGCTCGGGAAGGCATGGCGAACGATCCGCCACACCACCTGGCCGAACTGCCGCGGCAGCGAGCCGGTGTTGTAGTGCTGGCCGTAGCGCGCGCAGATCTCGCGCACCTGCACCGCCAGCGCCGCGTAGCGGTTGGCCGGCACGTCCGGGAAGAAATGGTGCTCGATCTGGTGGCTGAGGTTGCCCGACAGCACGTTCAGCAGCTTGCCGCCGGCCAGGTTGGAGGAACCGCGCAGCTGCCGCAGGTACCAGTGCCCGCGCGACTCGTTCTTGATCGAGTCCTTGGGGAAGGTCTCGGCATCGGCGGTGAAGTGGCCGCAGAAGATGATCACGAAGGTCCAGATGCTGCGCAGCACGTTGGCGGCCAGGTTGCCCAGCAGCACCGGCAGGAAGAACGGGCCGGCCAGCGCCGGGAACAGGATGTAGTCCTTGAAGATCTGCCGGCCCATCTTGCGCCCGACCGGCAGGAACGTGCGCTTCAATTCGCCGCGCTTCATCTTGCCGGCCAGCCAGCGGCCCAGGCGCAGGTCCTGGATCGCCACGCCCCATTCGAACAGAAGCGCGAACACCACCGCGATGAACGGCTGCGCCAGGTAGAACGGGCGCCAGCGCTGCTCGGGGAAGATGCGCAGCAGGCCATAGCCGATGTCGTCGTCCATGCCGCGCACGTTGGTATAGGTGTGGTGCTTGAAGTTGTGCGTCTTGCGCCAGTTGTCGCCGGTGGCGACGATGTCCCACTCGTAGGTGTTGCCGTTCAGGTGCGCATCGCCCATCCAGTCGTACTGGCCATGCATCACGTTGTGGCCCAGCTCCATGTTCTCCAGGATCTTGGACAGGGTCAGCAGCAGCACGCCGGCGATCCACGCCGGCACCAGCACGCTGTGCACGAACGCGCCGAGGAACAGCAGCGCACGGCCGGCCACGCCGGTGTAGCGCACCGCGGCGACGATGCGGCGGATGTAGCGCGCGTCGCGCGCGCCCAGGTCGGCCAGGGTGCGCATGCGCAGCGCATCCAGTTCGTCGCCGAAGGCCTGCAGTTCGGCCGGGGTGAGTGCGCGGTTGCGGGGAGCCGCCATGGGGAAGTCCTTCAGAGGTCCAGGGTCAGGTCGCTGCTGGCGCTGTTGACGCACAGCTTCAGCGAACCGGGTTCGGCGGCGTGCGCGCCGCTGAGCAGATCACGGGTGATGCCGGCCTGCTTGCCGCAGGCGCAGCTGTTGCAGATGCCCATGCGGCAGCCGTGCTTGGGCCGCAGGCCTTCGGCCTCCAGCGCGGTGAGCAGCGACTGGCCGCGCGGCAGCTGCAGCACGCGGCCACTGCGCGCCAGGGTCACCGCCACGGTGCCCTGCTCGACATCGGCCGGGACCGGCGGGGGGCTGAACGCTTCGGCCTGGAAGCGGGCCACGCGGTGCTGCAGGCGCGCACGCGCGGACTGCACGAAGCCGCCCGGGCCGCAGGCCAGCACCTGCGCCTGCTCCAGGCTGCCCAGGGCGTCGAGCGGCAGCGTGTCCACACGCGGCGCCGGCGTTTCGCCTTCGCCGGTAATGGCCAGGTGCAGGCGGAAACGCGGATGCGCCGCGGCCAGCGCCTGCAGTTCGTCGCGGAAGCAGACCTGGTCGTGGCGCCGCGCCCAGTAAAGGAGGTCGACGTCGGCCGGCATGCCGGCATCGGCCAGTTGCCGCAGCAGCGCGCGCATCGGGGTGATGCCGCTGCCCGCGGCCAGCAGCAGCCAGCGGCCGTGCGGCGCGGTCGGCAGCACCATCTCGCCGTAGGCCTGGCCGAGTTCGAACACCTCGCCGATACGCGCCGCGCCGGCCAGGTACTGGCTGACCCGGCCACCGTCGACGGTCTTGACCGTGATCGCCAGGCGCCCGCCCGGCAACGGCGTGGGGCTGTAGCTGCGCAGCAGCCGGCGGCCGTCGATCTCCACACCCAGTTCCACGTGCTGGCCGGCGCGCAGGCCGCGCCAGTGGCGGTTGGGCTGCAGCACCAGGGTCACCGCATCGCTGCTGGCGGCCTCGCGCTGCACCAGGCGCGCACGCGGGCGCTGCCAAGTCCACAACGGATGCAGCCGGGTCGACCAGAAATCGAACACGTCCGGCTTGACCCAGGCGCGCAGGGCGCGGGCGGCGGGGCGGAGCTTGGCGGGACGGCGGGCAGCGTTCATGGGTGTCCACTATACAGATGAAGATACAGATGTCTATACAGTTGTGCATTCAGCAATGGCGTTATCATCCCCCATTGCCTGGCCCGGTCTGCCCATGACGACGCTCTCCCCTCCCCCGTCCGCGGACACGCCGAACGCCCGCAAGGGCGCGATCTCGCGCGAGGACCTGCTGGCCGCGGCGCTGAAGCTGATCGGGCCGCACCGCAGCGTGTCCACGCTGAGCCTGCGCGAGGTGACCCGCGAGGCCGGCATCGCCCCCAACAGCTTCTACCGCCAGTTCCGCGACATGGACGAGCTGGCGGTGGCGCTGATCGACCTGGCCGGCAGCTCGCTGCGCACCATCATCGGCCAGGCGCGGCAGCGTGCCGCCGGCAACCGCCGCAGCATCATCCTCAGTTCCGTGGAGACTTTCATGGAACAGTTGCGCGCCGACGACAAGCTGCTGCACGTCCTGTTACGCGAGGGCACGGTCGGCTCGGACGCGTTCAAGCATGCGGTGGACCGCGAGCTGAACTATTTCGAGGACGAACTACGGGTGGACCTGATCCGCCTGGCCGCGCTGGAGGGCGCGCCGCTGCACGAGCCGGCGCTGGTCTCCAAGGCGATCACCCGGCTGGTGTTCGCGATGGGCGCCACCGCGATGGACCTGCCGCCGGAGAAGGATCCGGAGCTGATCCGGCAGATCACCGCGATGCTGCGCATGATCATCGTCGGCGCGCGCACGCTCGCCGCCGGCTGAGTTCGCGGCGCCGCGGCGTCGCCACCGCAGACAGTGACCGGCACGGGCGCTTGCCCGCATCGTGACATGCCGCCGACATGGCCTTGGCCCCGGCTTTACCTGCGCCTGCCCACCCTCGTCGGACACTCCCCCAACGAGGCATGCACATGGCCGTTCCGAACTATCCGTCGCCGCCGTTCAAGGCGCAGCAGCAATCCTTTCCCGGCAAGACCCAGGCCATGGATCCGAAACCGGACCACGGTGAAGACAGCTATGTCGGCCACGGCCTGCTGCAGGGCAAGCGCACCCTGATCACCGGCGGCGACAGCGGCATCGGCGCCGCGGTGGCGATCGCCTATGCGCGCGAGGGTGCCGACGTTGCCATCGCCTACCTGCCCGACGAGCAGGACGACGCCGAGCGCATCGGCAAGCTGGTCGAGGATGCCGGCGTGCGCGTGCTGCTGCATCCCTGCGACATCAGCGACCGCGCGCAGGCTGAGACGTTGATCAAGACCGTGGCCGACGCCTTCGGCGGCCTCGACGTGCTGGTCAACAACGCCGCCTACCAGCGCTACTTCCACAGTTTCGACGAGATCACCCTCGACGAATGGGAGAAGACCTTCGCCACCAATGTGCACGCGCCGTTCCACCTGGTACGGCTGGCGCTGCCGCACATGCCGGAGGGCGGATCGATCATCAACACCGCCTCGGTGAACTCGAAGAAGCCCACGCCCAACATCCTGCCGTACTCGGCGACCAAGGGCGCGCTGGCCAATTTGACCATCGGCCTGGCCGGCCTGCTGGCCGAGAAGAAGATCCGGGTCAACGCGGTGCTGCCGGGCCCGATCTGGACCCCGTTCATCCCCACCGGCATGGATGAGGAATCGGTGCGCACCTTCGGCGAGCAGACGCCGTTCGGCCGCCCCGGCCAGCCGGCGGAACTGGCCTCGGCCTATGTGCTGCTGGCTGCGGATACCTCGAGCTATACCTCGGGCACGTTGCTGACGATCTCGGGTGGCGCGGTGACGCTGTAGGGCTGGGATTCGGGATTAGGGATTAGGGATTCGGAAAAGCATCACGGCTGGCGGCGCTGTAGGAGCGGCTTCAGCCGCGATGGCTCTCCCGAAACTGTCTTTCGAAGTTGCGGTTCCCCACACGCGCTCACGCGCAACACAACGCGTGATGCAACGCCTGCCGCCGTCCTGGGGGCGGGCCATTCGCAGACCGAACTCACCCTCACGTAGGAGCGGCTTTAGCCGCGACGAGCATTCCCGTGAATGCCTGTCGCGGCTGAAGCCGCTCCTACGAGACACCTTTGCAAGAGCGGCATCGCCTGCGTCGTTGCATGTGCATGTTTCCTCACGCCGCATCTCGCAAAGCATTCACCCTGCCCTGCAACCGCTGTAACGGCGGCGGGTCTAGCGTGAGTCCCACAGGGGAAAAACACACGGACGCGCGATGCGATGCAGGTGCGTCGCGCACAACATCTGGAGCGATATCCATGACCCGAAGCAACACCGAACGCTTGTTGAAGTGGCTGCAGGACGCCTACGCGATGGAGCAGGAGGCCAACACCATGCTCACTGCCACCGCCGGCCGCCTGGAGCACTACCCGCAGCTGAAGGCGCGCATCGAGCAGCACGTCAACGAAACCCGCGATCAGTCCGAGCAGGTCAAGCGCTGCATCGAGATCCTCGACGGCTCGATCCCGACGATCAAGGGCACCGTCGCCAGCGTGATGGCCTCGGTGCACGCCGCCGGCAATTCGATGATGAGCGACGAGGTGGCCAAGAGCCTGGGCGTGAGCTACGCCTTCGAGCATATGGAGATCGCCAGCTACCGTTCCCTGGTGATCGCCGCCAAGGAAGCCGGGCAGACCGAGATCGCCGACATCTGCGCCGCCATCCTCGACCAGGAAATCGCCATGGCCGAGTGGCTGATCGAGCATCAGGAAGCCACGATCCTGGCGTTCCTGAAGCGCGAACGCACCGAAGGCGAAACCGCCAAGCACTGAGCGTCGTCGTGCACCGCACGACGTGCGCACATTCCCGCAGCACCCAACCATCACCGACCGGAGACTCCCCATGGCCGTCAAGACCATCGACGAATTGTTCATCCACGAGCTGTCGGACATCTACAGCGCCGAGAAGCAGCTGACCAAGGCACTGCCGCGACTGGCGCGCGCCTCCACCAACCCGGCGCTGCGCGCGGCGTTCGAAGCGCACCTGGAAGAAACCCAGGGCCAGATCGAACGCATCGACCAGATCGTCGAAAAGGGCAACCTGCGCCTGAAGCGGATCAAGTGCGCCGCCATGGAAGGCCTGGTGGAAGAGGGCAAGGAAGTGATCGAGTCGATCGAAGCCGGCCCGGTGCGCGATGCCGCGCTGATCGGTGGCGCGCAGAAGGTCGAGCATTACGAGATCGCCTCCTACGGCACGCTCGCCGCCATGGCCAAGCAGCTGGGCATGGACGATGCGTTGAGCCTGCTGCTGGAAACGCTCGACGAAGAGAAGTCCACCGACGAGAAGCTGACCCTGCTCGCCGAGCAGGGCGGCAACGAAGAAGCGGCACGCAAGCGCAAGGCGGCCTGACCGCCCCGGCCGCGGCCCGCTCAGCGCGGGTCGCGGCGTCCCAGACGCCTATCCCCCACGCGCGGCCGTCGGTCGCGCCATTGCGTCGTCACGACGTTCGGGCGGCACTCCAGGAGAACCCCATGTTCATGCACAACAAGCGGCTGATGTACACGGTCCGCGTGGCACAACCCGATCCGGCGCTGGCCTCGCTGATGCTGGAACAGTTCGGCGGCCCGCAAGGCGAGCTCGCCGCGGCGATGCGCTACTTCACCCAGGCCATCGGCGAGGTCGATCCCGGCCGCAAGGATCTGCTGTACGACATCGCCACCGAGGAGTTGAGCCACCTGGAAATCATCGGCTCGATCATCGCCATGCTCAATCAGGGGTCGAAGGCGGTGCTGTCCGAAGGCATGGCCGAGGCCGAAGACATGCGCAACCTCACCCGCAACAACAACACCAGCCAGACCCAGCAGATTCTCTACGGCGGCGGCCCGGCGCTGGTCAATTCCAGCGGCGTGCCGTGGAGCGCGGCCTACGTGGACAGCATCGGCGAGCCGACGGCCGACCTGCGCTCCAACATCGCCGCCGAAGCGCGCGCCAAGATCGTCTACGAGCGCCTGATCAACGTCACCGACGATCCGGGCATCGTCGATGCGCTGACCTTCCTGATGACCCGCGAGGTAGCGCACCAGAAATCCTTCGAGAAGGCGCTGTACTCGATCGAGCCGAACTTCCCGCCGGGCAAGCTGCCGGGCGATCCGGCCTTCACCGATCGCTACTACGACATGTCGCAGGGCGACGGCGATATGCATGGGCCCTGGAACAGCGGCAGCCAGTGGGAGTCCATTGCCGACCGCAATCGCCAGGTGGCGGTGGATGGCGGCAGCGGCATGCCCAGCGTGGGCCTGAGCGAACTGGAACAGAGCGCAGTGCAGGCACTGGCGGCGCGTACGTTATCGCAGCCGGACAGCGACCCGACCACCGGCGCCGACCTGGGTGCCGGTCCCGGCGCCGGTTCGACCAAGGGCAGCGTGGCGCGCTAGCGCTTCGCCGCAGGTTCCAACGCAACGACGCCGCGATGCGCAAGCATCGCGGCGTTCGCATGTCTGCGCACTTGCCCCTGGTCGACACCACCCGCGGCGCCGCGATCAATCGCCGGTCTGCCGATGCGGCGCGTGCACCGGCTTGGATTGCGGGGAATCCTTCTGCCGCAGCCAGATGCTCAACACCACCAGCGCGAACACCGCCAGGAACTCGCTCTGCCAGTTCTGCATCGATTCGAACCAGAACTGCGCGCCGCTGGCGTGTTCCCAGAAGGACGGCGGCGGCCGATGCTGCATGGCCTGCTCAGCCACCTCGTGGCGCCAACTGCCCAGTGCATGCAGCACGAAGCTGAGCAGGAACAGCGCACCGAAGGCCAGTGCCAGCGAGCGCTCGTACAGCGCCAGCCAGATGCCGCCGGCGCGCACCGGCCAAGGCGCCGGGCCCGGCGCGACGGCGTCGTCCTCCTGCCCTGGCGACAGCGGTCGCGACTCGGCCGAGCCCCACTGGCGCAGCTTCACCGTCAGCACCACGTACATGCCCATCTGCAGGAACTCGCTCTCCCAGTTCTCGAACAGCGCGCCGACGAAGTGCCCGCTGTGCAGGTACTGCCACATCGGCAGCGCCGCCAGCCCCTGCTGGCGCAGTTCCTCGTTGTAGGCCTGATGGCCACTCAGCGCTTGAGCGGCCATGAACAGCAGGCTCAGCGCCAGCAACACGATCGACAGGCTGTTGCGTTTCCAGAACATCGACTCGGCTCCTCCTCCACCGCCGCACTACCGGCGCGCCGTCGCTGCGACCATAGGCAGCGACGGGCAAAGGGTGGATGAAGAAGCTGGGACGATACGCCTCGGATGCCAGGCGATGCCATCACCTGTCGGGGCGGCTTCAGCCGCGACCGAATTCGCGGGAACGCCCCTGTCGCGGCTGAAGCCGCTCCTACGAGGACGCGCCCGCATCCGCCCAGGTCGGGATCTGCGGCTTTGATCCACCCAAACACCGTACACCGTGTCTGCGGGGCGTTTTCCAAGGGGTCGCCAGCCTGAGCAAAATGCGAGAAGTCCGCGCGTCCGCCCGCACGCTTGAATGCACCATGAGAGCGGCTTCAGGGCGCATGTCACGGCGGATTCCCGTCCGTAGGAGCGGCTTCAGCCGCGATTGGCGCTACCGGGAACGCCCGTCGCGGCTGAAGCCGCTCCTACGAGGGTCACGACATGTCGCGCTGAGCCGCGGAAAAGCACGTTGTTGGAATTGCCCTTCAGTCGCGACCGAGCCTTCCCCGGGGAACACCGATCGCGGCTGAAGCCGCTCCTACGAAAGCGAGGCGGCCACGGCGTGGCGGCAGGCGCCACCACGCCGCACTGGGTCAGAACTCTTCCCACTCCGCACTGTCCGCCGGCACGCCCTGGATCGGGCGCGGCTTGGCCGCCGGTTGCCGCACCGGGACCGCCGGCTTGGGTTTGGCGGCGGCGGCAGCCCGCACTGCCGGCCTGGCCGGCTGCGGCCTCGCCGCGAAGGCCGGTGCCACGCTGACGGCCGCACCGCCAGCGAGACGGAACACCGCCACTGCGCGTGCCAGTTCCGCCGCCTGGTCTTCCATGCTCTTGGCCGCCGCGCTGGCTTCTTCCACCAATGCCGCGTTCTGCTGGGTGCCCTCGTCCAGCTGCATCACCGTCTTGCTGACCTGGTCGATGCCCGCGCTCTGCTCGGCGCTGGCCGCGGAGATCTCGGCCATGATGTCGGTGACCCGCTTCACCGAGGCGACCACGTCGGTCATGGTGGTGCCGGCGCGGTTGACCAGGGTCGAGCCCTGTTCCACTTCCTGCACCGAATCGGAGATCAGGGTCTTGATCTCCTTGGCCGCGGCCGCCGAACGCTGCGCCAGCGAGCGGACTTCCGAGGCCACGACCGCGAAGCCGCGGCCCTGTTCGCCGGCGCGCGCCGCTTCCACCGCCGCATTGAGCGCGAGGATGTTGGTCTGGAAGGCGATGCCGTCGATCACGCCGATGATGTCGGCGATGCGCGCGGACGCGGCGCTGATCGAGGCCATGGTCGCCACCACTTCCTCCACCGCGCGGCCGCCGTTCTCGGCCACCTCGCCGGTGCTCAGCACCAGCTGGTTGGCCTGGCGCGCGCTGTCGGCGTTCTGCTTCACGGTGGACGTCAGTTCCTCCATCGAGGCAGCGGTTTCTTCCAGGCTGGCCGCCTGCTGCTCGGTGCGCACCGACAGGTCGCTGTTGCCGCTGGCGATCTCGCTGGCGGCGGTGTTGATCGAGCCGACCGCGCGCTGGATGCCCTGCACGATGCCGGTCAGTTGCTCGGCGGTACGGTTGGCGGCGTCGGCGAGCTTGCCGAACGCGCCTTCGTAGCGCACGTCCACGCGCTGCGACAGGTCGCCATCGGCGATCGCCCCCATGATCCGGCCGACGTCGGCCAGTCCGCTGTCGGCCTGGCGCATCAGCCGGTTCAGCGCTTCCACCATTTCCTTGAACGCGAACTCGTAGCGCGCCTCGTCGCCACGTGCAGTGAAGTCGCCGCGGGCGGCCGCGTCGGCCAGCCGCGCGATGTCGCCGTTGACCGCCGACAGGTTGGCCTTGACCACGTCCAGCGCCTCGTGCAGCGCGGCGCGCTGTCCCGGCAGCCGGCGCATGTCGCGGCGCAGGTCGCCGCGGCCGTACTCGTCCATGATCGCCATCGCCTCGACGATCGCGTCCAGGTGCTCGAACAGCGCAGTGTTCATGCCATGCGCGAGCGTGCCGTAGTCGCCGGGGAAGTCCTCCGGCATGCGGTGGCTGATGTCCTCGCCCTGCTGCAGCCGCACCAGGGTCTGCATCTCGCCGTTGAAGCGCTGCAGCTGGGTCTGCATCTGCTGCATGCTGGTCATCAACTGCCCGGTCTCATCGCGCGACTCGACCTTGATCGGATTGTCGAAACGGCCGGAGGCGATCGCTTCGGCGGTGCGCGTGGCGCCGCGCAGCGGCGCGACGATGGCCCCGGCGATCAGCCAGCACAGGCCCACCACCAGCATCACCAGGCCCGCACCGATCACCGTCAGCACCTTGGTGAAGCCCATCGCCTCGGCCTGGATGTCTTCGGCATACACGCCCATCGCCAGCACCCAGTTCCACTGCGGGTACAGCGCGGCGTAGCTGATCTTCGGCAGCTGCACCGACTTGCCGGGCTTGGGCGCGGTGTAGTAGCTGAAGCCGTCGCCGCTGCGTACCGCGGTCTGGATGTCGCGGTAGACGTACTCGCCGGCATCGCTCTTGTAGCCGCTCATGTCGGTACCGACCGCGCGCTTGGGATGCATGACGATGCGCATCTGCGGGTCGACGATGAAGAAGTAGTCCACGCCGCCATTGGTCTTCATGTCGGCCAGCGCGCCCTTGGCCGCCGCCTGCGCCTGCGCCTCGGTCATCTCGCCACGCTTGGCCAGGTCGGCGTAGTGCTGCATCACGCTCAGGCCCATGTCGACCTGGGTCTTGACGGTCTGCTTGCGCGCATCGATCAGGTTGAGATATTGCAGGCGCGCCGCGGCGACGGCGAGCAGGATCACGCCGAGCGCGATCAGCGTGCACAGCACGATGAACTTGCGCGCCATGGGCAGATTGGCGATATGGCGGCGCAGGAATTGGATGGGATTCATGGCGTAGAAAGCAGAGAACGGAATTTTGTATCGGCCAGCGCGCACTCGAACTTGAACCGCGCAGTGCTTCGCCAGAGGAACGCGCACCACAGTTTCACGCTGCGGCCGGCTGCCGTCAGGCCAGTGCGGCATCCATCGGCGCGCTTGCGGACGGCACGCCGGCGGCGTGGGGCTCCCACACCAGGCGATGGAAATCGAAGCCCTGCTGCAACCGCGGCTTGACCACGTTGAAGTACGGCGAGACGTCGAAATCGCGCGGCAGCGTCAGACTGTGATGGCGCGGATGCAGGATCTCCGCGTCTTCTCCGGCATCGCTATCCATTGGCGGCGTAGGGTCGATGTCCGGCAGGATGGGATAGCGGATCGCGCCGAACGCCTGCGCCAGCAACGTCGAGCAGATCGCCCGGGTCGGCTCGCCGCTGCCCAGCTCCAGGAAGCGCCGCTTCACCGACGACGGCAGCGGCGGCGTGCGGATCAGGTAGCGCGCCAGGTCGAAGATGTTCTTCAGGTCGTAGCTGTTGCCGACCCGCGAGACCATGTACTCCACCACGGTCTCGATCTCCTGCGCGCTCAACCCGACCGGACGGCAGATGCGCGTGTGCAGGCCGGCGAACTCGCTCAATCCCACCAGGCGCACGCCGACGTTGATGTCGACATCGCAGAACAGCGGCGCTTCCTCGCCGGGCAGCGCGGCCACGTGGTCGCCGATGTACAGCGCCGCGTGCGACCAGGTGGACTGGCTCAGGTACTTGATGGCGGTGGAGAAGCGGCTGTTGCCCTCGACCAGCAGCACGTCGCCCTTGCGCAGCGTGGCATGCAACAGCTGCGGCGGGCTGGTCGGCAGTTGCGAGCCATGACGGCGCGGCTTGGACAGGAACTTGGCCAGGTGGCGGCCCAGCAAACGTGGCAAGGACAGCATGCGCGTTCCCCCGAGGGACGGCCGCTTCGGCGAAACGGCTCCGCTATCCGCAATGGCGGCCATGCGCTGGATTTCTTGAATGGCGTGCCGGCGCCAGCGATCGGCTCACGGTTGCCGCAGGATCGACAGCTCCACGAACTGCGCGCTGCTGGAACGCAGGTAGACCGCATAGCGGCCACGGCCCGGCACTTGCACCAGGAAGCGGTCTCCCGGCACCGGCTGGAGCTTGTCGACCGCGGCCGCACCCAGCGGCGCGATCCGCAGCCGCACCTTGGCATCGTCCTGCGCTGGCGTGAGATTGGCGATGGTCAGCGCGCCATCGAAGAGGGTGCGGCTCTCGCCCGGCAACAGACTCAGCATCAGCGACATCGCCGCGGCCTTGGCGTCGCAGGCACCAGCCTGCGCCTCGGCCAGTTGCCGCTGCAGCGGCTTGACCTCCACGTACTGCACGAAGCCGTAGGTCGCGCCGATCACCACCAGCACCGCAGACACCTCGGCGGCGGTGCGCTTGAACGAGAGTGCTTGCCACCATGTCTGCGCCGGCGGGGGCGGCGCCTGTCGGGTCGTTCGGGCCATGCATCACGGTATCGGGGCTGTCGCGTCGGTGTCTGCCAGCAGGGCTGACATTGCCGCGCACGGCCGTGTTCGTCTACCTGGCGCGACAGCAGGGGAGCCGCGTACCTCGCGAGAGGCGCCACCTCGAGGTCCAGGTATGGCGCGCAATGGCGCCACGCCTACGCATCTCGGATTTCCGGGGTCTTCGAACCGGAGAGCGGCGCCTGATAGCGCACACCGCCCACGCGGCATGTTGCGCCGCAACTTGACGCATTGCGCGTCCAGGCAGACTCTGGGCATGAAATTACGAAATAATTTTCGCAATCCGAAACTTACTTGTCAAGCGACAGTCTCGGGCGGGTCGAGCAAGCTGGCGACTCCCCCGGTCCTCCAGGAACTCCAGATGATCAAGACGATTTCCCAGCGCGCGGCCAGCGCCGCGCCCGACGACGGCGACGAGGCCGGGGACAAGAAGCTGCGCAGTACCGTGCAGTCGCTGGCCAAGGGCTTTCGTGTGCTCGAGGCGTTCTCGTCCGAACACGAGGAACTGTCGCTGAGCCAGATCGCGGCCCTGGCCAGGCTCGATCCCGGCACCACCTTCCGCATGCTCAACACGCTGGTCGAGCTGGGCTACGTGCACCGCGTGCCGGAGAGTCGCCGCTTCCGCCTGACCCTGAAGGTGCTCGACCTCGGGTTCCACGCCATCGCCCGCCGCGATCTGCGCAGCGTGGTGCGGCCGCTGCTGCGCACGCTGGTCAGCGACGTCAACGAAGCGGCGAGCTTCGCGGTGCTGCAAGGCCCCGACGTGCTCTACATCGAGCGCGTGCGCGCCGGCATCACCCGCCTGGGCGTGGACATCCGCATCGGCACCACGGTGCCCAGCACCCGCACGGCGATCGGCCTGGCGATGCTGGCGCACCTGGCGCCGGCGGAAGTGACCCGCGTGACCGGGGTCGACGTGCATGGTCCGCAGACGCCGGAGATCGCCACGATGCGGCGCACCTTCGACTGCATCCGCCGCGACCGCTACGTGATCCTGGAGTCGATGCTGACCGAGGGCCTGCGCGTGCTGGCGGTGCCGGTGCTGGATGCGGACGACTATCCGCTCGGCGCGATCAGCGTCGCCGCGCCGTCGGTGCGCACCAGCCACGCCGAACTGCTCGAGACCGCCCTCCAGCCGACGCTGCTGGCCGCCAAGGACATCGCCTTCGCGATCCAGGCCAGCGGGAGTGTTGCCGTGACCGCCCCCAGCACCTGATCCGCCCGGGCCACCGCCCGGCCCTCCCTGTCCGTCTCGCTGCGTGGACGCTTCGGCGCCCGCGTCGGGGTCCCCTTGTCCTGCGAAAGGCAGCCACGATGCTCATGCCCACCACAGCCCCCGCCACCACCGCCAACGCCACCGCCCGCGCGCCGTCCATCGCCGAGGCGCAGGCGGAGATCGGCGCACGCCTCGAACGCCTGCCGATCACCCGCAACGTGTGGTGGGCGCGCAACATCGTCGGCGCCGCCACGTTCTTCGACGGCTACACGGTGATCGCCATCGCCTACGCGATGCCGGTGCTGACCAAGGAATGGCAGCTGTCGCCGGCACAGATCGGCATGATCCTGTCGGCCGGCTACCTGGGCCAACTGCTGGGCTCGGTGTTCTTCGGCTGGCTGGCCGAGCGCATCGGCCGCCTGCACGTGCTGCTGTTCACCATCCTGCTGTTCGTGTCGATGGACGTGGCCTGCCTGTTCGCCGGCAGCGCCGCGGCGATGATCGCGTTCCGCTTCATCCAGGGCATCGGCACCGGCGGCGAGGTGCCGGTGGCCAGCGCCTACATCAACGAACTGATCGGCTCGAAGAAGCGCGGGCGCTTCTTCCTGCTGTACGAGGTGATGTTCCTGCTCGGCCTGGTCGCCGCCGGCGGCATCGGCTACTTCCTGGTGCCGGCCTACGGCTGGAAAGCGATGTTCATGGTCGGGCTGATCCCGGCGGCGATCATGATCCCGCTGCGCTTCTTCATGTTCGAATCGCCGCGCTGGCTGGCCTCCAAGGGCCGCTACGCCAAGGCCGACGCCATCGTCGCCGAACTGGAGCGCAGCGCCGAGCGCCGCCATGGCCCGTTGCCGGCGCCGGTGTTCGACCGCAGCGCGCTGCCCAAGGCGCAGCGCTCGGACTGGCGCGAGCTGTTCGGCAGCGTCTATCGCAAGCGCACCCTGGTGATCTGGAGCCTGTGGTTCTGCTCCTACCTGGTGGCCAACGGCATCATCACCTGGCTGCCGACGCTGTACCGCACGCACTTCGGGCTGTCGCTGCAGCAGAGCATCGCCTATGGCTTCTTCACCTCGCTGGCCGGCGTCGCCGCCGCCGTGGTGTGCGCCCTGTCGATCGACAGGGTCGGGCGCAAGCGCTGGTACGGGCTGGCGTTCGTCGCCGGCGGCGTGCCGCTGCTGGCGCTGGCGGTACTCGGCGGCACCTCGGCGCCGCAGGTGCTGGTGTTCGCGGCGCTGGGCTATGCCGCGGTGCAGACCATCACCTTCTCGCTGTACCTGTACTCGGCCGAGCTCTACCCCACCCGCATCCGCGCCATCGGCACCGGACTGGGCAGCGCCTGGCTGCGCCTGGGTTCGGCCTGCGGGCCGCTGCTGGTCGGCGCGGTCATCGCCGGGCTCGGCATCCGCTACGTATTCGCCGCCTTCGCTGCCGTGCTGCTGGTCGGCGCCGCAGTGACCTGGCGCTTCGCCCTGGAAACCAAGGGCCAATCGCTGGAACAGCTGTCTCCCTGAGCGCATCACCGGCACCGCCGCCGGCGCATCGCGCCACACCTCGACACCACCCCCGTCGGACCCCGCGTTCGATTCCATCCCCCGTTGATCCGAAGAAGAGGAAATGAGCATGAGCACTATCGACCTGAAAGGCCTGGTCCCCGCCCCGGTCACCCCGTTCACCCGCGACGGCGCCGTCGACTATCCCGCGATCAAGCGCATCGGCGCCTGGCTCGGCGGCATCGACGGCGTCAAGGGCCTGACCGTGCTCGGCCACGCCGGCGAGGGCACCTTCCTGGAACGCGACGAACAGGCCAAGGTGATCACCGCGTTCCGCGACGCCGTCGACGGGCGCATCCCGATCATCGCCGGCATCACCCTGGAAGGCACCCGCGTGGCCGCCGACGAGGCCAAGCGCGCGGTCGCCGCCGGCGCATCGGCGGGCCTGATCTATCCGTCGCACGGCTGGCTGCGCTTCGGCTACCAGAAGGGCGCACCGCAGGACCGCTACAAGGCCATCCACGAGGCCAGCGGCCTGCCGATGATCCTGTTCCAGTACCCGGACGCGACCAAGGCCACCTACGACCTGGAGACGTTGCTGGAGATCGCCGCGCTGCCGGGCGTGGTCGCGATGAAGAACGGCGTGCGCAACATGAAGCGCTGGGACACCGAGATCCCGGTGTTCCGCAAGGAGCGCCCGAACGTGCCGGTGCTGACCTGCCACGACGAGTATCTGCTGCACACCATGTTCGACGTGGATGGCGCGCTGGTGGGCTATGGCTGCATCGCCCCGGAACCGCTGCTGGAAATGATCGCCGCCGGCAAGGCCAAGGACTACGCCAAGGCGCGCGCGCTGCACGATCGCCTGCTGCCGGTGACCAAGAGCGTCTATCACCGCGGCTCGCACATGGAGGGCTCGGTGGCGCTGAAGTGGGCGCTGGTCGCGCGCGGTCTGCTCGACCACGCCACGGTGCGTTCGCCGCTGCTGCCGCTGGCCGAGGGCGCCGACAAGGAGATCGCCGCGGCGATGGCCGCCGCTGGCCTCGGCAAGGTGGCCTGACCCGGGACGGGTTGATCCCGAGGGCCGCGTGTACGCGCGGCCCTTGTCGCAGCGGCAGTCGGCGTGTCTGTGCCTGCCTGCCGCCTGCGTTGCAGGGTGAGTGTGGTTGTTGCTTCTCCAGAAGCTTTCTGTCGACGGCGCGACCCGCGTGCCTGCGGCCTTCGCGTCGCCGCATGACTGCAAGCCCCATCCACCCCCGCGTCCTACCGGTCCGGACACGCGCCCTGCGCATGTCCGCTGCATCCCTTCGTCCGTGGAATCCGCTCCCATGTCGCGCACCCTGTCGCTGCTCGCATCGGCCGCACTGACGGCCATCGCTCTTCCCGCACCCGCCGTCGCCGCCGACACCGGGCAATGGCTGGACGAGCATGGCATCGCACCACGCCTGGTCTGGTCCAACGACTATGCGCGCAACGTCGACGGTGGCCTGTCGCGCGGCGATCGCAACGCCGGCGGCGTGGTCGCCGGCGCGGACCTGGATCTGCAACGCCTGTTCGGCATTCCCGGCGCCACGCTGCACGCCACCGGCGCCTGGTACTACGGCGACAGCCTGTCGCAGCGGCAGATCGGCAACGGCGTCAAGGTGCAGGGCTACTGGTACCCGCAGCAGCAGGCACAGCTGGCGCAGTTGACCTGGGAACAGCGCTTCGCCGACGGTCGCTGGCAACTCGTCGCCGGGCGCATGAACACCACCTGGCAGTTCGCACGCAGCCGCTACGGCTGCCGCTTCGTCGGCGCATCGGACTGTCCGTTCCAGCTGAGCCAGGCCGATGGCGGCTTCGTCGGCTTCCCCTACGTGAACTGGGGCGCGAAGCTGCGCTACAAGCCCGAGGCCACCTACATTTCGGTGGGCGCGTTCGAACTGAACCCGCAGCGCAAGAATAACCATGGCCTGGACTGGAGTACCGCCGACAGCACTGGCGTGCTGAGCACGCTCGAGGTCGGCTACGAACCCGATCCCGCACTGGGCAAGGGTGCGCCGCGCTACCTCGCCGGCCTCTGGTACAACTCGGCCGACTACAGCCATCTGCGCTACAACCAGGCCGGCGGCTTGCGCGGGCTGGTCGGCGGCCCGGCCCGCCTGTACGACGGCGGGCGCTGGGGCGCGTACACGCTCGGCGAACGCGCGCTCTATCGGCCGCAGGGCATGGCGAGCAAGCGCATGCTGGTCGCCTTCGGCAACATCGCCGCCCCGCTCGACAGGCACCAGGTCTACGACCTGCAGGTCACCGCCGGCCTCTACTACAGCGGACCGCTCGCATCGCGGCCCGGTGACGGGCTCGGCGTCGTCGCCAACTACTACCGTTTCAGCGCCGACCAACAGGGCTACATGAACGACCTGCTGCGCAAACGCGGCGCGCCGCCGGACATCGCGCGCAACGAGCTCATGGTCGAACTCAACTACAGCTACCGCATCGCGCAGTCGCCGCTGTTCCTGGTGCCGAACGTGCAGTACATCGCCCATCCCGACATCCTGGGCAACCCAGCGGCACGCCGCGCGCCGGACGACGCGCTGGTGATCGGCTTGCGGGTGATGCTCAACATGGGCGGGCTGGGCACGCCGAAGTGACACCACGCGTGGGACCGGCGCCGCGGCAGGCGCGCGCACACGCTTGCGTCGCGGGCGGGTAATCTTGCCTTCCCCTTGCGTCGTCCGGATCGCGCCTCAATGGCCAACCCCTACTACCGTGGCCCCGTCAGCGACCATTTCGACGGCGTGCGCTTCTTCAATCCCGGCCAGCCCACCATCGACAACGCGTTGAGCAAGGTGCTGCGCTGGAAAGCCGCGATGGGCGCCGTGCGCTGGCCCGCGCAGGTCCCGGTGACACCCGCCGTGCCGGCGCAGCGGCACGACGGTCTGCGTATCACCATGGTCGGCCATGCCACGCTGCTGATCCAGGCCGCCGGCCTCAACCTGCTCACCGACCCGGTGTGGTCGCAGCGTGCCAGCCCCTCGCAGATCGCCGGGCCCAAGCGGGTGACGGCCCCGGGCATCCGCTTCGCGGATCTGCCCCCCATCGATGCGGTCCTGCTGAGCCACAACCACTACGACCACTTCGACCTGGCGACCTTGCGCAAGCTGCACGATGCGCACCACCCGTTGTTCGTGATGCCGCTGGGCAACGACGTGCTGTTGCGCAAGCGCGTTGCCGATGCGCGCATCGCGACCGGCGACTGGCACGAGCGGCTGCCGATCGGCGATGCCGCGACGGCGACGCTGACCCGCGCCAACCATTGGTCCAGCCGCGGCATCGCCGACCGCAGGATGGCCCTGTGGTCCGGCTTCTTCATCGAGACGGCGCGAGGGTCGGTGTGGTTCGCAGGGGACACCGGCTATGGCGATGGCGCCATCTTTCGCGAGATCCGCGAGCGGCACGGCGCGCCCGACGTGGCCTTGATCCCGATCGGCGCCTATGCGCCGCGCTGGTTCATGGCGCCGCAGCACATCGACCCCGCCGAAGCGGTACGGATCTTCCAGGACACCGGCGCCCGCCGCGCGCTCGGCATCCACTGGGGCACCTTCCAGCTCACCGACGAAGGGCGCGAGGCGCCGCGCGAAGCACTGTCCGCGTCATTGCACCTGGCGGGCATCGCCGCCACCGACTTCGTCGCCGCCGAACCCGGGCAGGCCTTCGACTTCGCCGGTCCCGCGCCATAGCGTTTGCGCGCCTGCCATCGCCTGGCTCGCAGCGCTGCGTGGCGCAGCGCGAATACTGAAACCGCAATACTCTCCACGCGCTTGATCGACCTCGGCACGGCGGCATACAGCGGCGGAAATCGTCCACCAATGTCCTGGGCAATCCCGCCGCGCGCACGGCACCCGACGACGTGCTGTCGATCCGCTTTCAGGTGATGCGCAACACGCGGGTTGGGCACGTCGAAGTGGAGCGTGCCGGCGGCGCTGGACGTTTGGCTCTCAAAAGCGGTTGCCCCAGATCCGCCCCGTAGGAGCGGCTTCAGCCGCGACGGGCAGTCGCGCAACTCCGTCGCGGCTGAAGCCGCTCCTACGAGCGAGGTAGAGAGAGACAGAGAGGCGCTTCCAATGGTCAGCGAAGGCGCCCGACGACGCGGCGAACCGCCGCGGTGCGCGCCATCCGCCATTGCGAAGCCGAGGGCGCGCAGGCGTAGACGGCTACACTCGCGCTCCCACGCCACCAGGACACCGCCATGCGCGACCTCAGCCCCCTGCCCTCCATCGCCCTGGGCCGCTACCGCCACTTCAAGGGCGGCGAGTACGAGGTGCTGGGCGTGGCGCGCAGCAGCGAGACGCTGGAGCCTCTGGTGCTGTACCGGCCCCTGTACGGCGAGGCCACGCTGTGGGTGCGGCCGTATCCGATGTTCATCGAGCAGGTGGAGATCGATGGGGTACGCCGTCCACGCTTCGCGCCGATCGACGCGGACGGCTGAGCACGGCGCAGGCGACCACGCCGCGCCCGACGCGAGGCGCTAGCGCTTGGCTGCGCTGTCCACGTCGCTCTTGGTCGCGGCGTGATCCTGTGCCGGGCGGTTGCGGTTCTTCTTGGCGCGCGTCACCAGATACAGCATCGCGGCGATGAGCAGGACGAACAGTCCGGCGACCCAGGGCATCAGCGTGGTGTCCATTCGACACTCCAATTCGGTTGCACAGCGGTCACCAGACCACACACGCAGTGAAGGCCTTGGCTAGTGCGACGGTGACGTCGGCGTCATGCCGGTGCATCGCATGCGCACGATGAGCGGTTCCGTCGCGCAGTCCCGACCCGCCGCGTCGGCGCCTTTACGACGGCCTTCGCGACCAGCACCAACATCACTTCAGTTTGCAACCGAGCGTATTCGAGACACCGCGGCGATCGCGCTGTCGATGCCTGAGCGTCCTGGCCGAGGCGATCGCAGGACGGGCAAGCCACTCGAACCTCAGGCCTTCGGAGCGCACCCGCCGCCGCGCCGCCCAAGCTGCCCAGCGCGCCCGATCAACAGATACACATTGACATACGCCCTATACGCAAATAACGTACGCCGCGTATGTGAATGAAGGCCCACCCATGCAGCAGCGCCGCAGCCGCCGCGAGATGATCGAAACCACCCGCGCCAGCCTGCTGGCTGCGGCGCGGCAGGCATTCGCCACGCACGGCTTCGCGCACACCTCAATGGACGTGTTGACCGCCGAGGCCGGCCTTACCCGTGGCGCGCTGTATCACCACTTCGGCAGCAAGGACGGCCTGCTGATCGCGGTCATCGAGCAGATCGAGGCCGAGGTGGGCCTGCGCCTGCAGGCGGTGTCCGACGCGGCGCCCACGCCGTGGGACGGTTTCCGCCGTCGCTGCCGCACCTACCTGGAACTGGCGCTGGAGCCGGAGATCCGCCGGATCATCCTGCAGGACGCGCGTGCCGTGTTCGGCGACGTGCCGCCGGCGGCGCAGTCGGTGGGCATCGCCGCGCTGCAGGCGGCGCTGGAAGCCCTGATCGCCGCCGGCACGGTGGCGCCGCTGCATGCCGGGGTGATGGCACGCATGCTCTACGGCGCGATCACCGAGGCCGCGTTCTGGATCGCCGAGCCGGACGCCGACCTGCATGCACGGCTGGCCGACGCGCTGGACGCGCTGGACCGGCTGCTCGACAGCCTGCGCACGCGCTGACCCCGCAGCACGCCCCGCTTCGCCACTCGACCAGGATCACGCACATGCACTGGCGCAATACCGCACAGCGCTTCGGCGCCCTCGCCAAGCTGTTCCACTGGACCACCGCCGCCGCCTTCATCGGCGCCTATGCGGTGGTGTACTACGTCATCTGGTTCATGGACGACACCTCCGATGCCTCGCTGCCGGTGCTCAACCTGCACTGGGTGCTGGGCCTGCTGGTCGGGTTCCTGGTGCTGCCGCGGCTGCTGTGGCGCTGGCTGGACGTGCAACCGGACGATCCGCCGGGCTCGGCGCTGGAACACCGGCTCGCGCATCTGGCGCACTGGGGCCTGTACGCGCTGCTGATCGTGATGCCGCTGACCGGCTACATCGGCACCGGCGCGCCGACCGACCTCGGCCTGTTCCGCATTCCCGGCTTCAACGAGACCGCGCTGTTCGCCTGGATCAGCCGCACCTGGCACCTGAGCTGGGAAGCGTTCGAAGCGCCGATCGACGTGGTGCACCACTTCATCGGCAAATGGATCGCATGGGTCGTCGTGCTGCTGCACGTGGCCGCCGCGTTGTTCCATCACTGGGTCCGGCGCGACGAGGTGCTGACCCGCATGCTGCCGTGGCGTACACCGCGCGGGCGCAGCGACGCGACGTCCGCCTGAGCCAACGCGCGTCTAGCGCGACGCCGGCACCTGCGCTGTGCGCGTCGCGGCCTCCGCTGGCGCGAGCGGCCAGCGCACTTCGAACCGTGTCCCGCTGCCGGCCGGCAGGCATAGCGCATCGCCGCCATGCGCCACGGCAATGGCCTTGACCACCGCCAGACCCAGGCCGCTGCCGCCGCTCTTGCGCGAACGCGACGGATCGCCGCGGCGGAATGCATCGAACACGCGCGCGGCGATCTCGGGCGCGATGCCGGGGCCGGTGTCTTCCACGAACAGCACGCATTGGCCCGCGTCCGCCTGCACACCGACCCGCAGCGGGCCCGGCTCGGCATAGTGCTGCGCGTTTTCGAGCAAGGCCATCAGCGCCTGGCGGATGCGCACCGCATCGCACAGCACCGGCGTGCGCAGCGCCAGCAGGGGTTCCAGCACCAGTCCGCGCGCGTCCAGGCTGGCGCCGAAGGCATGCAGCACCGCCTCCACTTCCTGCGCCAGATCGGCCGGCGCCGGCTGCAACTCCAGGTGCCCGCTGTCGGTGAGGCTGAGCACGCGCAGGTCCTCGATCAGCCGGTTCAGGCCTTCCACCTGCCGCAGCAGGCTCTCGAACGCCGCCACGTCCGGGGCGAACACGCCCTCGGCCAGGCCCTGCAGGCGCCCGCGCAGGATGGTCACCGGCGTGCGCAGTTCGTGGGCGACGGCGGCATTCCAGAATGCACGCTCGCGTGTCATCGCCTGCAGGCGGTCGGCCATGGCGTTGAAGTCGCGCACCAGCTGCGCGGTCTCGCCCAGCGCATGCGCATCCATGCTGGCGCGTGCGTGCAAGTTGCCCTGGGCGACTTCGCGCAGGCTGTGCGCCACCGAGTTCAACGGGGTGAGGATGCGCCGCGACAGCCGCACCGCCACCGCCACCGCGATCGCCACGGCCAGTGCCGCGGTGGCGCCGATCCACATCATCTCCACCCGCGACGGCACCCAGGTGTCGGAGATGCTGTTGGGCTGGTAGGCCGCCGCCAGCGCATAGAACACGTAGGAGCCGACCACCGACAGCAGGATGATCCACAGCGCCAGCGCCCCCAGCGACAGGATCACCTGGCGGCGCAGCCCGGGGGCGCGGCTCATGCGCCGGATCCGAACCGGTAGCCGACGCCGCGCACGCTGGCCGGTGTGCCCTGCACGCCCAGCGCCTCCAGCTTCTTGCGCAGCTTGCTGATGTGGCTGTCGATGGTGCGCTCCTGGGTGTCGCCTTCCGGCAGGCAGGCGTCGAGCAGTTCGGCGCGGCTGAACACCCGCTTCGGCGCGCGCATCAGCCGCACCAGCAGCTTGAACTCGGTGAGCGTGAGATCCAGCGTGTGCCGCTGCTCGCCCACGCGCACGCTGGCCTCGTGCTGGTCCAGGTCGACGTGGAAGGCACCCACGCGCAGGCTGCGCGCCTCCTCGGCGCCGTTGCCGCGGATGCGCCGCAGCACCGCCTGCACCCGCGCCACCACCTCGGCCGGGTTGAACGGCTTGACCACGTAGTCGTCGGCGCCCAGGCGCAGGCCCATCAGCTTGTCGATGTCCTGGTCCAGCGCGGTGAGCATGATCACCGGGGTCTCGCCCCGGTGGCGCAGTTCGGCCAGCACCTTCCAGCCGTCCGCCGCCGGCAGCTGCACGTCCAGCAGGATCAGGTCGGGGTCCAGCGCCAGGTGCAGGTCCAGCGCGGCGCGGCCATCGGCGGCGTGGGCGCTGCGCAGCCCGCTGCGCGCCAGGTAGGCGCCGAGGATCTCGGCGATCTCGCTCTCGTCTTCGGCGATCAGGATCAGCGGCGCGGACGCGGGCACGGCGGCGCCCGGAGAGGAAACGGACATGGAGGCAGCGAAGGCGCATCGGCCCGGACGGGCGGATCTCCATCATATCTCCACATCGCATCGAACGCCGCGCAACCCGCGGCCGCGACCATGCGCGGCTTTGGTGTTCGCCGCATCCGCGGCGGCAGCGACGAGGCACGAGGCATGGGCATGCGGCAACAGGTACGGACTCTGGGACTGGGCGGCGCGCTGGCGTTGGCCCTGGCGGGCTGCGGCGGCGGCGCGCAGCCACAGGCGGTGGCCGCGCCGGTACAGGTCACCGCGGTGACCCTGCACCCTGCGCCGATGACGGTGAGCGTGGACCTGCCCGGCCGCGTGGCCGCGGTGCGCAGCGCGCAGATCCGCCCACAGGTCGGCGGCATCGTGCAGCGCCGCTTCTTCGAGCAGGGCGCCGATGTGCGACGCGGCGATGCGCTGTTCCAGATCAACCCGGCACCGTTCAAGGCCGAGATGGACACCGCCGCGGCCGCCCTGCACCGTGCCGAGGCCGCGCAGGTGCTGGCCGACGTGCAGCATGCCCGGCTACAGCGGCTGGTCGAATCCGGCATGGTCAGCCGGCAGATGTACGACGACGCCGCCTCGCAGCGCAGCCAGGCCGCCGCGGCGGTCGCCGAGGCCAAGGCGACGCTGTCGCGGCGGCGCCTGGACCTGGCCTTCGCCACCGTCGATGCGCCGATCGACGGCCGCATCGACCAGGCACTGCTCACCGAGGGTGCGCTGGTCTCGCCCAGCGACAGCGCGCCGATGGCGGTGATCCAGCAGATCGACCAGGTCTACGTCGACGTGCGCCAGTCCGCCAGCGACCTGGACCCGCTGGATCCGGCCGCGCGCGCGCAGGCCACCGGCGGCGACGGCCTGCCGGCGCAGATCCTCGACCGCAGCGGCACGCCCTCGGGACTGAGCGGGCGCGTGCTGTTCTCCGGCATCAACGTCGATGCCGGCACCGGCGATGTGCTGCTGCGCATCCTCGTCGACAACCCGCAGCGGCGCCTGTTGCCCGGCATGTACGTGCGGGCGCGGGTGCCGCGCGCCCACTACGCGCAGGCGCTGCGCGTGCCGCAGCAGGCGGTCACCCATGTCGGCAAGCGCGCGCAGGTGTGGGTGCTGGACGCCAATGCGCAGGTGCGCAGCGCGACGGTGCAGTTGGGCGAACTGGTGCAGGGGCACTACCGTGTCGTCGCCGGCCTGCAGGCCGGGCAGCAGGTGGTGGTCGAAGGCATCGACCGGCTCAGTACCGGCGCCCGGGTGAAGGCACGCGCGTGGCAGCCGCCGGCGGTCGCCACCGCCGCCGCGGACTGAGCCGGGGACGCCGCCATGCCACAGTTCTTCATCGAACGCCCGGTCTTCGCCTGGGTGATCGCGCTGTTCATCGTGCTGTTCGGCACCCTGGCCATCGGCCAGTTGCCGGTGGCGCGCTATCCGTCGGTGGCGCCGCCCTCGGTGTCGCTGATGGCGTCCTACCCCGGCGCCACGCCGCAGACCCTCAACGACTCGGTGGTGAGCCTGGTCGAGCGCGAGCTGTCGGGGGTCAAGAACCTGCTGTATTTCGAGTCCACGGTGGACACCTCGGGCAGCGCGCAGATCACCGCCACCTTCAAGCCCGGCACCAATGCGGAGCTGGCCCAGGTGGACGTGCAGAACCGCATCAAGGCGGTGGAGCCGCGCCTGCCGCAGGCGGTGCGGCAGAACGGCCTGCAGGTGGAATCGGCCGCTTCCGGCTTCCTGATGCTGGTCGGCCTGACCTCGCCGGACGGCCGCTACGACGAAGTGGCGCTCAACGACTACCTGGCCCGCAACATCGTGCAGGAACTGCGGCGCATCGACGGCGTCGGCCGCGTGCAGCTGTTCGGCGCCGAGCAGGCCATGCGCGTGTGGGTGGACCCGGACAAGCTCATCGCCTACGGCATGACCATGACCGAACTGGCGCAGGCGATCGAACAGCAGAACGCGCAGATCGCTCCCGGCCGCCTCGGCGACGAGCCGGTGGTACAAGGTCAGCGCCTGACCGTGCCGCTGACCGTGGCCGGGCAACTGTCCACGCCCGCGCAGTTCGCCGCCATCGTGCTGCGTGCCGACAGCGGCGGCGCGCGGGTGACTCTGGGCGACGTGGCGCGGGTGGAACTGGGCGCACAGTCCTATGGCTTCTCCAATCGCGAGGACGGCGCTCCCGCCACCAGCGCGGCGATCCAGCTTTCGCCCGGCGCCAATGCGGTGCGCACCGCGCAGGCGGTGAAGGCGCGGCTGGCGGAACTGGCCGCAAGCATGCCGACCGGCATGACCTATTCGATCCCGTTCGACACCGCGCCGTTCGTGAAGCTCTCGATCAAGCAGGTGGTCAAGACCCTGCTCGAAGCGATGGTGCTGGTGTTCCTGGTGATGTACCTGTTCCTGCAGAACGTGCGCTACACGCTGATCCCGGCTATCGTCGCGCCGATCGCGCTGCTGGGCACCTTCGCGGTGATGCTGCTGGCCGGTTTCTCGATCAACGTGCTGACCATGTTCGGCATGGTGCTGGCGATCGGCATCATCGTCGACGACGCCATCGTGGTGGTGGAGAACGTCGAGCGGATCATGGCCAGCGAAGGCCTGCCGCCGCGGGAAGCCACCACCAAGGCGATGCGCGAGATCACCGGCGCGGTGGTCGGCATCACCCTGGTGCTGACCGCGGTGTTCATCCCCATGGCCTTCGCCAGCGGCTCGGTGGGCGTGATCTACCAGCAGTTCACCCTGGCGATGGCGGTGTCGATCCTGTTCTCGGCGTTCCTGGCGCTGACCCTGACCCCGGCGCTGTGCGCCACCCTGCTGCGCCCGATCGCGCCCGGCCATCATGCCAAGCGCGGATTCTTCGGCGCGTTCAACCGCGGCTTCGAGCGACTGACCGGCCGCTATGCCGCACGCGTGGCGCGGCTGCTGCGGCGCAGCGCGCGGGTGATGGCGGTGTTCGCGGTGCTGTGCGTGGCGCTGGTCTTCGCCATGCGCGTGCTGCCCTCGGCGTTCCTGCCGGAAGAGGACCAGGGCTACTTCATGACCTCGATCCAGTTGCCCACCGATGCCACCAGCGAGCGCACGCTGGCGGTGGTCAAGGCGTTCGAGCGGCACGTCGCCACGCGCCCGGCGCTGGCCTCCAACCTGGTGATCCTGGGTTTCAGCTTCTCCGGCTCGGGCACCAACGCGGCCATGGCCTTCACCATGCTCAAGGACTGGGACCAGCGCGACGGCGCCACCTCCAGCGAGGAAGCCGAACGCGTGCAGCAGGCCATGGCCGACCTGCCCGAAGGCACGGTGATGAGCCTGCTGCCGCCGGCGATCGACGAGCTCGGCACCTCTTCCGGCTTCACCCTGTACCTGCAGGACCGCGGCAACCGCGGCGAGGCCGCGCTGATGGCGGCGCAGGCGAAGCTGCTGCAACTGGCCGCGGACAGCAAGGTGGTCAGCGGCGTGTATCAGGACGGCCTGCCGCCGGGCAAGAGCATCCGCCTGGAGATCGATCGCCAGCATGCCGAAGCCATGGGCCTGCCGTTCTCCGCGATCAGCAACACCCTGTCGGCGGCGATGGGCTCGCTGTACGTCAACGACTTCCCCAACGCCGGGCGCATGCAGCAAGTGATCCTGCAGGCCGACGCCGCGTCGCGCATGCAACTGGACGACGTGCTGGGACTGCGCGTACGCAGCACGGAGGGCGGCATGGTGCCGCTGCGCGAAGTGGTGACCGCCACCTGGACCGACGCGCCGCAGCAGTTGGCGCGCTTCCAGGGCTTCCCGGCCGTGCGCATCACCGGCGGCGCCGCGCCTGGCGTGTCCAGCGGCGCCGCCATGGCCGAGATGGAACGGCTGGCCGCGCAACTGCCGCCGGGCTTCGCCGTGGCCTGGACCGGGCAATCGCTGCAGGAGCGGCAATCGGCCGCGCAGGCGCCGCTGCTGATGCTGCTGTCGGCACTGGTAGTGTTCCTGGTGCTGGCGGCGCTGTACGAGAGCTGGACGATCCCGCTGTCGGTGATGCTGGTCGTGCCGCTGGGCCTGCTTGGTGCGGTGGCCGCAGTGATGCTGCGCGGCCTGCCCAACGACGTGTTCTTCAAGGTCGGCCTGATCACCATCATCGGCCTGTCGGCGAAGAACGCCATCCTCATCGTCGAGTTCGCCCGGCAATTGCACCGCGACGGCCAGGGCCTGCTCGAGGCGGCGACCAACGCCGCGCGCCTGCGCCTGCGCCCGATCCTGATGACCTCGCTGGCCTTCGCCCTGGGCGTGGTGCCCTTGATGCTGGCCAGCGGCGCCAGCGCCGAGACCCAGCACGCCATCGGCACCGGTGTGTTCGGCGGCATGGTCAGCGGCACCGTGCTGGCGATCTTCTTCGTGCCGGCGTTCTTCGTCTGCGTGGTGGGGCTGCAGGAGCGGGTGGCGCGCTGGCGTGCGCGACGCGGCGGGGGGGCGTCGGCTGAGAACTAGATCGGCGCTGTCGCTGCCATTGTGGCAGTCAACTGCATGCAGCCGCGACGCGCGAAGCGGTGCGCTTTCCGATGGCGCAATGCGTCGGGACTGAAGTCCCTCCCACAATGCACCCGACCGGCTCGCCGCAAGCCCCTGTGGGAGCGGCTTCAGCCGCGACGAGGCATCACTGGGCATGCCTGTCGCGGCTGAAGCCGCTCCTACGGGAAAGGATCGCTGCCGTCGATCGGCGCCACGCCGCACGGCCTCTCCTGGCCTCGCCCGATCTCAGGAGGTGAGACGCCGCTGCCACATGCTTGCGCGCTCCCCGCTGCTGCCCTGGCGCCCCTTGCTGCAGGACAGCCAGGTGCGCACATGCGCTGACGTCGGCAGCACTCGCCCGGCCTCTCTGGGCCAGGCGGTGGGCAGCGCTATCCGCACACGCGGTGTCCTTCAGTGCGGGCAAGCGACAGGCGCTACACCGGGGATTTCTCCATCGATGGATCGCACCATGTTCAAGGCACGAATCGGCGACCTGTTCGCCAGCCACGCCCACGTCCACGCGAATGCGGTCAATTGCGCCGGCATCATGGGCAAGGGCATCGCGCAGGAATTCAAGCGGCGCTATCCGGCCATGTTCGAGGACTATGCCGTGCGCTGCCGGGAAGGCCGCGTGCGCATCGGCGAGCCCTATCTGTACGCCGACGCCAGCGGCATCCGCATTCTCAACTTCCCGACCAAGCGCCATTGGCGCTCGCCGTCGCGGCTGGAGGACATCGCGGCAGGGCTGGACTACCTCGCCGCGTATCTGCGCGAATGGGACGTGCGCAGTCTTGCCCTGCCGCCGCTGGGCTGCGGCAACGGCGGCCTGGCCTGGGAGGAGGTCGGCCCGTTGATCTACCGCACGCTGGCGCATCTGCCGGTCGACATCGAGGTCTATGCGCCGTACGGCACGCCGCTGGCGCAACTCGAAACCGCCTTCCTGTCGCGGCCGGCAAACGCCTCGGCCGAGGGCGCCGGCAAACGCACGGCGACCCAGCCGGGCTGGATCGCGATCATGGAAGTGCTGCGGCGGCTGCAGGCCCTGCCGGAGGCGCGGCCGATCGGGCGCACCCTGTTCCAGACCCTCTGCTGGGCCATGACCGAACTGGGCGTGCCGACCGGGCTGACGTTCGGCACTGCCGGCCGCGGCCCGCGCCAGGGCGACGTCCGGCCGATCCTGACCGACCTGGCCAACCGCAACTGGCTGCACGAGCAGCCGCAGGGACGGACCATGGCGCTGCGCGCCTCGCCGCAGTACGACAAGGAGCATGCGCGGTTCGCCGCGGCGTATGCGCCGTACGACGCTGAGATCGCGAAAGCCGTGGACCTGTTCGCACGGATCAGGAACATCGACCAGGCCGAGGACATCATGACGGTGTTCCAGGCCGCGCGCCGGCTGCAGGTGGCGCATCCCGGACAACGGCACGATGCACAGCAGCTCCTTGCCCATCTGCGGGATGCACACACGAACGGGGCGTCGGAAGAACAGCAGCGCACTGCGAAAACGGCGATCGATACGCTACTGGCACTGGATTGGATTCGCTTGCGCTGAGCGCGGCGCTGCAAGGTTCGCCGACACGCATTCAATCCAGCGCGAATTGCGGCAAGGTGCCACCGCATCACGGCGACTGCGGGTCGACAACCGGCACCCTAAGTCGGCCTGACAGACACGGCCGAGTCACCGGTGGCGTGCCACATCCGCCGCCATGCGGACTCGCCATCCAAGCCAGCAGTGGCCAGCCCACCTGCCCAGCCCCCGCACAGTGGCAATGGCAGCACGGTAGGCTCACGGCCTTTCTCGCGAAGCCATCACACCGTGCTGCTGTCCCTGTCCACAACCACTCAGCCCGCCACCGATCTCGGCTACCTGCTGGTCAAGCATCCCGAGCGCGCCCACGAGGTCGAACTGCCGTTCGGCACTGCCCGGGTGTTCTACACGCAGGCCGACGACACCCGCTGCACCGCAGTGCTGATGCTGGACATCGATCCGGTGGGGCTGGTGCGCGGTCGCGGCGAAGCCGAAGGCAGCCTGTCGCAGTACGTCAACGACCGGCCGTACGTTGCCAGTTCCTTCCTCTCGGTCGCGCTCAAGCGGGTGTTCGGCACCGCCATGGCCGGCACCAGCAAGAGTCGCCAGGCGCTGGCGGACACGCCCATTGCGCTGGAAGCGGAGATTCCGGTGCTGCGGTGCCGCGGCGGCGAGCAACTGCTGCAGGCCTGGTTCGAACCGCTTGGCTACACCGTAACGGTCGAGCGCCTGCCGCTGGATCCGCGCTTTCCCGAGTGGGGCGACAGTCCGTATGTGCGCCTGCAGCTCGCCGGGACCGTCCGCCTGCAGGATCTGCTGACCCACCTGTATGTGCTGCTGCCGGCCATCGATGGCGACAAGCACTACTACGTGGGCCACGACGAAATCGAGAAGCTGCTCGACAAGGGCGGTACCTGGCTGTCCGCGCACCCGCAACGTGAGGCGATCGTCGGCCGCTACCTGCGCCGCCACAAGCCGTTGGTCCGGGCCGCGCTGGCGCGCCTGCTGGACGACGAAGAGGAGGCGATCGACGAGCAGGAAGTGCGCAAGGAAGCGGTCGAGGACGCGATCGAACGCCCGCTCAGCCTCAATGACCAGCGCATGCAGACCGTGGTCGAGACGCTGCGCACCCTGGGCGCGCGGCGCGTGGTCGACCTGGGCTGCGGCGAGGGGCGCCTGCTTGGCCTGCTGCTCAAGGAGCCGCAGATCGAGCACCTGCTCGGCATCGACGTGTCGCTGCGCTCGCTGGACCATGCCGCCGACCGGCTGCACCTGGAGCGCCTGCCGCCGCTGCAGCGCCAGCGCATCACCCTGGCCCATGGCGCGCTGACCTACCGCGATCGGCGTATAGAGGGCTTCGATGCGGCCTGCGCGGTCGAAGTGATCGAGCACATGGATGCGCCGCGCCTGCCCGCGTTCGAGCGCGCCCTGTTCGGTTTCGGCAGGCCGCCGGCGGTGGTGATCACCACGCCGAACAGCGAATACAACGTGCGCTTCCCGACCCTGCCCGCCGGGCGCTTCCGCCATCCCGACCACCGCTTCGAATGGACGCGCGCGGACTTCCGCGCCTGGGCCGATGCCGTGGCGCAGCGCAATGGTTACCGCGTGCGCCACGCATCCATCGGCCCGGACGATCCGGAGGTCGGCCCGCCGACCCAGATGGCGGTGTTTACCCGCGACATGGCCTGACCTTTTCGGCATCCTCATGACGATACGCATTCCCAAGCTCAGCCTGGTCGCCCTGATCGGGCCGTCCGGCAGCGGCAAGTCCACCTTTGCCCGCACTCACTTCCTGCCGACCGAGGTGATCTCCTCCGACGCCTGCCGCGGCCTGGTCGCCGACGACGAGAACGACCAGACCGCCACCGGCGACGCCTTCGAGGTGCTCTACTTCATCGCGCGCAAGCGCCTCGCCGCCGGCCGCCTGACCGTCGTCGACGCGACCAATGTGCGTCCGGAAGACCGCAAGCGCCTGGTCGAACTGGCACGCGAGTTCCATGTCCTGCCCTGCGCCATCGTGTTCGACCTGCCCGAGCGCGTGTGCCAGGAGCGCAACAACGCGCGTTCGGACCGCAACTTCGGCCCGCATGTCATCCGCAACCAGCAGCAGGCGCTGCGCAAGGGCCTGCGTGGACTGGAGCGCGAGGGCTTCCGCCATGTCCGCGTGTTGCGCTCGGTGGAGGACGTGGCGGCCGCCGCGATCGAACGCATCAAGGTCTGGAACGACCGCCGCGAGGAGCACGGGCCGTTCGACCTGATCGGCGACGTGCACGGTTGCCGCGACGAACTGGTCGCCCTGCTCGGCCGCCTGGGCTACACCGTCGGCGGCACCCGCGAGGCGCCCGAGGTCAGCGCACCGGAGGGGCGCAAGGCGGTCTTCGTCGGCGACCTGGTCGACCGCGGCCCGGATTCGCCAGGCGTGCTACGCCTGGTCATGCACATGGTCGGCAACGGCACCGCGTTGTGCGTGCCCGGCAACCACGACGTGAAGCTGCAACGCAAGCTCGCCGGACGCGACGTGCGCATCAGCCACGGCCTGGCCGAGACGCTGGAGCAACTGCAGGCCGAACCGGAGGAGTTCAGCCGCGAGGTCGCTGCCTTCATCGACAAGCTGGTCAGTCACTATGTGCTGGACGACGGCAAGCTGGTGGTCGCCCATGCCGGCCTCAAGCAGGAATTGCAGGGCCGCACCTCGCAGCGCGTGCGCGAGTTCGCGCTGTACGGCGAGACCACCGGCGAGATCGATGCGTTCGGCCTGCCGGTCCGTTCCGACTGGGCGCGCGACTATCGCGGCCCGGCAATGGTGGTGTACGGCCATACGCCGACGCCGGAGCCGGAATGGGTCAACCGCACCATCTGTCTCGACACCGGCTGCGTGTTCGGCGGCAAGCTCACCGCGCTGCGCTATCCGGAGAAGGAGCTGGTGTCGGTCGCGGCTGCGCGCGAGTACTACGCCCCGGTCAAGCCGCTGCTTCCGGCCGAGGACGCGAGCGCCGCGGCCACCGCACCGCGCGAGGCCTTGCTGCTCGACCTGGACGATGTCGCGGGCAAGCGCGTGATCGACACCCGCGCCTTCCGCAGCGTCACCATCCGCGAAGAGAACAGCATCGCCGCGCTGGAGGTGATGAGCCGCTTCGCCATCGATCCGCGCTGGCTGGTATACCTGCCGCCGACGATGGCACCGCCGGAGACCGCCAAGTCCGGCGATCTGCTCGAGCGCCCACAGGAAGCGCTCGACTTCTATCGCCAGGAAGGCATCGCCACGCTGGTGTGCGAAGAGAAGCACATGGGGTCGCGCGCGGTCGTGGTGCTGTGCCGCGATGCCGGTGTCGCGCAGCGCCGTTTCGGCATCGGCGATGACGGCCGCGGCGTCGTCTACACCCGCACCGGCCGCCGCTTCTTCGGCGAGCGCACGCTGGAAAACGCCCTGCTCGACCGCCTCGACGCGGCACTGCAGCGCGCGGGCCTCTGGGAGGAATTGAATACCGACTGGATCGTGCTCGACGCGGAACTGTTGCCGTGGTCGGCCAAGGCCCAGGAACTGCTGCGCGAGCAGTACGCGCCCACCGGCGCCGCCGCCACCGCGGCGCTTGCCACCGCGCGCAGCTGGCTGGATGCGGCCGCCGCGCGTGGCGTGGACGTGCAGCCGTGGCAACAGCAGGCGCAGGCGCGCCACAGCGACGCCAGCCGCTTCGTCGACGCCTACCGCCGCTACTGCTGGGAGGTGAACGGCCTGGAAGACCTGAAGATCGCACCGTTCCACGTGCTGGCCTGCGAAGGCGTGGTCGGCCTGGAACGCGACCATCGCTGGCACCTGGACGTCGCCCGTCGCCTGGCCGACGCCGAACCGCTGGTGCGCCTGACCCGGCACGTGTTTGTCGATCTGGCCGACGCGGCCAGCGTGGCCGACGCCGTCGCTTGGTGGGAGGCGCTGACCGCGCAGGGCGGCGAAGGCATGGTCATCAAGCCGGTCGAAGGCCTGGCGCGCAGCAAGCGCGGGTTGGTACAACCGGCCATCAAGTGCCGCGGCCGCGAGTACCTGCGCATCATCTACGGGCCCGAGTACACCGAACCGCAGAACCTCGACCGTCTGCGCCAGCGCGGCCTGCGCACCAAGCAGTCGCTGGCCATCCGCGAGTTCGCACTGGGCCTGGAAGCGCTGCAACGTTTCGTCGCGCAGGAACCGCTGTACCGGGTGCATGAATGCGTGTTCGGCGTACTGGCCCTGGAGAGCGAACCGGTGGACGTGCGGCTTTAACATCCACGTCCGTGCTTTTCCGCAATCCGGCCACGCAGCCGGGTTACCTGTATACCGCACCGCCCTTATCACGGCCGGCGCATGTGATAAGGGCGGCATCGCGTCAAGACTGCGCCGCCCACGTACAGATGGGCGGCGTCATGCAAACGGTCAGAAGCGCACACGCCAGACGCTGTTGCCGACATCGTCTGCGATCAGAAGCGCACCGTCCTTGTCCTGCGCCAGGCCGACCGGGGCACCGAACAGCTGCGACTCGTCCTGCGAGTGGAAGCCGCTGACCACGGTCTGCGGTGGGCCGATGGGACGGCCCTGCTGGAACGGCACGTAGACCACTTGATAGCCGCTGAGCGGCGAACGGTTCCAGCTGCCGTGCTCGGCCACGAACGCACCCTCGCGGTACTTTGCGGGCAGCGCATCGCCGCGGGAGAACCACAGGCCCAGCGCGGCCACATGCGAGCCCAGCGCATAGTCCGGCTTGATCGCCTTGGCCACCAGGTCCGGGCGCTGGTCCTTGACCCGCACATCCACGTTCTGCCCGTAGTAGCTGTACGGCCAGCCGTAGAAGCCGCCGTCCTGCACCGAGGTCAGGTAGTCGGGCACCAGGTCGGCGCCGATCTCGTCGCGCTCGTTGGCGATCGCCCACAGTTTGCCGGTGCGCGGCTCCCACTGCAGTCCGGTGGGATTGCGGATGCCCGAGGCGAAGATACGGCTGCTGGCCGAAGCCACGTCCACTTCCAGGACCGCCGCACGGCGGTATTCCACGTCCAGCCCGTTCTCGCCGATGTTGCTGTTGGAGCCCACGCCGACGTACAGCTTGCGTCCGTCGGGGCTGGCCAGCAGTGCCTTGGTCCAATGGTGCTCGATCGTGCCGGGGAGATCGGCGAACAGCGTGCCGGGCGCGGTGATCTCGGTCTGGCCGGCGACGTAGGGGAACTTCATGATGTTGTCGGTGTTGGCGACGTACAGCGCATCGCCGATCAGTTGCACCCCGAACGGCGAGTGCAGCCCTTTCAGGAACGCATGCTGTTCCCACTTGCCGTCCGCGGCCCTGCGCAGCAGGGTGATGCGGTTGCCGCCCTTGGCACTCTTGCCGGAGCGGCTCTGGACCAGCCCCGCGATCAGTTGCTTGGGCGTGGTGACGGGTTCCGTCCCTGGCGAATTGGCCTCCACCACCAGCACGTCGTCGTTGGGCAGCACGTACAGCTGGCGCGGATGCTTCAGGCCACCAGCGATCTTCTCGATCTTCAGGCCAGCCGCCACCGTGGGCGCCTGCCCCTCCTTCCAGCCCACTCCCTCGGGAACCTGCATCGGCGGCAGCAGGAAGTTGCGCGGCTGCGGCAGCGGCGGCGCGTTGCCCGCCTGCTGGGTGGGCTCGAGCGAGGCCTTGCCGCCGCAGGCGGCCAGGGCCACTGCGCCGCTCAGCGCGAAAACGGACAGGCACAGGCGCTTAGCCATGGACGTAACCCTCGCGCGGCGTGGTGCGGATGGCGATGAGCACATGCCCGATCGCCAACAGCGCGACTGTGGCGATCGAGAGCCAAAGCCCTGCCGGGACCACCGCATACGCGTCGCGGCTATGCACGAAGGAATTGAAGATGGCGGCGACGATGGCAAACAGGTTCAGCCAGAAGTCGAGCCGTTCCACCGGCAGCGTGGAGCGCCGCGCAGTGATCCAGACCTGCACCAGGTTGATCAGGCGCGGCACGATGGCGATGACCAGCCCGATCGCGATCAGCCAGGCCGCCGCCTTGGTCCACAGGATCACGCCGCTGCGGGCGTAGACGATGTCGAAGATCAGTGCGGCGACGAAGCAGCCGAACGGAATGGGATTGAGCAGGCCGTAGAAGGCGTTGGCCACCACGGAACGGCGCGGTGCAGTCTGCAGATGCATGACACGGCTCTCGACGAAAGGAAGAAGGGGGCGAAGCGCTCGCTCAGCACGAACCCGCGGTACGCGCCGCTGTGAGGGTGCGACCCACTATCTGCCCGCCCCTGTCGAGAGGACGTCGCGATGGCACTGCGCGCGCCGAGTGCCATCGCGCATCGTCGCTGCGGCCGCAGCCGCGTTCGCAGTGCTAGCTGCGCGTGCGCGCGACCGGCGCACCGCTGCTCTCGCGCACCGACAGGCTCACCGGCACGATCGTCCTGCGCGGCGGCGCGGCCGCATCCAGCCGCTCCAGCACCAGTTGCGCCGCCTGCCGGCCGCGCGCGCGTGGTTGCGCGGCGAGCGTGGTCAGCGCGGGTGTGCTCACCGCGGCCTCGGGGATGTCGTCGAACCCGGTGATCGCGAAGTCCTTGCCCGGACGGATGCCGCGCGCGAGCAGGCCCAGCATCAGGCCCAGCGCGACCGTGTCGTTGTAGCAGACCGCCGCGGTGGGCGGCGCGTCGTGGGCGAACAGGTCGCCGTGGCGCGCGGCCGCTTCCAGGCGATTGGGCGCGGACTCGATCAGCCACGCAGGGTCGACCGGCAGCCCGGCTTGCCGCATCGCCTGCGCATGACCGGCGCGGCGCTGCCGGCAGGAACTGGAATCGGCGTGGCCGCCGTAGAAGGCGATGCGCCGGTGGCCGAGCGCGATCAGGTGTTCGGTGGCCAGTTGCGCGCCGCGCTGGTTGTCCAGGCCGAGGAAACCCCAGTCGTCGGCACCGGCGAGTTCGCGATTGAACAACAGCACGTTCGCGCGTGCGTCCAGCACGGTGTGCAGTTCGGCGGCGTCGCTGCCCTCGGCCGGCGACAGGATCACGCCGGCCGGCGTGTGTTCCATCAGCGAGGCCAGTACGGCCTGCTGCCGCGCGGGCGATTCGCCGGTGCTGCCGAGCAGGGTCACGTAGCCCTGCTCGCCCAGCGCCTCGTCCACGCCGGCGGCGAATTCGGCGAAGAACGGATTGGCCAGGTCGTTGATGACCAGGGCCACGCAGGTCGAGGTGCGCCGGCGCAGGTTGGCGGCGCCGCGGTTGTAGACGTAGCGCTGCCGCTTCAGTTCCGCTTCCACGCGCGCACGCGTGTCGGCATGCACCAGCGGGCTGCCGCGCAGCACCAGCGACACGGTCGCGCGCGAGACGCCGACCGCATCGGCGATGTCGGTGACGGTCACCACACGCTGCCGGTCACGCGCGGCGGAGACCGCTGCGGTCTTTGTGGTCTTTGTGGCCTTTTTCGCCTTGTCCGCATGCTCCGCCGCAACCGGCGCCGCCTTGCGCGCGGCGGCCTTGGCAGCCTTGGAGCCTGCGGATCCGGTTCCGGGTGGACGCTTCTGGCTCATCGGATCGATTCCCTTCGGACGAGACGCGCAGCGTAAACCATCGGCTGCGCGCCCCTACTGCGCGACGGCACGAACTCAGCGCCAACCCAGGCTGGCGGCGGACGGCGGCGCCGCGCATGGCGACACCGGCAGGTCCTGCGGCTGCGTGCCCCAGCCCTGCGGCTGCGGCGCATCGCGCAGGTCGAAGCGCAGGCGGCCGCCCTGGCGCAACTGTGCCCAGTCCAGCCATACCGGCGCGTGCGCGCGGCCGTCCAGCGACACGCCACCGACGTAGCGCAGCTTGCCGTCGCCGGCCTGCGGTGCGTCGATGCGCAGCGTGCGGCCCGCGCCCACGTCCAGCTCGACGTGCGAGAAGCGTGGCGCGTGCAGCAGGAACTGCCCGGTGCCGGGCACCGCCGGATACAGTCCCATGACGCTGAACAGATACCACGCCGACATCGTGCCCAGGTCGTCGTTGCCGGTGACGCCGTTCGGCGCATTGGTGAACAGCGTCTGCGCCGCATGCAGCACGGTGCTGGTCTTCCACGGCTGGCCGATCAGCGTATACATCCACGGCGCATGCAGGTCGGGCTCGTTGTTGGGGTTGTAGCGGAACTGGCTGTAGTAGCTGTACGGCCCCACCACCCATTCCTTGCGCGCGGCGCCGGCCGGGTCGGCCAGCAGCGCGTCGTAGGCGAAGAACGCATCCAGGCGCCGCGCGGCCTGCTCGGGTCCGTGCATCGCTTCCACCAGGCCCGGCACGTCCTGCTGCGCAAGCCACTGGTACTGCCAGGCCGTGCCTTCATGGAAGCCGTGCTGCGAACGCGGATCGTAATGGCCATCGGACGGCGTGTACCACGCCCCGTCCTCGGTGCGCGGCCGCGGGAAGCCGGTGAAGCCCGTCTCCGCATCGCGCACCGACGGATCCCAGATCGAGCGCCAGTTGCGCCCGCGGCGGTTCAGCACGGCCGCGTCGTCGGCGTGGCCCAGCGCACCGGCCATGGTCGACAGCGCGCAATCGGCCAGCGCGTACTCCAGCGTCGCCGAGCCGCCGTGGTGCGGGTCGACATCCATGCCCTTGGAGGGAAATGCGCGGTCGTACTGCACGAAGCCCTGCGCCAGGTAATTGGCATTGCCGGAGCGCCCGGCGTGCCGCGAGTTCATCGGTGGCATCTCGAAGGCATTGCGGCGCAGCGCCGCGTAGGCCTCGGCCTCGCGCCCCTGCAGCGCGCCGAAGCGCCACAGGTCGACCAGGAACGGCGTGACCGGATCGCCGGTCATCACGTTGGTCTCGAAGTTGGCATAGCCCCAGCGCGGCAGCCAGCCGCCTTGCGCGTTGATCGCCAGGATCGACCGTCCGATGTCGGCGGCGCGCTGCGGCCGCAACAGCGCCAGCAACTGGTTCTGCGAACGGTAGGTGTCCCACAGCGAGAAGAACTCGTGATAGGTCCAGCCATCGGCGTGGTGGATGCCGTCGTCGTAGCCACGGTAGCGCCCATCGGCGTCGCTGCCGGTCAGCGGCTGCAGCAGCGCGTGATACAGCGCGGTGTAGAACACCACGCGGTCGTCGCCGCTGCCGCCGTGCACGCGCACGCTGGCCAGCTCCTTGTCCCACACCTGCTGCGCACGCGCGCGCATGGCATCGAAGCCGAGCAGGCGGCCATTGGCCATGCCTTCGCGGCGCAGGTTGTTGCGCGCGCCCTCGGCATCCACGTGCGAGATCGCCGAGATGGCGGTCACCGCGCGGCCCTTGCTCAGGTCGAAGGTGAGCCACGCGCCGCTGGGCTTGCCCTCGCCTTCCATGCCATGACGCGATCCGGGCACGCCGCCGGCCTCGCCCCAGGTGCCGAAGGCCTTGAACGGGCGGTCGAACTCCAGGCGGAACCAGGTGGTGTACTGGTGGCCGCCACAGAAGCTCTGGGTCACCAGCTTGCCTTCGACCACGCGGTCGCCGACCACGGTCAGGGTGCTGCCGGTGACCGTGTGGCGGGCGTTGGCCTGGCCGATGTTGACCAGCACATGGCCCTCGCCCGAGGTGGAAAAGGTGTAGCGCTCGGCCGCGGCGCGGGTCAGTGCGGTCGCTTCGGCGTCGATGCCGCCGTAATCGGTCAGCCGCACCTTGTAGTAGCCGGCCTGGCCGCGCTCGCCGTCGTGCTGGTAGCGCGCGCCGTAGCGGGTGTGGTCGAACGCCTTCGGGTCGCCCGTATCGAACTCGCCACCAGGGCCGATGCGCCCCGTGACCGGCAACATCGAGACCTGCCCGCCCTGCTCCCAGCAGCCCGCACCGGACAGGAAGGAATGGCCGAAACCGCGGATCTGCGGATCGTCGTAGCGCCAGCCGGCGTAGTGCGCGCCGATCGGGCTGACCTGGATCATGCCGAACGGGGCGGACGCGCCGGGGAAGGTGTTGCCGTCGTCCTTGCTGCCGATGAAGGTGTTGACCTCGGCACTGAGCCGCGGCGCGGCGGCCAGTGCCGGCGTCACCAGCAGTAAGGACAGGGCGAACGTGCGCAACAGGGAGGGCAGCGGGGAAGACGTCATGCGATGGATCCTGTAGTGGACGACCGCGGCAAGCGCGACGGCGCGGTCGTGGACGGCGAAAACGGCGGCCCGGCCGTCGCCGGACCGTCGCGCCCATGCCGACCGCCGCGCGGCAGGCATGGGCACGACACGCTGCAGCCTAGAACTTGTAGGTCAGCCCCAGGTACGCCAGCCGCCCGGCGTAGCCGCCGGTATAGAAGCGCGCGCGGGTGTCGTCGCCCAGATGCTGGCGCGACTCCTGCTTGGTCAAATTCAGCACCGACGCGGTGAGGCTCAGCGCCGGGGTGATGTTGTACGCCGCATTCAGATCGATCTGGTAGTACGGCTCCTCGTAGACATTCAGCCCATTGACCAGGCCCTGCACCAGTTCGCCGCGGCGGTTGTACGAGGCCCGCAGCAGCAGCCGGTCGGTCTCGTAGAACACGGTGAGGTTGGTCTGGTTCTTGGCGCTGCCCGGCATCGAGGTCTTGCCGACCTCGGTGCCGTCCTCCAGCCGCACCGCGGCCTTGCTGGCATCGTTGTAGGTGTAGTTGAACTGCACGCCGAGGCCGGACGGCAGCGTGTGCTGCGCGTACAGCTCCACGCCCTGCGACACCGCATCCTGGCCGCCGGCCTTGGTGCTGTAGTTCTGCACCGTGACCGTCTGGCCGTTGATCATCATGTTGACGTCGCTGATCACGTCGACCGAGAAGTTCTCCACGTTCTTGCGGAACAGCCCCACGCCCGCCACCGAGCCCGGCTGGAAGTACCACTCCAGCCCCAGGTCGAACTGGTTGGCCTTGTACGGCTCCAGCTTCTTGTTGCTGCCCGAGCCGTACCAGCCCTGCTCGCTGGCACCGCCGGTCAGGCGCCGGTCGGCCACGTATTCCGGACTGTAGTACTCCAGGCTGCCGGGCGCGGCGATGGCGTTGTAGCTCGGCCGCGCGATCACCTTCGACGCCGCCGCGCGCAGCAGCAGGTTTTCGGTCAGGTCGTAGGCCAGGTTGAAGCTGGGCAGCACGTCGGTGTACTTGCGGTCCAGCGCACTGACCACGAACGACTCGGTGCGTTGCTGGGTATCCGACAGCCGCCAGTAACCTTCGGTACCGCAGTAGGTATCGGCCGGCGCGCCGGCGGGCATGGCGGCGCCCTGCTGGCAGGCCAGCGGGTTGCCGTCGGCACCGTCGAAGAAGTAGTCGTTGTAGGCGGTCACCTTGTCGGTGGAGTCGGCGTGCTGGCCGGTACGCGCCACCCGCACGCCGACGTTGCCGCGCAGGCGCTCGGTGTGGAAGTTGAGCTGCAGGTAGGTGGAGTAGATCTTCTCGTCCACGTTGTAGACGAAGTTGTCTTCGTTACGGGTCTGCATCGCGCCGTAGGTCTGGTTCAAGTAGCCGATGTAGCCCGGGAAGTTGATCGCCGGGAACGCGCTGGAGTTGACCCCGCCGGCCAGGTTGCCCAGCGAGAACAGCAGGTCCGGCGAGAACTGCGTGGCCAGCGCATTGCAGCGCCCGTTCCAGTAGCGGTTGTTGTAGTCGCTCGGGTCGGTGCCCGGGCACACCCAGTAGTTGTTGCCGGTGTTGCGGTGGATGCCGCCGTCGCGGCGCTTGAGGCCGAATTGCAACGAGTCGAAGAACTCGCCGTCCATGTGCCAGGTGGTATCGATCTGCGCGTATTGCTGCTGGTTGGTGTTGCGGGTCCAGGACGAGCCGGTCGAGCCCAGGTCGACCTGCAGGATGCCGTCGCGCAGGTTCTGCATCAGCTCCGGCGAGAAGGTCATGGTCGGCGTGCCGGTCAGGTCCCAGGCGCTGGCGAAGTTGCCGTTGGTCCAGCTGCCGTCGGCGTTCTGCCGGCGCGGCTTGATCGGCAGGGAGAACTGGAGCTCCGGCCCGCCCTTGGCCCAGGTGCGACCGGCCTTGAACGACACGTCCACCTTCTCGCCACGCCATTCGCCGCCCAGGTCCACCGTCTGCGACAGCGACTTCTCGATGTTGTAGCTGCCGGTGATCTGCGGCGTCGGCACCGTGCAGTCGTCCGAGCCCCAGCCGCCCGGCGGCAGGCCGGCGGCGGCGGCCTGCGCCTCGCTGCAGTAGTAAGCCTTGCCCGGATGCAGGCTGTAGTTGGCGCCGGTGACGATGGTGCCGCTGGGATCGAACTGCAGCCCGTCGAGCAGGCGGCCGCCGCGCCAGTTGCCGTCGCCGTAGTAGCGCGCGATGTTCCACTCGGGGATCTTGACGGTATTGGTCTGCGAGTTCTGCGACAGGTCGAAGCGGAAGTAGTTCGCGGTCAGGGTCAGGTCGTCGGTGGGCTTGAACTGGAAGGTCAGCTGGCCGCCCTTGCGCTCGCGCTCCTCCTGCTTGACGTCCAGGCTGACGGCCGTCGGCATCATGAAGCGGGTGTAGTACTTGCCGTTCTGGTCCCAGAAGCCGGTGCCGCCCCACCAGTTGGCGTTGAAGTCCGACGGATTGCCGTTGACGTCGACCGCCGGGCCGCCTTCGTCGCGGCCATACCACTGCCAGCTCTCGGTGCTGGCGTTGAGCGTGCGCGCGGTGCGCTTCTGCTGCGTGTAGCCGACGAACACACCGAAGCGGTTGTCCTGGTCGTGCCACGAGTACGAGCCCGAGAACTGACCATCGGTCTTCTTGCTGCTGTCCGACCACACGCCCTCGGCGGAGACGAAGCCGGAGTTGGGCTCCAGCTCCAGCGGGCGCCGGGTCTGCAGGATCACCGTGCCGCCGATACCGCCTTCGTCGATGCGCGCTTCCGGCGTCTTGTACAGCTCGGCGCTGCCGAGCAGGTTCGACGGCAGCAGGGTGTAGTTGAACGAGCGCGTCGGGTCGCCGTTGGACTCGGCGGTGGCGATGTAGTTGCCGTTCAATTCGGTCAGCACCAGCTCCGAGGACAGGCCGCGCACGCTGACGTTCTTGCCTTCGCCGCCGTCGCGGGTGATGACCACGCCGGGTACGCGCTGCAGCGCATCGGCCACGTTCTTGTCGGGGAACTTGCCCACGTCCTCGGCGGTGATCACGTCGACCACGGCATTGGCGTTGCGCTTCTGCTCCAGGCTCTTCTCGATCGCGTAGCGGTAGCCGGTCACCGTCACCGCGTCCAGGTCGGTGGCCTTGACCTCGGCCTGGCCCGTGGGCGCCGGCGTGCCGTCGGCCTGCTGGGCGAAGGCGGTGGTGGAGGCGGCCGTCGCGAACAAGGCGATGGCGATGCCGGCGGACAGCGTGCTGCGGTTGCGTGCGGATGGCATGCAGTTCATTTCAATCATCCTCTCCCAAAGATTGATCGGCTGCGGCGGGTTTCTATCGATCCAAAGATCGGGCGAGAACCCCGCGCGGTGTGACACGAAAACTCTCCGGCGCCCTTGCGGCAAGCCGGCTTCCCTACGTCTCCCTCCCCCTTCTGCGCAGATGCGATTGGATCGTTCTAATGCAGTGGAAACCTAAGTATCACAGCCCATGCAGCAGCGCATGCTGCCGCGCAACAGGCCTAGTACGTCGTACGACGTCGGCGAAGCGCGGCGGTCAGGACGCGCTCACCGCGTTCGCACGCGGTCACGGCGCGGCCTGCCGTGTCACCGGCTGCAGCAATTCGATCTCGGCCAGCGCCACGTCCTTGCCCGCGTCCAGGCGCAGGCGGTAGGCGCTGTACGCGCCGGGCTTGGCAATGCGGAACGGCCGCAATTGTCGCGCCCAGGCGAATGCCTGCGCGTGGCGCTGGTCCAGCGTGGTCCACGCGCCGTCTCCGTTGCGCCCTTCCAGCGTCCAGGCCAGGCCGGACATGGCGGCAGCGCCGCTGGTCAGCGTGTAGTGCGTGGCGCGCTGCGGCGCTGCGAAGCGCAAGTCGACACTGGCCCCGGCCGGCAGCGGCAGCGCCGTCGTCGCATCGTCGTCGACCAGGGCGGCGTCCTTGGGCTGTCCTTCCAGCGACACCGCCACGGCCTGCGACGCCACATCCTCCAGCCCGCGCGGCGCGCTGCCCGGCGGCGTCAGCGACGGCGGCCGCGCATCCGCACCGCTGCCCCAGCGCGAGGGCGTCGCGCCCATCACGAACTCCAGGGTGGCGCCGTCGGCGATGTCCTGATGGCGCAGCCAGGCGGTGTTCCACGGCTTGCCGTTGAGCGTGAGCGACTGCACGTACACGTTGCGCGCACTGTTGTTGCGCGCGATCACCACCAGCTTGCGCCCGTTGCCGAGATGGACCTCGGCGCGCGGGAACGCCGGCGAGCCGATCATGTACTCCGGCGCGCCCATGCGCAGCGGATACAGCCCGAGCATCGCGAACAAATACCACGCCGACATCTCGCCGTTGTCCTCGTCGCCCGGATAGCCCTGGCCGATCTCGCTGCCCAGGTACAGCCGGCGCAGCACCTCGCGGGTGAGGCGTTGGGTCTTCCACGGTTGCCCCGCCGCCACGTACATCCACGGCAGATGGTGCGAGGGCTGGTTGCTGTGCGCGTACATGCCCATGCGCACGTCGCGCGCCTCGGTCATCTCGTGGATGACGCCGCGGTAGCTGCCGGCAAAGCGCTTGTCCGCGGTCTCCGGTGTGGCGAAGAGTTCGTCCAGCCGCGCCGCCATAGCATCCTCGCCGCCCAACAGCGTGGCTAGGCCCGCAGCGTCGTGCGGCGTGGTGAAGGCGAAGGTCCAGGCATTGGCCTCGGTGTAATCGCCGCCCCATACGCGCGGATCGAACTTCGACGCCGGTGTACTCCACTGGCCGGCCGGCGTGCGCCCGCGGAAGAAGCGGGTGGCCGGGTCGAACAGGAACACGTAATCGGTGGCACGCGCCCGGAAGTACTCGGCTTCCTCGCGGTAGCGTTGCGCCTGCTGCTTATCCTGTTCCTGTTCCTGCTCCGCCAGCGCCTGCGCCATCTGCGCCAGGCCGAAATCGTTGAGCGCGCCCTCCAGCGTCCACGACAGCCCTTCGTGCACGTCGTTGGCGGCATAGCCACGGTACATCGAGCGGGCCAGGCCTTTGCGGCCCACATTCGACACCGGCGGCACCACCGTCGCGTTGCGCAGCGCCGCCGCATAGGCCTCGTGCGCATCGAATCCGCGCACGCCCTTCAGCCAGGCATCGGCGAAGGCCACATCGGAACTGGTGCCGACCATCAGGTCCGCATAGCCCGGCGAGGACCAGCGCGCCACCCAGCCGCCGTCGCGGTACTGCTGCAGGAAACCATCGATCATCGCCCCGGCCTGCTCCGGCGCGAACAACGCATACGCCGGCCAACTGGTGCGGAAGGTGTCCCAGAAGCCGTTGTTGACGTAGACCTTGCCCGGCACGATCGGCGCCGCGGTGCGCTCGGCATCGCCGCCGGTGTTGTCCTTGGACCAACTGTTCTGGTCGGCATGCCGCCAGTCCGGATGCGCCGCGTCGCCGACGTTCTCGTGGGCGATGTTGGGATACAGGAACAGCCGGTACAGATTGGAGTACACCGTGACCCGCTGGTCGTGGCTGGCGCCCTGCACCTGTACCCGCCCCAGCACCGCGTCCCACGCGTCCTGCGCCCGCGACTGCACCGCCTCGAACCCGGCGTCGCCGATCTCCTGCTGCAGATTGCGTTGCGCCTGCTCCACCGAGATCAGCGAGGTGGCGATGCGCATCACCACCGTGCGATCGGCGCCCGGTGCGAACTTGACGTAGCCGGTCGGGCGGCCGGTGGCGATCTTGCCGCTTGAAGTCCACGGACGGTCGAAGCGCGCATACACGAACAGGCGCGTGGCGCCGTTGGACAGGCCACTACGCGTATCGGAGTAGCCACGCAGGGTCTGCGTCGCCGCATCCAGGGTCAGCCCGCCACGCGCGTCGACATTGTCGAACAGCAGATTGGCATCGCCGCCCTCGGGAAAGCGGAAGCGGAAGACCGCCGCCCGCTCGCTCGGCGTCAGCTCCGCGCGGATGCCATTGTCGAAATCCACCCGGTACAGATGCGGGCGCGCCTCCTCGTGGTCGTGGCCGAACGACAAGGCACGCTTCGCGCGGTCCGCCTCCGGCACCCCGCGCGTGGACGACGGCATCACTTGGAACGTCTGGCGATCGCCCATCCACGGGCTGGGTTCATGACTGATCGACAGCGCCTGCAGACGGGGCCGGTTGTCGTCGCCGTTCTGCTCGTTCCAGCGGTACAGCCAGCTCAGCGTCCCCGCATCGGTCGCCGGCACCCAGAAATTGAAGCCATGCGGCATCGCCGTGGCCGGGATGTTGTTGCCGCGCGAGAACGTGCCGTTGGACTGCGTGCCGCGCGTGGTGACCACCTCGTCGCTGGGCCGCCGCGCCGCCTGCGGCGCTGCCGCGCGGCGCACCGCGACATCGTCGATCCAGCCCGACGCCACCTTGCCGGCGCCGGGCTGCACCTGCAGCTCGATCGCGCGGATGCGTCTACCGCGCAAGGCTGCCACGTCACCCAGCCGCACCTGCTTGAGCGCCCACTGCTGCGGATACAGCGTCTTCGACGACGCCTGCCCCGCCGCACTGACCAGCGCACCGTGCTGATCCTCCACGCCCAACTCGGACAAGCGGCGCCCATCGTCGAACAGCAGATCCACCGCCACACCGGTCGACGCCACCGTATCGCCGTCGACGATCTCCGGCAGCACCATCCACGACAGCACCGTGTCCTGCTCCACCGGCAGATCGACCGCAAACAGCTGCGCGCGCCCGCCCGCAGTGGCGCGATAGTGCAGCGCATGCAGCCCGGTGTAGCCCATGCCGGCCTTGGCCGCATAGGGCTGCTCGGGCCCATTGCCGATGGCGACCTGGAGACCTGTTTTGTCGGACTGCGTGGCCGACGCTGGCGCAGGTTCGCCCCGCTCGAACGAAGACGCGAAGCCGGCATCGGCCGCGCATGCCGCACCGCTGCCCGCGCACAACAGCGCCGACGCCGCGACGGCCGCCAACCACCGGCGTGAAGACTCAGGCATGTGCGCAAAGCGCGGGCGGATTGGCATGGCAGGCTCCCCAAACTCTCTCGATCGGCTGTGCCGCGACGCGCGGCGTCACGCACCTCCGGTGGCAACGGCGCGCAGCGAAGGCACGCAGCGTGGACCGGATCGACCCGGTGAATCGCAGCTCAAGTCAGCATCCGGCACCGCTTCACGACCGCAGCTGCATGCGGACGGAAGAGCAGGCCTCAGCAAACGCGTAGCACGCGATCCCTACCCACCGTCTTCCCCAGATGCGCTGCATCAACGGCTTTGGATCGATCCAACTCGGCTAGAAGTAACACGCCTTTTGCAGAGTTGCATGCTGCTGCGCAACAGTTCGTCTCCGTATCGACACGCGATGCACCATCGATCGCGTTACGTCGAATACGAAGAGAGATGACGCTGAACCGTCCCGCGACGAGGAGCGATCAAAGGCGATAGAGCGCCCTGCCTGACCGACCATCAGCGGCTACACTGGCAAGCGCTGGATCGCTCCACACACTCAGGGGGTTTCAAAATGAAAATAGCCACACTCGCAATTTTGGCTGGACTGCTGGCAACGTCGAGCGCATTCGCCGACACAACCCGCTGCTCGACGGACTCGTACGGCAACACAACATGCCGCGGAGACGACGGAAGCGTGACGCGCACCAGCACCGACTCCTACGGCAATACCACGACCCGTGACGACCAGGGCAACGTGATTCGCTGCTCCTCGGACTCGTACGGCAACAAGACCTGCCGTGGTGACGACGGAAGCGTGACGCGCAGCAGCACCGACTCCTACGGCAATACCACGACCCGTGACGACCGGGGCAACACGATTCGCTGCTCTTCCGACTCGTACGGCAACAAAACCTGCCGCGGCGACGACGGAAGCGTCAGTCGCACCAGCACAGACTCCTACGGCAATAGCACGACCCCTAGCGATTAGGGCAATGTGGTTCGCGGCGCGACGGGCTCTTTCGACAACACGACGTAGCGCGACGGCAAGAGCAACGCAACACGCCGGAGCACCGACAGCTTTGGCGTTGCCACTTGCCGACAAGCAGCCCAACATGGCATTCAAGCCGACGCCGCTTCGCGGCGCGGCTTCACCCCTGCGCCGCGAAGCGGCGCGGATCACGACGGTCCCGTTTTAGCTAGCGGGCATCCCTTCAAGCACGAGCGCCGCCTGTTCCAGCCCACCCAGGATCGCATCCACAACGCGCGGCGAAATGTCCTGCGGCAGGTCCGCCCGCACCTCGGCGATGGCGGCAGGCGTACGCGCAAGGATCTCCTCGATGATCGGCTCAGCCGACGGCGCATAACCCACTTTCTGCGCCGTACTGCTGAAGTGTCGGCGCTGGATGCTGTGCATCGCGTAATGCTTGTTCTTGCCGAGCAACGCCATGGCCAATGTGATGTCGTAGGGCGACCATTGATGGGGGCCGTCGCCCAGTACCGGATAGGCCGACATCACGTCATACAGCCGAGTCAACCGGAAGCGGCCACGCGGCAGCAGCTGGATACTGAAATTCTTGGCATGACCATCGGGCGCGCGCAGCAACCAGAACAGCACCTGCGCCGCCAGCACCGTCTTCATGTCGGCCTCGGCATCGACCGACTGGCGCAGCGTGCCGAACAAGGCCTTGAGCCCTGGACCGCCTTCGTTCTCGTACTTGCGTAGCGGCGAGCAGCCTTCGACCTGGCAGAAGTCTTCCTGCGGCAGGCGCATGAGCCACTGCCCATTGGGCGCCAGGCGCCGGTCGAAGCGCTCCACCACCAGCACGCGCTGCTGGCCGAAGCGGGCGATGCGCGCATCGGCCACGTTCAAGCCGTACGCCTTCAACAGCCGCAGGCACAGCCATTCGTTGTCGACGGAAGTGCTGAAATCCGCCCGCCGACCGCCCACCAGGCCCATCGGCAGCTTGAAGATGTGGCTGGTCGGCGTGGCGCCGCGCGGCGCGTACCACCGCCCCTCCCACCACAGGAAGGCCGTCTTCTCCTGCGCACCAGCCAAGGAAATGCGGAAGTCCGCATCCGGGTCGCGGTGTGCGGCGAAGGCATGCGGCGAGACGGTTTCGATCAGGTGCCGTTCGATGTCCTCTTCGGACAGCGGTACGCCGTCGATACGCCCGACACCCTGCGGAACCTCGTCCTCGCCCAGGACCTGCACCGCCCCCACGCAGTCGCGCCCGATCGCGCTCAGCAGATCGAACGGATCGGTGGATGGCACCGTGAAGCGCTGCGCCACGCGCCGGCGGATCACATCGCTGTCCGGCAGCAGGTTATCGAAGTAGTTGAAGACCCTCTCGCCCTTGAGCGGCAGGTTCTGCAGATTGAACGGCAGCGACAGCGACAGCGGCCGGCCGATGTCGGTGCCGACCCAATCCGTGTCGTAGTGCAGTTCCATGTCGCCGCGCGCGAGCAGCGTCCATCGCGCCACGCGCACGCCATTGGTCCAGATGGAGAGGCTGCGGCTGTGCGATCGACGCCCCATCTCACCATTCCGATTGCGCGTTAGCGGCGGTGGGGTCGCCGCGGGTGCCGATGGTCAGCTCCAACCCCAGCGCCGCGCACCAGGCCAAGAGTTGCTCCACGCTCAACGCATGAGCGTTCAGTTCCAGGTGGGAAACCCGCGACTGGCTCAGGCCGAGACGGCTGGCCAGTGCAGACTGGGTCAGTCCCTGGGCCTTGCGTGCGGCCTGCAGCGTCGCGCCTAGTTGCGTCGCGGTGACCAGAACGTGGCGTGTCGACATTGGGGGCGGTACCCGTCATCCAGCTAAACGCAAAATACCTGCAAAACAAATACTCTTCAAGTAGCTGATATTCGGGTAAGCCAATCGATGCGCGCGCGAGTCTCCCGCGTTGACGTCGGGTGCCGAATGGTCGGGCACATGCATCACGACCGAGATGCGGTGCAGTGGGCGGCAAAGGCGGGCTGAGCTGCCGAACGCCAGGCGCGCTGGCATGACGCACCTGCCAATGGTGAACTTGCTGGGAACCGATAGGCGATGTCCTCGGCCTACTGCATCGCTCCCGATGCCTGTGGCCTCCACTGCCTCCTTGGCCCAATCACCGCACTTTCCTGCAGTGATTGGGGCCGCCAATCGCCGCGCAAGGTCCGCATTCGCCCACCCGGACGGCCGATGCCACACGTCGGGGAGGCACCCTCCGTTCAAGGGGCCGACGCGACCGGCACGCGTCATCTACACCGTCAAGCGCTTCGGCTCACGGCCCCGCCCCGGCAAAGCCACCTTCAAAACCGAGCGGCTACGGCGCCACCTTGCACCTGCGTCGCTTCTTCGCCGCAGGCTGCGTCCCCGCCGACGCAGCCGTGATCAGCAGGGCGCCATTGGTCATCGGGATGCGCACCTTGCTGCCCACCGCGAAGCCGATGCCTTCCAGCCATAGGCCATGCAAACGCAGGCTCGGCACCTGCCGCCCGATGCGCATGCTTCCTGTGCAGATTAAGTCAACCCGACCCCGATATCTGGTCAATCACCGCAGCGTATGCAAGGCCCCTATGACATACCGCCATACGAGGAGCGGCTCCGTCCGAGGAGTCCGCATGTAGCAACAACGCGGCCACCGCCGCGCCGCCGCTGCCCCTCGAGCGATTCGGCTCACACCGGCCGCCCCGGCAACGCTATCTCCAAATAGACCGGCTAGGGCGCTAGCTTGCACCTAAGTTGCTTATTCGCCGCCGTTTGCTGCACCGGCGCAGCCGTGATCAGCGGGGCGCCATCGGCCATAGGGATGCACAACTTGCCGCCCACCGCGAAGCCGAGACCTTCCAGCCAAAGACCATGCAAGCGCAGCCCAATGAAATATTTGGCATCACAAAATGCCTATTAGATTAGCTCATCCTGAGCTGAGGCAAATTACTTGGCAGGCACATTCACATTCTATGTCGAGGTATCCAAAAAGCTTCCCACAAGGACGCCATTGCGCTTAGAACGGTATATCTTCCTCAATCGAAAATTCGCCCGCATAGCGCAGGGTCTTTTTTAATAACGAAGCAACCTCATCGCGAGTTACCCTATCCCGATTAAGGATTTCCGACTCAGAATCCTCCAAGTCAAGAGAAATTACCAATTTACCCCCGTAGTATTCAAAACTCACCTTGTTTATTCTTTTTTTCCTCCCGAGTTTCCTTAACCGATCATTCAATTTAAACTTAAACTCCCAGCTAAGATTTTCAGAGAAGTATTTCCTAACCAATGAAGAAGTTTTGACCGCCGAGTACGCAAGAGATATTGCACTCTTAAAGAAGCTCGCATTATGTTCATGTAGTGCACCCAGGTCGTCTAGAAATTTTTCAAGTCCTTCCCAACGGACAAAGTGCACAAGCGCAGACCTATCTTTTTTGCTAACAATATACTGCGAAAAGTATAATATGTGAGACACCTCAATTACTTGTGGCGCGGCGTGTTCATATTGAGCATCGACCATAGGAGCATCAAAAATCGTGCACAATACGAACTGATATATTCTCCTCTTGCCTTTCCCACCCGTGTCGAATCTATTTATCTCATGATCCATAGCCTTCATCAAGCAAGTCACAGAATCAAATATTGGCTTATCGTTCTGCGGGGCTCCACTTTCACTAATCAGCTGAAATGCGAATATTTCTCTTTGAGGACTAAGTAATTTATCCTTAATATTTTTACTGGATTCTACGTAGCGAACTTTCCATTCCTCAGAGGCCAAGTACGACCTTAAGGGCTCAGCCCTAGTCCACCAATGAACTGGTTCCCTGTCAGCGTTTGGATCTTTTTCAGGCCGCCCCCTGCTCATAAAGGCAACTGTATTTTTGGCATCTTTTTTGCAGCTCACCAAAACAACGGTAGCGACCTCTATTTCTTTATCTTTTTTTACCTTGTAGGCAATCAAGTCAAGCTCCCGAGCTCGACCGTCAACATCATCCAAATAATACCGGCCATTTATTGTTGCCCACTTTTTTTCTTGGAACTTGAGCGCAACCTTATGCTCCAATATGAATCCAGTATCTTCAAGCGCCTGCAGAACTTTATTACCAGGGGCTGCGGCACGCATATATCCACCTATTATTTAATTGAAGAACGGAGTCAGGTTGACTTTCAAGTCACTCATATTCAAGAAAAGACAACATGCGATTGATTTGCATGCTGATGGTGGGCCCACCAGGATTCGAACCTGGAACCAAAGGATTATGAGTCCTCTGCTCTAACCGTTGAGCTATAGGCCCGGACGCGTCCGGAGCGGGCGAGCCATGCGTCGGCCGCCGGCTTGGCGCCTCTGGCGTGCATGCAGAGGAAGGCGCCGAGGCGGGCGTGAGTTTACCGGTCGGGGTGGTGGGCTGTCTGCCCGGGGCGGTAGACGGGGCCGAGAATTGCTCTCGGCCTGCGAGCTTAGCGAGTTGAGCGCCAAGGACTGCACCTGATCGGTGCGCATCCTTGGCATCTCATGTGGTTAAGGCTCAGATGCTGACAGTGGGTCGGGAAAGCGTCGGGACTGAAGTCCCTCCCACAACAGCCGGCTTCTCTCCGAACAGCCGGCTCTTCCCGCCCTCTAGCCGCGGCCCCTTCTGCTTTCTCGCCCTACTCCTCCACCCCAAGCACCAACACCGCCAACGGCGGGATGGTCAGCACCAGCGACGCCGGATGCCCATGCGCGCCGACGTTCTCTGTGCGCACGCTGCCGCCATTGCCGGTGTTGCTGCCGCCGTAGATCTCGCTGTCGGAGTTGAGCAGTTCGCGCCAGCGGCCGGCGCGGGGCACGCCGATGCGGTAGCCGTGGTGCACTTGCGGTGTGAGGTTGGCCACCACCAGCAGCGGGGTGTCGCCGCTGCGGGCCTTGCGCAGGTAAGCGAACAGGCTGTTGCTGGCGTCGTCGCCGATGACCCAGGCGAAGCCTTCCGGTTCGTCGTCGCGGGCGTGCAGTGCGGGGTGTTCGGCGTAGAGGCGGTTGAGGTCGCGGACCAGGCGCTGGATGCCGCGGTGGTTGGGCTGATCCAGCAGGTGCCAGGGCAGCGCGGCGTCGTGGTTCCACTCGGTGGGCTGGGCGATTTCGCAGCCCATGAACAGCAGTTTGCGCCCGGGGTGGGTGTACATGTAGCCGAGGTAGGCGCGCAGGTTGGCGAAGCGCTGCCAATCGTCGCCGGGCATGCGCCCAAGCAGGGAGCGCTTGCCGTGCACCACTTCGTCGTGGGAGATGGGCAGCATGAACCGCTCGGAATACGCGTAGACCATGCTGAAGGTCATCTCGCCGTGGTGGTAGCGGCGGTAGATCGGGTCCAGTTCGATGTAGTGCAGGCTGTCGTGCATCCAGCCCATGTTCCACTTGTAGTCGAAGCCCAAGCCGCCATGGGCGAGGTCGGCGGTGACGCCGGGCCAGGCGGTGGATTCTTCGGCGATGGTCATGGCGCCGGGGGCCTGGTCGGCCACCACCTGGTTGAGACGGCGCAGGAAGGCGATGGTCTCGTAGTTCTCGCGGCCGCCGTGGATGTTGGGCACCCACTCGCCGGCGTTGCGGCTGTAGTCGCGGTAGAGCATGGAGGCGACCGCGTCCACGCGCAGGCCGTCGACGTGGTAGCGCTGCAAGAACTCCAGCGCGCTGGCGATCAGGAAGCCGGAGACTTCGCGACGGCCGTGGTTGTAGATGAGGGTGTTCCAGTCGCGGTGGAAGCCTTCGCGCGGGTCGGCGTGTTCGTACAGGGCGGTGCCGTCGAAGTGGGCCAGGCCGTGCGCGTCGGTGGGGAAATGCGCCGGCACCCAGTCGACGATGACGCCGATGTCCTCGCGGTGGCAGCGGTCGACGAAACGGGCGAAGCCTTCCGGGCTGCCGAAGCGCGCGGTGGGCGCAAACAGGCCCAGCGGCTGGTAGCCCCAGGAGCCGCCGAACGGATGCTCGGTGACCGGCAGCAGTTCGATGTGGGTGAAGCCCATGTCGGCCACGTAGGGAATCAGCCGCTCGGCCAGCGCGTCCCAGTCCAGCATGCTGCCGTCGTCGGCGTGCATCCACGAGCCGGCATGCACTTCGTACACGCTGATCGGCGCCTGCGGGGCGTGACGGCGGGCACGTGTGGCCATCCAGGCGTCGTCCCGCCACTGGAACGGCGCGGGGTCGGCAACGATGGAGGCGGTGCCGGGCGCCAGTTCGGCCTGGCGTGCGACCGGGTCGGCCTTGGCCGGCAGTTCTTCGCCGCGCGGGCCGCGCAAGGCGAACTTGTAGCGCGCGCCGGGGCCGACGCCCGGCACGAACAGTTCCCACACGCCGGCCTGGTGGCGCAGGCGCATCGGGTGGCGGCGCGCGTCCCAGCTGTTGAAGTCGCCGATCACCGCCACGCGCGAGGCGTTGGGCGCCCACACCGCGAAGCGGGTGCCGCGCTCGCCATCGACCTCGACCACGTTGGCGCCTAGCGCGTCGGCCAGGTGCAGGTGATGGCCTTCGCCGATCAGGTGCAGGTCGAAGTCGCTGAGCTGCGGGCCGAAGGCATAGGCGTCGGCGGTGTCCTGCTCGCCGCCGGGCCAGCGGATGCGCAGGCGGTAACGGCCATCGTGCGGCAATTCAGCATGGAAGAATCCCTCCGGCCCCTGCTGCAGCGGCACTTCGCTGCCGTCCTCCAGCACCGCCAGCACCGCATCGGCGCCCGGCTGGTAGCTGCGCAGCACCCGCGCATTGCCGAGGCGATGCACGCCCAGCACCGCGAACGGGTCGCCATGGCGTGCGGTGGCGAAGGCACGTTGCGTCGCGTCGTCCCAGACGTGGACGGCATCACTCATCGAATCGACTCCTGGGGCGCGGGAAAGCGGTCGAGTATGCGCAACAGTCCCTGTATGGGCACCATGATCCATGCCGGGCGGTTGGCGGCCTCGTAGCGAATTTCATAGCAGGCCTTCTCGATCAGGAACAGCAAGGTGGTGGCCTCGAACGCGGCTGGCGCCACCCACGGATGCGGGCTGGCATCGAGCACGGCGCGGTAGGCCGACAGGAACGCGGCGCTGGCGCGGCTGCGGAACGCGGCCAGGTACGCCTCCTGCGCGGTGTCCAGGCCCACGCCCACCCGCGCGGCGGTGCCTTCCTCGCCGCGTGCGGAGACTTCGCTGGCGTAGTCGAGCGAGCGCAGGAAACCGGCGACGTCGTGCAGCGGGCTGGCCTTGGCGCGGCGTTCGTCCAGCGACTTGGCCGGCTCGCCTTCGAAGTCGATCAGCACCACGTCGTCGAACGCGACCAGGATCTGGCCGAGATGGAAATCGCCATGCACGCGAGTCAGCAGTGCGCCGGACAGCAGCGCAGGCGCCTGCTGCAGCCAGGCATCCAGGCGCGCGCGTTCGGCCAGCAGGCTGTCGACCGCGGCGTGTTCGGCCGGGTCGTCGTTGGCGTCGCGGTGCGCCAGCAGGGTGTCCCAAATGGCCTGCACCTCGTGCACCACGCCCTCCACCACCTGCTGCGCGGCGGCCGCATCCACCGGTTGCGGCGCGAAGGCGGGTGCGTCGGTGGGCTGCGCCAGCAAGGCATGCAGTTCCGCCAGGCGCCGTCCCACGATCGCCGCAAAGGCGTCGTAGCTCGCCACGATCTCCAGCCGCGCGGCATCGTCCTGTGCCGCGTCGTATTCCTCGGCGCTACGCGACAGGTGATCCAGCGTCCAGCGCCAGGCATCGCCCTGGTTGCGCACGAAACCCTGCAGCAAGGCGAGCGTGGTCTCGCTGCCGTCGGCCTCGACGCGGGCGACATGGCCCAGCAACGGCGCGGCGTTCGCGTAGCCCAGCGCGGTGAGCCGCTCGCCGATCTCGATCTCCGGGTTGATGCCGGCCGACACGCGCCGCAGCAGCTTGAACACCGCCGCGTCGCCGACGATCAGCGAGCTGTTGCTCTGCTCGGCCGACAGCCAGCGGATCTCCGGATCGGCGGGAATGTCCACGCGCTGCAGTGCGGCTGTCGGACAGAAGCGGATGCGCTCGGCGGCGTCATTGCCGGCCTCGCCATCCACGCGCAGTTCCGCCTTGTCGCGCAGCGCGGCGAGCATGCTCACGGTGAAGGGCTTCAGCGCGAAGGCGTCGGTCAGGTAGCCGACCTCGCGGCCATGGCGCACCCGTGCCAGCGCCAGTTGCTCGGCCAGCACGCTCGGCTGCTCGCGCTCCCAGACGATGCCCAGCGGCAGGATGTAGCGCTCGTGGGCGCCGTCGTCCAGCTCCGCCTCGATCTCCAGCAAGGTGAGGCCGTCGCCGCCGGACAGCGGCGTGCGCCGGGCGATGCGAACGCTGCGCAGCGCGCGGTCCTTCGCCGCGAACCAGCGCCGCGTGGACAGCCACGCCGGCAGGATGTCGCGCTCCAGCGTCGGCAGGTGCGGTTGCAGGCCGGCGCTGTCGGTGCCGCCACGCAGCACCAGGGTCTGGTAATCCGGCAGCGGCACCGGTGCCGGCACGTGCCAGTCCGGCAGGGTGGCATTGCCGACCAGTTGGAAGGCATAGAAGCCGAACGCCGGCACGGTGAGCAGGTAGGTCAGGCGCCCGATCGGCGGGAAGCTGCCCCCACCGAGGATGTCCACCGGCACCCGGCCCTCGAACTCGGACAGGTCCAGCTCCACTGCCTGCAGCGTGTGCGAGAGGTTGGCCACGCACAGCACGGTCTCGTCCTCGTGGCAGCGCAGGTAGGCGAGCAGGCGGCGGTTGCCGGGGTACAGGAAGCGCAGCGTGCCACGGCCGAACGCGCGGTAGCGCTTGCGTACCGAAAGCACGCGGCGGGTCCAGGTCAGCAGCGAATACTGGTCGCGCTGCTGCGCTTCCACGTTGACCGCCTGGAAGCCGTACAGCGGGTCCATGATCGGCGGCAGCACCAGCGCGGCGGGATCAGCGCGCGAGAAACCGCCATTGCGGTCGATCGACCACTGCATCGGCGTGCGCACGCCGTCGCGGTCGCCGAGGTGAATGTTGTCGCCCATGCCGATCTCGTCGCCGTAATACAGCACCGGCGTGCCGGGCATGGTCAGCAACAGCGAGGTCATCAGCTCGATGCGGCGGCGGTCGCGCTCCAGCAGCGGCGCCAAGCGCCGGCGAATGCCGAGGTTGATGCGCGCGCGGCGGTCGGCGGCGTAGGTCTGCCACAGGTAGTCGCGCTCGGAGTCGGTGACCATCTCCAGGGTCAGCTCGTCGTGGTTGCGCAGGAAGATCGCCCACTGGCAGCTCTCCGGAATCTCCGGGGTCTGGCGCATGATGTCGGTGATCGGAAAGCGATCCTCGCGCGCGATCGCCATGTACATGCGCGGCATCAGCGGGAAGTGGAACGCCATGTGGCATTCGTCGGCGTTCTCGCCGAAATACTGCTGGGTGTCTTCCGGCCACATATTGGCCTCGGCCAGCAGCATGCGGTCCGGGTATTCGGCATCGAGCGTGGCGCGGATACGGCGCAGGATGGCGTGGGTCTCGGGCAGGTTCTCGTTGGAGGTGCCGTCGCGCTCGATCAGGTACGGCACCGCGTCCAGGCGCAGCCCGTCCACGCCCAGGTCCAGCCAGAAGCGCATCACTTCCAGCACCGCCTCCAGCACGGCCGGGTTGTCGAAGTTCAGGTCCGGCTGGTGCGAGTAGAAGCGGTGCCAGAAGTATTGGCCGGCCTCCGGGTCCCAGGTCCAGTTGGACTTCTCGGTGTCGCAGAAGATGATGCGGGTGCCGGCATAGTCCTGGTCGCTGTCGGACCACACGTAGAAGGCGCGCTCCGGCGAGCCGGCCGGGGCCAGGCGCGCGCGCTGGAACCAGGGGTGCTGGTCGGAGGTGTGGTTGATCACCAGCTCGGTGACGATGCGGATGCCGCGCGCGTGCGCCTGCTCCACGAAGCGCTGGAAGTCGGCGATGCTGCCGTAGTCCGGGTGCACCGCCATGTACTCGGCGATGTCGTAGCCGTCGTCACGGCGCGGGCTGGGGTAGAACGGCAGCAGCCAGATCGTGTCCACGCCCAGGTCGGCGATGTAGTCGAGCTTGGAGATCAGGCCGGGAAAATCGCCGATGCCGTCGTCGTTGGAGTCGAAGAACGACTTGACGTGCACCTGGTAGATGATCGCGTCCTTGTACCAGCGCGCATCGCCGGCCGGTGCGCGCGGCTCAAGTTGAGGGGACGACGGCGCGGCGACATTCATGCAGTGGCTCCGGCGCGGATGCGCCACAGGGAGAACGGCCGCGACGGATCGAGGCGGATGTGTTGGGTCTTGCCGTGCCAGGCGAAGTCGTGGCCGTCCCACAGGTCGCGCACGGCGACGCTGGCGTGGTCGGGCAGGCCCAGTTCCCACAGCGGCACTTCGATCTGCGCGTTCTGCGCCGCATGCGGATCCAGGCTCACCGCCACCAGCACCAGGCTGCGACCGCGCGCCAGGTGCGCGGCGTCGAGGAACTTGCCGAAGTACAGCACCTGCTCGTTGTGCGCGACGTAGAAGCGCGTGCCCAGGTGCGATTGCAGCTCCGGATGCTGGCGGCGCAGCAGGTTGAGGCGGGTGATTTCCTCGACGATGTCGCCCGGCGCACGCTCCGGCCACACGCGCAACTGGTACTTCTCCGAGTCGAGGTACTCCTCCTTGCCGGGCAGCGGCGTGGCCTCGCACAGTTCGAAGCCCTGGTACATGCCCCACAGCCCGGACAGCGTGGTCGCCAGCGCGGCGCGGATCAGGTGCCCGCTGCGCCCGCTGTGCTGCAGGAACAGCGGATTGATGTCCGGCGTGTTGACGAAGAAATGCGGGCGGAAGCACTCGCTGGGCACGCCGCTGTTGAGTTCCTCGATGTAGGCCTGCAGCTCGGCCTTGTGCTGGCGCCAGGTGAAATAGGTGTAGGACTGCGAGAAGCCGACCTTGGCCAGCCGGTACATCGGCTTGGGCCGGGTAAAGGCCTCGGACAGGAACACGACGTCCGGATGGCGCCCGCGCACTTCGGCGATCAGCCATTCCCAGAACGGGAACGGCTTGGTGTGCGGGTTGTCGACGCGGAACAGGGTGACGCCCTCGTTGACCCAGAACAGCACCGCATCGCGCAGCGCATTCCACAGCGCCGGCACCGCGCCGCTGGCGTAGAAGTCGACGTTGACGATGTCCTGGTACTTCTTCGGCGGGTTCTCCGCGTACGGGATGGAGCCGTCGGCGCGCCAGGTGAACCAGTCCGGGTGGTCGCGCAGCCAGGGATGGTCCGGCGCGCACTGGATGGCGAAGTCCAGCGCCAGCTCCAGGCCGTGCTCGGCCGCGGCCGCGCGCAGGCGGCGAAAACCCTCCAGCCCGCCCAGCTCCGGGTGCACCTCGGTATGTCCGCCCTCGGCCGAACCGATCGCATACGGGCTGCCCGGTTCGCCCGGCTCGGCGGTCACCGCGTTGTTGCGGCCCTTGCGGTTCTTCTCGCCGATGGGATGGATCGGCGGCATGTACAGCACGTCGAAGCCCATCGCCTGGATGTGCGGCAGCCGCGCGATCACGTCGTCGAAGGTGCCGTGGCGCTGCGGATCGCCGCTCTGCGAGCGCGGGAACAACTCGTACCAACTGGCGAAGTGCGCGGCGCGGCGTTCGGCCTCGACCCGGAAGGTCATCGGGTATTCGGTGCGGAACGGCTTGGCGTCGGCGCGCGCCATCGCCTCGGCGGTCTCGGGTTCGAGCAGCAACTGCGCCTTCTCGGCGAGGTCGCCGGCGCGGGCGATGCGGGTGGCGATGGCTTTCAAGCGCGTCGCCAGTGCGCCACGGCTGCGGCCGCGCGCGGCCTCGACCTGGGCCAGCGCTTCCTGCACGTCCACCGGCAGCAGGGTGCCGGCGGCACGCTTCTTTTCCAGGTCGGCGTGGGTGGTGGCGTAGACATCGCGCCAGGCCTCGATGCGGAATTCGTAGCGGCCCAGGCGCTGCAAAGGGAACTCGCCGCGCCAGCGGTCGTTGCCGAGCGCGCGCATCGGCGTGCTGGACCAGGTGCGCGCATCGGCGGCACGCCACAGCAGCGCCACGGCGATGCGATCGTGGCCGTCGCAGAACGCGTCGGCCTCCACGCAGACGCGGTCGCCGACCGTGCGCTTGACCGGGAAGCGCCCGTCGTCCACGGACGGCGTCACCGACTCGATGCACACCCGCGCTTCGCCGGCGGCGACCTCGGCGGGGGTGCGTGCGCGCGCCGCGGTCAGCACCGGACGCGCCGGCAGGCTGCGATAGATGCGCACCTCGCCCGCTTCCAGGGTGCCGCCCTGCTCGCCCTGGATCGGCTCGCCGTGGTCGCTGAGCAGGCCCTCGCTGTCGCCGAGCAGGCGCAGCAGCGCCGGGCCGGGCACCGGCAGCAGGTGGTCGCGATCGCTATTGAGCAACACCAGCCACGGCGCGCCGTGCAGCGGCTCCACCGCCACCGCGGTCAGCGCGCCATCGCGCAGCAGCGGACGCAAGCGCAGCGACGCGGTGGCATCGGGCAGCGACGCGGCCGGCGTGGACGCGTCGCTCTCGGACGTCGTGTACTGCGCGTGTTCTGGCTCCTCATGGTCCGTCGACGCGTCTTGCGCGGCGATCGCCCACGCACCGCCGAATGCGGCGGCCAGGCGCTGCCGCTGCGCACGTGGCAACGGCAGCGGAGCGGCGGAAGGTGCGTCGGCGTCGACGGTGGCGATCACGCGGCGCGCCAGCGCGCGCAGCGCACTGTCTTCGTCGAAGAACCAGTCGCCGCGGCCGTCCCACCACGCCAGCGAGGAGAACGCGGCATCGAAGCCGGCGCCGGCCAGGCTGCGCAAGGCGTCCAGGCCCAGCCCGGGCGTCCACGCCAACAGCCGCGCGTGCGGCGCCTGCGCATGGACCCCGTCGATCAGCGTGCGCCACAGCGACGCCGGCACGCGCTGCGGCTGCAACACGCGGAAGCCGGCCACGCCGCCATGCACCCAGTCGAGCAGCCGCGCACTCCACCACTGCGCCAATCCCGCGCCTTCCTCCGCGGAAGCGAATCGGCCCTGGGCGATGTCCGGCGCGGCACGTTCGGCGCGCGGGTCCGGCAGCGCCGAGCTGCGCGCGCGAAACCAGTGCGGATGCTCCTGCAGCAGGCGGCTGCCGCCACCGATCTCGTCGATGCGCAGATCCAACACCACGCGCAGGCCGTGCTGTTCGGCCCGCTGGATCCACTTGCGCAACTGTGCGTGACCGGCGGGGTCGTCGGCTGCCGGATCGTGCAGGCGTCCGTCCGCGTCCTGCGCGAACGGACTGGGTAGGACGATGTGATCGCAGCCCTGCGCCTGCGCCGCCGCCATGGCCGCGTCCAGCGCGGCCGTATCGTTAGGGGGAGAGAGAGACAGCAGGCAGACATGCATTCGGAAGATCCCGTTCGACGAATGAGAAGGACACGTCGCCTCTGCGCGCCGTTGCCGGCAGCGCGGACTGCGCCGTCGCATGGCAACGGCGTCGGAACGGGATGCGCCTGCACGCGGTCGCGCCTCCAAAGATCGCAACGGTGCCGGCGCACCCGGTCCGCGCGATGCGATGCAGCCGCGCCACAAGACCACGAACGCCGCAAATGGAATGTGTGGATGACATTAAATGCGCGTGCATGTGACGCGACGCGCTGTGACAGGGTGTGGCGGCGCACGCTGCGCGACGCCACGCTTCACGCTGGGCGCCGCAGACATTCACGCGCTGCTGACACTCGCGGATGTGTGCGCGCATCGTGTCTGCAGCGAGCAACGCAGGTGAACCGGCCCTCGGCCCGGCTAAGATGCATACCGACGCAGCTTTAAAACCTTCGTGAAGCTGTTCCCGCCACACCCACGCCGGATGCCCCTTGCCTCGTAGGAGCGGCTTCAGCCGCGACAGGCTTTACCGGGGACGCCTCATCGCGGCTGAAGCCGCTCCTACGGGATACGACCCCGAGTACTGAATGCCCTTCACTCGCTCATCGAATAAGCGCGCTCGGCACCCGCCGCCGCCCAGGCGGTATTGGGCGTAGCCTGCAGGGTGAAGCGCAGTTCGCCGCCGGCCATGAGTTCCTCGTGGCGCAGGAACGCGCGGTTCAACGGGCGCCCGTTGAGGGTGACGCTGCCGACATAGGGATGCGCGTCGTCCAGGCCGTCGGCGATCACCGTGAAGCGCTTGCCGTTGGGCAGCGCCAGGGTCGCGCGCGGCAGGAACGGGCGACCGAGGATGTACTGGTTGCTGGCGGGCGCCACCGGGTAGAAGCCCAGTGCGGTGAACACGTACCAGGCCGACATCTGTCCCATGTCGTCGTTGCCGGCCAGGCCGTCCGGGCGCGCCGCGTACTGGCTGCGCATGATCTGCTGCAGCCGCGCCTGGGTGCGCCACGGCTGCCCGGCGTAGGCATACAGATAGGCGACGTGATGGCTGGGCTCGTTGCCGTGCGCGTACCAGCCGATCAGCCCGGTGATGTCCTCCATGTGCGCGAACACCTTGGGATCGACCTTGGCGTCGAACACCTGGTCCAGCCGCGCCAGCAGTTTGTCGTCGCCACCGTGCGCACGGGCCAGGCCAGCCACGTCCTGCGGCACGTACCAGGAGTACTGCCAGGCGTTGCCTTCGGTGTAGTCGGTGCCGTAGCCGCTGGCATCCGGATCGAACGGAGTGCGGAAGCTGCCGTCGCGCTTGCGCGCGCGCATGAAGCCGGTGTCCGGGTCGAAGGCGTTGCGCCAGTTGCCGGCGCGCTTGGAGAAAGTGGCGGCGACCTCGGTGCGGCCCATGTCCTGCGCCATCTGCGCGATGGTCCAGTCGTCGAAGGCGTACTCCAGGGTTTTGGAGGCGGCCTCGCCTTCCTCGTCGATCGGCACATAGCCGAGTTGGCGGTACTGGGCGATGCCGTCGTAGGGGCCGTAGTTGGCGCTGGCCACCATGGCCTTGAGCGCGGCGTCGGTGTCGTAGCCGCGGATGCCCTTCATGTACGCGTCGGCGATCACCGGCACCGCGTGGTAGCCGATCATGCACCAGGTCTCCAGGCCATGGAACGCCCACACCGGCAGCACGCCGTAGGGGCTCTCGCGCTGGTGCGCGAGCAGCGAGTTGACGATGTCGTTGGTGCGTTGCGGCGGCTGCACGATGGTCAGCAGCGGGTGCAGCGCGCGGTAGGTGTCCCACAGCGAGAACGTCGAATAGTGGGTGTAGCCCTGCGCCTGGTGCACGGCATTGTCCGGCCCGCGGTAGCGGCCGTCGCTGTCCATGAACAGGGTCGGGCCGAGCAGGCTGTGGTACAGCGCGGTGTAGAACTGGGTGCGCTGCGCGGGCGGCGCGTCCACGTCCACCGCGCCCAGCGCCTGCGCCCATTGCGCGCGTGCCGCGCGGCGCACGCCGTCGAAATCCCAGCCCGGCACTTCGGCGTCGAGATTGGCGATGGCGCTGTCCTCGCTGACCGGCGAGATCGCCACCTTGACCAGCAACGGCCCGCGCAGGGCGTCGCCGAAGTCGAAGCTGCCCACCAGTTGCCGGCCTTCGATCTGCGCGCGCTGGGTGGGGTCGTTGTCGCCCGGCGGCGGGAAGCCCTTGTAGGGGATGTCCTGCTCGGTGTTGTGGAAGGCGTGGCCGCGCAGCGGCTGCGAGAAGCGCAGGGCGAAGTACAGCTGCCGACCCGGCGCCCAGCCGCGGGTCTCGCGGAAGCCGGTGACGGTGCCGTCGGCGCGCAGGCGCAGCCGCGACCAGCTGATCTTGCCCGGGTAGTCGTACAGGCTGGTGCGCAGGTCCAGCAGCACGTGCGCCGGCTGGCCGGCCGGGTAGGTGTAGCGGTGCACGCCGACGCGGGCGCTGGCGGTGAGTTCGGCGCGCACCTTGTAGTCGTCCAGGGTGACCGCGTAGTAGCCCGGCTCGGCGCGCTCGTCGTCGTGGCGGAAGCGCGCGCTGTAGCCGCTGCCGGGCGTGTCCGGGTCGCCGCGCTCCAGCCGCACCGCGCCGCTGATCGGCATCAGCAGCACGTCGCCCAGGTCGGAGTGGCCGGTGCCGGAGAAATGCGTATGCGAGAAGCCGACCAGGCTGCGGTCGTCGTAGCGGTAGCCCGCCGCCCAGCCGTAGGCGTCCTTGCGCGGCTGGATGCGCGTGTCCGGGCTCAGCTGCACCATGCCGAACGGCACCGTGGCGCCGGGATAGGTGTGGCCCTCGCCACCGGTGCCGATGAAGGGATCCACCGCCGCCACCGCACGCTCGCCCACCTTGGCGCCAGGTGCAGCGACGGCGGGCGCGATCGGCCACAGCGCGGCCAGCAGCAGTGCGGCGGCACCGCCCAGCATCCTCAAGCTGCGCATGGCAGGCTCCCCGGTATCGAATCGATCCAAACCGATCGCACAAACCCGCTGCGATGCCTTGCTGCACTGCAAAATGCGGATCGAATCACGACAGCGCAGGATGAGCGACCTTTTGAACCGGTCTAATGCGCCGTGGCGCCGTCTCCCGCCGACAAACGCGTCACCGTGTCCGACATCGCCGCCGCCTGCGGCGTGTCGCGGGCGACCGTGTCGCTGGTGCTGCGCAACAGCCCGCTGGTGCACGCGGACACGCGCGCGCGGGTGGCGGCGGAGATCGCCCGCCAGGGCTATGTCTACCACCGCGGCGCGGCCAGCCTGCGCGGCCGCGCGTCCAATGCGGTGGCGCTGGTGGTCAACGACCTGGCCAATCCGTTCTTCGCCGAGTTCGCCGGCGGCGTGGACGCGGCGCTGGCCGAGGCCGGCTACGTGATGCTGATGGGCAGCACCGGCGAATCGCCGGAGCGCCAGCAGACCGTGCTGGCCTCGCTGATCGAGCATCACCCGGCGGCGATGATCCTATCGCCCACCGAGAACACCGACGCGGCGCGGCTGCGCCAGTTGCTGGGACCACGCCTGCCTGTGCTGCTGTTCAATCGCGCGCTGGATGGCGACTGGCCGCTGCTGGCGCTGGACAACCGCCGCGGCGCGCGCCTGGCCACCGAGCACCTGCTGGCGCAGGGCCACCGCGCCATCGCCTTCTTCGGCGGCCACCGCCAGTCCAGTTCCTGCGCCGAGCGGCGCGCCGGCTACCGCGAGGCGCTGGCCGCCGCCGGCATCGAGGTCGACCCGGCGTGGCTGATCGAATGCGCGCCGACCCGGCTGGAAGCCGCGCGCCAGGCCGGCGCACTGTGCGCGCGCGACCCGCTGCCGACCGCGCTGGTCTGCTACAACGACGTGGTCGCGCTGGGCCTGGCCAGCGGCCTGGCCGAACGCGGCCGCGTGGCCGGCCGCGACTACGCGCTGATCGGCTTCGACGACATCCCCGAAGCCGCCGTCGCCACCCCGCCGCTGTCCACCGTCGCCGTCGCCCCGCGCGAGCGCGGCATGCAGGCCGCGCGCCTGGTGCTGGATGCGCTGCGCCACCGCCAGGCCCTGCCTGCGCTTACCATCGCCCCCGCCCGGCTGTGCCTGCGCGCCAGCAGCCGGGTCGCCCTCTCGCCCGTTCCCGGAGTCGCTGCATGAGCCGTCGCCCGCTGTCCAACACCGCCGCCATCGCGGTGGTCAGCATGATCTTCTTCACCTGGGGCGGCCTGACCAGCCTCAACGACGTGTTGATCCCGCATCTGAAAGCCGTGTTCCAGATGAACTACGCGCAGTCGATGCTGATCCAGTTCACCTTCTTCGGCGCCTACTTCCTGATGTCGGTGCCGGCCGGCGCGGTGGTGTCGCGGGTCGGCTACAAGGCCAGCATCGTCATCGGCCTGGTGGTGGCGGCGATCGGCGCGGCGATGTTCTACCCGGCCGCGCGCCTGCCCTCCTACCCGCTGTTCCTGACCGCGCTGTTCGTGCTGGCCAGCGGCATCACCCTGCTGCAGGTGGCGGCCAATCCGTACATCAGCCTGATCGGCGCGCCGGAGAAGGCACCGAGCCGGCTCAACTTCGCGCAGGCGCTGAACTCGCTGGGCACCACCGTGTTCCCCTGGTTGATCGGCCCGTTGATCCTGGCCGGCGCGGTGCTCGGCACCGACCAACTGGCGGCGATGAATCCCGCGCAGCTGTCCGCCTACCGCATCGAGCAGGCACGCTCGGTGGAGATCCCCTACCTGATGCTGGCCGGCGGCCTGCTGTTGCTGGCGGTGTTCGTGCTGGTGATGCGGGTGCCGTCGCTGCGCGAGGACAACGACGCCAGCGCCGAATCGCATCACAGCTTCGCCGACGCGCTGCGCCACCCGCACCTGCTGTGGGGCGTGGTGGCGATCTTCATGTACGTGGGCGCGGAAGTGTCGATCGGCAGCTTTCTGATCAACTACATCTCCGGCCCCACCACCGGTGGCCTGACCGAAGCCGCTGCCAGCCACTATCTGCCGTTCTACTGGGGCGGCGCGATGGTCGGCCGCTTCGCTGGCGCGGCGCTGCTGCAGTTCGTCCCGGCACGCAAACTGCTGGCGACCTTCGCCGGCATCGCCTCGCTGCTGCTGATCGCCACCATGCTCAGCACCGGCCATGTGGCGATGTGGAGCGTGATCGCGATCGGCCTGTTCAACTCGATCATGTTCCCGACCATCTTCACCGTGGCGATCGAGCGCCTGGGCGTGCTGACCAGCAAGGCCTCCAGCCTGCTGATCATGGGCATCGTCGGCGGCGCCCTGGTGCCGCTGGCGCAGGGCGCGCTGGCCGACGCCATCGGCATCCAGCACGCCTTCGTGATCCCGCTGCTGTGCTACGCCTACATCGTCTGGTACGGCCTGCGCGGTTCGCGCCTGTCGCCAGAGCTGGCGGCGGCCGCGCCCACCACCGCGCCGACCGCGCGCGTGATGCACTGATCCGCTGATCCGTTCCCGGTGCGGCGGCGGCCACACGCCGTCGCCGCGCACCACTGCCTTCCCCTCCCTCACCCAGCTCGCCAGCCAACCGCATGAACCTGCCCGCCACACCCCTGCCCGACTTCGCCGACGCCGCCGTCCTGCGCGCGCACATCGCCGACACCATGGCCTTCTACCACCCGCGCGCGATCGATCCGGCGGGCGGCTTCTTCCACTACTTCCGCGACGACGGCAGCGTGTACGACGCCGGCCATCGCCACCTGGTCAGCAGCACCCGCTTCGTCTTCAACTACGCGATGGCGGCGATCGAGTTCGCCGACTCGGCGCTGGCCGCCGAGTACCTGGACGCCGCGCGCCACGGCCTGCGCTACCTGCGCGAGGTGCACCGCGATACCGCCAGCGGCGGCTACGTGTGGACCCTGCGCGACGGCGTGGCCGAGGACCGCACCCAGCACGCCTACGGCGCGGCCTTCGTGCTGCTGGCCTACGCCACCGCGAAGAAGGCCGGCCTGGACACCGATGCGTGGATGGACGAGACCTGGCAGTTGCTGGAAACCCGCTACTGGGACGCCGCCGCCGGCCTGTACCGCGACGAGGCCACCCCGGAGTGGACGTTCTCCAGCTACCGCGGCCAGAACGCCAACATGCACCTGTGCGAAGCGCTGATCGCCGCCTACGAGGCCAGCGCCGAGCCGCGCTACCTGCAGCGCGCGCTGCTGCTGGCCGACCACATCACCCGCCGCCAGGCGGCGCTGGCCGGCGGCCTGGTGTGGGAGCACTACGACGCCGACTGGCAGGTGGACTGGGACTACAACCGCGACAACCCCAAGCACCTGTTCCGGCCGTGGGGCTTCCAGCCCGGCCACCAGGTCGAGTGGTCCAAGCTGCTGGTGTTGTTGCACGGGCACCTGCAGGCGGGCACCGGCACCGCACCGGGCTGGCTGCTGCCGACCGCGCGGCACCTGTTCGATACCGCGCTGGCGCACGGCTGGGACGCGCAGCATGGCGGCATCGTCTACGGCTTCGCCTCCGGCACCGAAGAGGCACCGGTGGTCGGCGTGCCCGACGTGGCTGCGGCGCCGACCTACTTCTGCGACGACGACAAGTACTTCTGGGTGCAGGCCGAAGCCATCGCCGCCGCCTCCCGGCTGCTGGCCGCCACCGGCGATGCCACGTATCGCGCCGCCTACGACACGCTGTGGGCCTACTCCTGGGAGCACCTGGTCGACCACCGCTACGGCGCCTGGTTCCGCATCCTCAGCCGCGACAACCGCAGCTACAGCGACGAGAAGAGCCCGGCCGGCAAGACCGACTACCACACCATGGGCGCCTGCCACGACGTGCTGGCGGTGATGCGCGGCAGCAAGGCGTTCGCGTAACACCAACGCGGCAAGCATGGGCGCCGGCGATCCGGCGCCCTTATGTGTTGTCGGTCGTAGGAGCGGCGACGGCGGCGCGTCACATGGACAATATCCGCACGCAAGGTAGCGACTCACTCCTTCCTCCGCCCACAAAAAAGCCCCGCACTGGCGGGGCCTTTTCGTTACCGCGAACCGCGCTCGATCAGTCGATATCGAGGAAGCTGCGCAGCTGTTCCGAGCGGCTCGGGTGACGCAGCTTGCGCAGCGCCTTGGCCTCTATCTGGCGGATGCGCTCGCGGGTCACGTCGAACTGCTTGCCGACTTCCTCGAGGGTGTGGTCGGTGTTCATGTCGATGCCGAAGCGCATGCGCAGCACCTTGGCTTCCCGCGGGGTCAGCCCGGCGAGCACGTCGCGCACGGTCTCGGACAGGTTGATGTTGGTGGTGTTCTCGATCGGGGACTCCACGTTGGTGTCCTCGATGAAGTCGCCCAGATGCGAATCCTCGTCGTCGCCGATCGGGGTTTCCATCGAGATCGGCTCCTTGGCGATCTTCATCACCTTGCGGATCTTGTCCTCGGGCATGTCCATTTCCTTGGCCAGCTCCTCCGGGGTGGCCTCGCGGCCGTACTGCTGGAGCATCTGCCGGGAAATGCGGTTCAACTTGTTGATCGTCTCGATCATGTGCACCGGGATACGGATGGTGCGCGCCTGGTCGGCGATCGAGCGGGTGATCGCCTGGCGGATCCACCAGGTGGCGTAGGTCGAGAACTTGTAGCCGCGGCGGTACTCGAACTTGTCCACCGCCTTCATCAGGCCGATGTTGCCTTCCTGGATCAGGTCGAGGAACTGCAGGCCGCGGTTGGTGTACTTCTTGGCGATGGAGATCACCAGGCGTAGGTTGGCCTCGACCATTTCCTTCTTGGCCTTGCGCGCCTTGGCTTCGCCATAGGCCATGGCGCGGCTGATTTCCTTCAGCTCGGCCAGGCTCAGGTAGGTGGCCTGCTCGACCGCCACGGTGGCTTCCTGCTCGGCGATGATCTGGTCCTTGACGTCGCGCAGCGCCGACGACCACTTCTGCTTGCGCTTGAGCGCGTCGTCGACCCAGGCCACGTTGGTCTGGTTGCCTTCCCAGGAACGGATGAAGTCCTTGCGCGGCATGCGCGCCACGTGGGTGGCCAGATGCAGCACGCGGCGCTCGTGGTCCTTGACCTGGGCCATGGTGTCGCGCAGCTTGCGCACCAGCACGTCGGTCAGCGGCAGCGGCAGCTTCAGGGTGACGAACACCTCGGCGATGTCGTTGCGCAGCTTGGTGACCAGCTTGTGCTCGGCGCCGTTCTTGGCGTGCGCCTTCTTGAACTTGGCGTACTCGGTGGCCAGCACTTCCATGCGCCGCGCGACCTCGGCCGGATCCGGACCGGTCGGGCCGGCATCCTCTTCGGCGGTGTCGACGTCGTCGTCGTCATCCTCGTCGGCATCGGCATCGGTGGCGCTGTCGTCGTCGGACACCGCGACCGGCGGGGCCGGCTCCTCCTCGATCAGGTCGTTGAAGCCGACCACGATCTCGGCCAGGCGCTTCTTGCCTTCCTTGTGCTGCTCGTAGTCCTCGAGCAGGGTCTCCACCGCCAGCGGGAACGCGCCCAGCGCGGCCTGCACCTGGCCGAGGCCTTCCTCGATGCGCTTGGCGATGGCGATCTCGCCTTCACGGGTCAGCAGTTCTACTGTGCCCATCTCGCGCATGTACATGCGCACCGGGTCGGTGGTGCGGCCGCCTTCGGTGTCGAGCGCGGTCAGCGCCGCCGCGGCTTCTTCGGCCGCGGTGTCGTCGACTTCGCGGTTGCCGGTGTTGCCGTCGTTGAGCAACAGGGTTTCGGCATCGGGCGCAACTTCATGGACATCGATGCCCATGCCGTTGATCATGCCGATGATGTCTTCGATCTGTTCGGGGTCGACCAGATCGTCGGGAAGATGGTCGTTGACTTCCGCGTAGGTCAGATAGCCCTGTTCCAGGCCCTTGCTGATCAGTTGCTTGATGTCGGATTGCTGGGCAGGACGTTCGTTGGCCATGAGTGCTCGCGCCACCGGCAGGTAGGTGAATGAGTGAACCTAGCATTATAACAGCCCGGACCGCCGCTTGCCGGACGAGGAGCCTGAATGGCTCCGCCAGGAACGCGCCGGCGTCTACGGCCGGAGCAGGAAAGTGACCGGGCCGTCGTTGACCAGGCTGACGACCATATGGGCACCGAAGCGGCCGCTTTCCACCCCTGGCGGGTGCTGCGCGCGGCACACCTCCAGCAATCGGTTGAAGCCGCGTTCAGCCTCGGCCGGCGGCGCCGCGGTGGTGAAACTGGGCCGCATCCCCGAGCGCGTGTCGGCGGCCAGAGTGAACTGGCTGACCAGCAGCAGGCCGCCGCCGGTGTCGCGCAGCGAGCGGTTCATGCGGCCGCTGTCGTCGGAGAACACCCGGTAGCCGAGCAGGCGCTCGGCCATGCGCCGGATCTTGGCCTCGTCGTCGCCCGGCTCCACCGCCACCAGCGCCAGCAGGCCGGGGCCGATCTGGCCCACGACCTCGCCATCGACGCTGACCGAGGCCTGGGTGACGCGTTGGATCAGCGAGAGCATAGGGCGGGGATTGGGGATTGGGGATTGATTGCGCCGCGACGAACGGTTGCGATCGTGCGGCATCATCGCCGAATGGGCTCGATTGAGAAAGCGACAGCGCACACAGCCGACGCGATCCGCGATGCCGGTCGGGCGGGCCAGATGCGCCGAGCGGATAAACTGGGCCGATGAAACCCGCCACGCTCGCTTCCCTGCTGTACCGCTGCGCCGCCGCCGTGGCGCGCCTGCCGTGGCCGTGGCTGCGCCGCCTGGCCGACGGCCTGGCCGGGCTGTGGCTGCGCCTGGATGCGCGCGAGAGCCGGGTGGTCCGGCGCAACCTGGAGCTGGCCTATCCGGAGCTGCTGCCCAGCGAGCGCGTGGCCCTGCAGCGCGACGTGCTGCGCTCGACCGCGCGGCAGGCGTTCGAGACCCTGGCGCTGTGGACCCGTCCGCCGGAACAGAACCTGGCGCGGCTGCGCCTGCGCCACGGCCAGGACCTGTACGACGCGGCACTGGCCGCCGGCCGCGGGGTGATCGTGGCCGCGCCGCATTTCGGCAACTGGGAGCTGCTCAACCAGTGGCTGGCCTCGCGCGGCGACATCGCCATCGTCTACCGCGCGCCGGAGTCGGCGGTGGGCGATGCCTTCCTGCAGTTGGTGCGCAGCGGCGAGCGGGTGCGCCAGGTGCGCGCCGAGGGCCCGGCGGTGCGGCAGCTGTTCAAGACGCTCAAGGACGGCGGCGCGGTCGGCATCCTGCCCGACCAGCAGCCCAAGGCCGGCGACGGCGTGTTCGCGCCGTTCTTCGGCGTGCCGGCGCTGACCATGACCCTGGTCAACCGCCTGGCCGAGCGCACCGGCGCGACCGTGCTGTTCGCCTGGTGCGAGCGCGTCGGCAACGACCTGGAGTTCGCCCTGCACGTGCAGCCGGCGCCACCGGACATCGCCGATGCCGACCCGCTGCGCGCGGCCAGCGCGCTCAACGAAGGCGTGGAACGGGTGGCGCGGCGCGATCCGGCGCAGTACCAGTGGACCTACAAGCGCTACACGCTGCGCCCGGACCCGGCCGAACCCAATCCCTATGCCACCGAGCGCCATCCGCACTAGAGCACTCGGTCCGTGCCGAGCTCGTGCTAATCGTCGTGCGGCTGCGCCGGACCGGCGAGGATGCGCTGGTAGAACGCCAGGTCCAGCCAGCGCCCGAACTTGAAGCCGGCCTCGCGCACGGTGCCGGCATGCACGAAGCCCAGTTGCTCGTGCAGGGCAATGCTGCCGGCGTTGCTGGCGTCGATGCCGCCGACCAGCACGTGCACGCCGCGCGTTTGCGCGGTCTCGATCAGCGCCTGCAACAAGCGTCGGCCAACGCCGCGGCCGCGATGGTCGCGGTGCACGTAGACCGAGTGCTCGACGCTGTACTTGAACGCCGGCCAGGCGCGGAAGGTGCCGTAGCTGGCGAAGCCGAGCAGGGTGCCATCGGCGTCCTCCAGGCCCAGCACCGGGAAGTTGCCGGCGCGCTTGGTCGCGAACCAGGCCGCCATGCTCTCCGGCGGGCGCGGCCGGTAGTCGTACAGGGCGGTGGAGTGGACGATGGCGTCGTTGAAGATCTCCAGGATCGCCATGGCGTGGCGCGGTTCGGTGCAATCGACGAGCTGCATGCGGGGGCCGGAGCGGACGCGGTGCCGCACAGTAGCAAGCAACCGGCGGCACGTGCACACCTCACCCACGCCGGCGCGTTGCCGCAGCCGCCGATTTGGTTGCATCGGCGGCGCGCGCGAGCGGGCACAGTGCGTTCCATCACCTGCAGGCTGGCGCGTCGGGCAAAGCGCGCGACAATGGCGCTTGGGCGCCACGCGCCTGCCGGCACCGCGCCGGGGCCACCGCGACCGGATGCGGCAGCCTTGAAGCGGCGCCGCCGATCCCCCATCTGGAGTCGTGCATGACCAGCCCCACCGCCCCTTCCGCGCACGCCTTCGGCGATCCTGCCGCGATCCGCAGCGAACGCGCGGCATCGGAGCTGCGTGCCGGGCGCCCGGTCCTGCTCGAAGACGGCAACGGCCGCACCCGCGCGGTGATGGCGCTGGACAGCAGCACCGAACCGTCCTACCTCGGCTTCGCCCAGGCCACGGCGCAGCGGCACTACCTGTTCGTGACCCCGCCGCGCGCGCAGATGCTGGGCCTGGACGCGCCGCAAGGCGCGCGGATCGCACTGGCCGGGCACTCCTACGACGCGCTGGCGGCGCTGGCCTACCTGCGCGACGGACCAGTGCCCACGCAGTGGCAGCCCGGCGACGCGCTGGATGCCGGCGCCGCCGAGATCGCGCGGCTGGGCCTGCTGCTGCCGGCGATGGTCGCCGCAGACCTGGGCGCGGACAGCAGCGCCTTCCAGGGCTGCCAGTCGCTGCGGCTGGACGACCTGGAACACGGCTGCGCCCTCGCCGCCTCCGACAGCTACACCCTGGTCACCCGCACCCAGGTGCCGCTGCGCGACCTGGGCCCCGGCGAATTCGTGGTGTTCCGCGGCGGCGTGGCGCAGCGCGACCAGGTCGCGATCGTGATCGGCCAGCCCGACCTGAGCGCGCCGGTGCCGGTGCGCGTGCATTCCTCCTGCCTCACCGGCGACCTGTTCGGCTCGCTTAAGTGCGACTGCGGCGACCAGCTGCGGCACGGCCTGGCCAAGCTCAAGGCGCTGGGCGGCGGCGTGCTGCTGTACCTGGACCAGGAAGGCCGCGGCACCGGCATCGCCACCAAGATGCGCGCCTACGGCTACCAGCACGATGGCCTGGACACCATCGACGCCGACGCGCAACTGGGCTTCGGCGCCGACGAACGCCGCTACGGCAGCGCCGTGGCGATGCTGCGCGGACTCGGCATCCGCCGCGTGCGCCTGCTCACCAACAACCCGAACAAGGCCGAGCGCCTGCGTGCGGCCGGCATCGAGGTGACCGAGCGCATCCCGGTCACCGGCACCATCACCGCCGAGAACGAAGGCTACCTGCGCACCAAGGCCACCCGCGCCGGCCACGCGCTGGACGTGGACGCGCTGCTGCGCGCAGCGCGCTGACCCACGGGCGCGGCTCAGCGCCCCGCACCGCCCCCGATCGGGACCGAACCGCACCGCGGGCAGCGCACGCCCGCCATCGCCGCGTTAGGATCGCAGGCCACGCCGCGCGCCCGCGCCCCGAGACCCCGACGTGATCGCACCGCCGCCCATGGACGACTCCCCCGCCGCACCCGCGCCCAGCGCTCCCGCCGCCGTCCAGGCGCCCGCGGACTGGCCGCCGGCGGACTGGCAGCCGGTGCCGTTGCGCGGCGCCTGGCTGGCCGCGCTCGGCGGCGGCTGCATGCTCGGGCTGAGCCTGGTGGTCGCCGCCGCCATCGTCGGCCTCAGCCTGCACAGCCTGCATGCGCTGGCCCTGGGCGCCGTGGCGGCGGCGCTGGGCAGCCTGTGCGGCGCCTGGATCGGCTTCGTCCGCCACCGGCGCATCCGCTGGCGGCTGAATGCCCAGGGCCTGGACGTGTTCCGCGGGCGCCTGTGGCAGAGCGAGACGCACGTCCCGATCTCGCGCGTGCAGCACCTGGACCTGCGCCGCGGCCCGCTGGAACGCGCCCTGCGCCTGGCCACCCTGGTCGTGCACACCGCCGGCACCCGCCATACCGCGGTCGCCGTGCCCGGGCTGGATCAGGCCGACGCCGAGCGCCTGCGCGAGCGCCTGGCACACCAGCTCGACCACGACGACGACGCGCTGTGAGCGACCTGGCCGACGCCGAACACACCACGCCGGTGCGGCGCCTGCATCCGTGGTCGTGGCTGTTCGTGCTGCTGCAGCACCTCAGGCACTTCCTGCTGCCGTTGCTGGCGCTGCTGGTGTTCGGCAGCCGCGACGGCCATCGCGATCACGCCGACCACCTGGTGATGCTGGCGGTGTGCAGCGGGCTGGTGGCGGTGTCGCTGCTGCGCTATCTCACCTACCAGTACCGCATCGGCCACGACAGCCTGAGCATCCGCAGCGGCTGGCTGGAACGCAGCCTGCGCGAGATCCCGTTCGCGCGCATCCACAACGTGGTGGTGCACCAGTCGCTGCTGCACCGGCTGTTCGGCGTGGCCGAGGTACGCCTGGAATCGGCCGGCGGCACCAAGCCCGAGGCGCAGATGCGGGTGCTGCGGCTGGACCAGGCGCTGGCGCTGGAACAGCAGATCCGCCACCGCGCGCCCGCCGCCGAGCATGCCAACACCTCTGACGCCAGCGCCGCGCCCGCTGCCGCGCCGGACAGCGAACTGCTGCTGGCGCTGCCCACCGCCGAGGTGCTGCGCCAGGGCCTGATCTCCAACCGCGGCATGGTGGTGCTGCTCACCGCGTTCGGCGCCACCTACCACCTGTTCCCCGAGCGCATGATCTCCAACGCGATCGAGCACTACGGGCGGCAACTGTTCGGCTACGCCACGCACCTGGAACTGGGCTGGATGGCCGGCACGGTCACCTTCGCCATGATGCTGGCGACGCTGTTGCTGCTGATGCGCGCCTTGTCGATGGGGCTGGCGCTGGTGCAGTACCACGGCTTCCGGCTGAGCGAGAGCGAGCGCCGGCTGACCGTGGAGCGCGGCCTGCTGACGCGGCTGCGCAGCAGCGTGGCGCGGCGCCGGATCCAGGCCTGGACCCTGCACGAGAGCGTGCTGCAGCGGTTGCTGCGGCGGCGCAGCCTGCACATCGACACCGCGGTGATCCAGTCGCACCACGGGCACGGGCACGACCACGCGCTGACGGAACTGGCGCCATTGGCCACGCCGGCCGCCTGCGACGCGCTGCTGCAGCGGCTGCTGCCGCAGATCGCCTGGCCGCCGGCGCACTGGCACGGCATCGCCACGCGCCACTGGTGGCGCCTGTGGCTGCCGGCGCTGCTGCTGGTGCCGCTGCTGTGCGCGGGGCTGTGGCCCACCCTCGGTGCCTGGGCCGCGCTGCTGCTGTTGTGGCTGCCGTGGTCGGCGTTCAAGTCCTGGCGCCAGGCGCAGCGCATGGGCTATGCGCTGGACGCGCGCTACGTGGCGGTGCGCGGCGGCTGGTGGCGGCGCTGGTGGCGGCTGGCCGAACTGGACAAGCTGCAGACGCTGCACCTGAGCCGTTCGCCGCTGGACCGCTGGTGCGGCACCGCGACCCTGTGGTTGGACACCGCCGGCGCCCGCCACGGCGAACCGCCGCTGCGCATGCGGCTACTGCCGGACGCGCAGGCGCGGGCGCTGTACGAGCAACTGGGCGCAGCGCTGGCGCAGCGACGGCTGCGCTGGTGAGCGCGCGCGGCGGCGCTGCGCGTCAGCGACGCGCGCCGCGGCCCCAGTAGCCGATGCGGCGGCGGATCTTCAGCTTGCGCCACAGGTTCAGCGGCTTGCGCCGCGGGTTGCGCGCGCCCTCGGCGACGAAGTCGTCGATCGCGCGCAGCACGCGCTCGCTGGACTGGCCGTCGCGGTAGGGATGCAGGCCATCGGCGAACTCGCGGATCGCCGCCATCAGTTCCGGCGGCCGCTGCAGCGCGCGGCGGATCGCCGGCTCGAACTGCGCCGGATCGTCGATGTCGATCAGCTGCGGCCCCGGACGCCGGTTCTTGAAGGTCACCACCGGCTTGTAGGTGAGCAGGAACTCGTTGAGCGCGGACGAGGTGTCCGAGCACATCATGTCCACCTGCGGGAACAGTTCGAGGATGTTGTCGTTGTCGGCGAAGTGCAGGTACTCGCTCTCCAGCGCGCGGTAGCGGGCGACCATCGCCGGGTCCATCTTCGGATGGAAGGTGACGATCCAGCGCCATTCCCCGCTGCGCGAGAGCCGCGCCACTTCGTCGTAGAGGATGCCGGCCGCGCTCCACGACGGCGAGAACGTGGAGTGGTACAGGATCACCGGCGGCTGCCGCACCGGCGCCAGCTCCGCGCCGATCTCGCGCATGAACGGGTCGATCTTGGGGAAGCCGGTCTCCTTGACCGCGAAGTGACCGAGCTTGCGCGCCAGCGCACCGAACGCCGCGGTGTCGCGCGGGCCGGTGGTGCAGTACAGATCGAAGAAGCCGCGCACGTAGATGTGCCGCGGCTTGCCGGCATCGAAGCCGTGGAAGGTCTCGACCTTCACGCCCGGGAAGAAATGCGGCACCGCGTTGCTGGAGGTGATCACCGCGTACGGATTCCACGCCAGCACCTCCTCCACCGTCGCCAGGTGGCGCTCGTCGGCGCTCAGATCCTCGGCGCCGGGGCCGTCGAAGAACCACGCTGCGTCGTCGCCGCGCGCGCGGATCGCCGCCTGCAGCGGACGCAAGATCGCCAGCGCGTAGCGCTCGGACCCGTACAGCAGATAGTGCTTGCTCATCAGTGCTCCAGATCGTGCCGTTGCAGTTGCGCCCGCGCCTGCTCCACCGACGCCGGGTTGATCTGCATCTCGTAGTAGCGCACGCGCTTGTACAGCGCGTAGCTGGCCGCGGTCTGCGCCACCACGAAGCCGCGCCAGCCGTCGAGGAACGCCAGCCGCAGCAGATAGTCCTTGAGGAAGGCGCCGGCGAACACGAACGGGCTCTGCCACATTCTCACCGGCTTGCGCTTGTCGCGCCAGCCGAGCGCCTTGAGTTCGGCGTAGCGCAGCACCTTGAGTTGCTTGTGCACCAGGGTCGGATTGTGCAGATGGTTGAACGGCGGTGCGAACTCGGCGCTGGCGCCGGCGAAGCGCAGCGACTCGTGCACCCGCGCATCGCTCCAGCGTGCGCGTCCGCGGTGGTAAAGCCGCGCCAGGCGCTCGCCGACCATGGGTTTGTACCAGCGCATCGGCGCGCCCATGTACCAGGTGCTGCGACGCAGCCACACCGCATCCACGCGGTCCTCGGCGAGCAGTGGCGGCAACCGCGCCAGGCACTCGGCACGCAGCGCGTCGGACAGGAACTCGTCCGCGTCCAGCACCAGGATCCAGTCGTGCGCGGCCTGGGTGGAGGCGAAGTTGCGCTGCGGGCCGAAGCCCAGCCAGGCCTGCTCGACCACGCGCGCGCCGTGCGCTCGGGCGATCGCCACGGTGTCGTCGGTGCTGCCGCAGTCCACCACCAGCTTGTCGGCGGCGAACGGCACGCTGTCCAGGCAGCGCGCGATGTTGGCGGCCTCGTTGTAGGTCATCACCACCAGGCTCAACGGCAAGGTGGCGGCGGCAGCGTCGGCCATGGCGCGCGGTATCCGGAAGTCAGGCGCGGTGCCGGCGGCCGGCGCCAGGCGCCGCGCCGCCCGGCGATGCGGGATCGGCAGTCTACCGGCTTCGCGCGGCGCCTTCAGCGCCCGGTGCCGGCACCGCCTCGCGCGCGGCCAGCCCGATCAGCACGCCGACCAACGCCACGTAGAAGCCGGTGCTCACCTGGTGCGCGAACATCGATTGGGTCATGCCGCACAGGATGTAGGCCGCCACCACCATGATCCCGGCCGCCGCGGCGCCATGGAAATGCGGCTGCGGCCGGCGCCGGTACAGGCGCAGCAGCAGCCACAGCGGCACGCCGTACACCATCAGGATCAGCATGGTGCCGGGCAGGCCCTGGGTCGCGCTCCACTCGGCCAGGTCGTTGTGCGCATGGCCCAGGTGGCAGCGCTCGACGAAGCCCTTGCGGCAGTCCGGCAGGCGCAGCATGGCATTGTCGAAGCGGCCCACGCCGACCCCGACCACGGGGTGTTCGACGAAAGTCGCCGCCGCCACCTGCAGGCGCTCGATGCGCGCGCCGGCCGAGGAATCGCTGTCGCCGCGTTCGTAGCGCTGCACGTCGTGATGCAGTTCGGCCAGGCGGGTCTGCTTGGTCAGCGCCGGCACGCTCAGCACCAGCACGGCCGCCAGCGCGGTGCACGCGCCCAGGATCATCAGCCGCGTCGCGCTGTCGCGCCAGCGCAGGCACAGCGCGCTGACCACCAGCAGCAACAGCACGCCCAGCCACACGCCGCGGCTGCCGCTGAGCAGGATGACGATGCCGCCGGCCACCACCGCGGCCACGGCCCACGGCCATTGGCCGCGCGGCCGGCAGAACACCGCCAGCACCATCAGCATCAGCACCACGTCGGCCAGCACGATGGCGTTGGTCCAGCCCTCGGCGCGCGGCTGGCCCTGCAACACCTGCACGCTGGCCAGCACCAGCGCGGCGAAGATGCCGAGCAGCGCGCCCCACCACAGCAGGCGCTGCGGCGGCCGCAGCGCATAGGTCCACAGCGCCGCCCACGGCAGCACCAGGAAGCGGGTACGGTTGTCGATGTCCTTCAACGGCTGGCCGAAGTACAGCACCGAGCACAGCGACAGCCCGATCACCAACAGCGCCAGGATCCACAGCCAGCGCAGCGACGGCTGCATCGGCGTCACCGCCTGGCGCAGCCGCCGCAGGGCCAGCAGGCTGGTGGCCAGCAGCAGCAGGCCGAACGGCAGCAGGCCGCTGGGGATGCTGATCACCAGCGCCGGCAGGCACAGCAGCGCGAGCGCCGCGCCGCGCTCTGCCAGGAACTGGCGGGAGAACGCGGAAACGGCATGGCGTGGCGCGATGGGCTGGGACAAGAAGGGAAGGCCGTGGGGTGGGGTGGTCGGCGATGATCCGGGGCGCTCCCCTAACCCGGCCTGACCTGTTCGCGATCGGCGCCGCGGCTGGCGGGCTGACCGGACGGCGTCGCCTCCCCGAGCAGGTCGGCCACCGCCGCGCGCAGGCGCTCGCCGAACTCGCGCCGGCGCGTCTCGAAGAAGCCGCGTGCGGCCGTGCCCAGGGCGTCGCACTGCATCGGCGACAGCGCCAGCGCCTGCGCCATCGCCTGCTCGAGGCCGGCAGCCTCGATCCGGTAGCGCACGCCGAAGTTGTCCGGGCCCTCGCCGACCGGGTCGATCAGCACGCCGCGCTCGGCGCTCACCAGCTCGTTCATCGGCGCACCGTTGGTGGTGATCACCACCGCGCCGACGCTCAGCGCTTCCATGATGTAGTGGCCGAAGCCCTCCACCTCGGACGGACACAGGTGGAAGCGGTGCGCGTTCTGCAGCCGCCGCAGTTCCTGCTGGTCCAGGTAGCCGGTCAGGTAATCGATGTTCTCGGCCTCGATCGGATGGGACTTCTTTGCGCTCTGTACCACGGTCAACCGCGGCCACTCGGGGTGCCGCGCCCAGGTCTGCAGCAGCAGCGCGGTGCCCTTGGCCGAACTGCGCCCGGCCACATGCAGGCAGGCGCGTTCGCGTGGGACCTCAGGACGGTAGCAGTCGTCGCTGCAAAAGCCGATGAAGGCGGTCGGCGCCATCGTGGAGAAACGTTGTTCGGCCTGGCGGGTCTTGCACAGCACCTGCGCGAAGCGCGGCAGGCAGCGCAGCCACTTGTGCCGGAACCACTCCGGGTTGGGGATCAAGGCATTGCGCAGGCCGTTGCCCAGGCAACGCGGATACACCCGCTCCAGGAAGATCTGCAGGTCGGCGCGCCCGAACAGCAGGCTGCGCAGGAACAGGCGCAGTTCGCGCAGGCGGTTGGCGATGCGCACGGTGCCGAAGCCCAGCACCTCGACCTGGTACTTGCCGGTGTCGCGCAGGATGTCGGCGACCACCTGCAGGTCGCGGCTGAGGCCGCCGCCGTTGTCGCGGCTGATGACCCGGATCAGGCGTGGCGGCACGCGCGTCTCCCTGCCCGCGCAGCGCGCCGGGCGCCAGCGGCACCCGCGCCACGCCGCCGCAACGCGCGGATGCGGCTCATTCGAAGCGGTCCTTGTCCTGCTCGCGCAGGCGGTCGCGGTCGTCCTGGGTGACCACGCAGTGGCCGTGTATCGCACTGGCCGGGACCAGCCACCAGTCGCGCCGGTTGGACACGCCGGCCAGGGTGCTCGCGTTGCGGTCCACACAGCCCAGCATCGCCGCCTCCTGCACCAGCAGCCAGCGCCGCTGCGGCGCCTGCGCCTGCCAGGCGATGCCGCGGCGCAGTTGCTCGTCCCAGGGCACCACGAAGCCGAAGGTCGTCGCCGGGCGATCGGCCATCAGCAGGTTCTGCTCCTTCCAGGCGACCAGGCCGAGTTCGGCATCCGGGCCGATGCGGCGCCCGACCGACTCCATCACCCCGCGCGCGGAGCTGGACAGATTGATCAGCGGATACACCAGCAAACCGGCCATCACCCAGACCATGGTCAGGGTCGAGACCGTCGCCAGTTCCGGGCGGCGCCGTGCGAACGCGGCCAGGCTGGCCACGCCCCACAGGCCGATCGCCAGCAGGATCCAGGCCAGCACCTGCACGGTCGCCAGATCGATGCCGCGGTCTTCCATCATCCGCGCGCGGAAGCCGTGTCCCAGCAGGATCGCCGCGCCGACGCCGCCCAGCGCCAGCGTCAGCAGCGCGGTGAACGCCAGCAGCAGGCGCTTGACCCCGGTCTTGCGCAACAGCCCCGGGATCAGCGGCCCCATCGCCAGGCACAGCATCGGCAGCGCCGGCAGCACGTAGACGTCGCGCTTGCCGGTCGGGATCGAGAAGAACAGCACCACCAGCGCCCACCAGGCCAGCGGCAGCAGATAGCGGGCATCGCGCCGGCGCAGGCGCCGCGCCCAGGCGGGGATCGCCCACGGCAGCGCCAGCAGCACCGGCAGCCACATGCTCGGCATCACCCCGAAGAAGTACAGCGGCCCGTGCGCGTGGTCCCAGGATTTGGCATAGCGCCCGGCGGTCTGCCGGAACAGGATGTCGTTGAGATAAGCGCGGTACTCGGGTGTGTTGCTCGACAGCGCGGTGACCACCATCGGCACCAGCCAGATCGACACCGCCGCCAGGAACGCCAGCGGCCCCAGCCAGAAGCGCGGATCGCGCAGGCCGACCCGGACCCCGCGCCAGTGCGCCAGCGACGCCGCCGCGGCCGGCAGCAGCATCAGCAGCGCCAGCACGCCCACGCCCTTGGTGATGGTGCCCAGGCCAGCGGCGAACCAGCCCAGCGCCCACAGCCGCCAGTCCGGCCCGCGCAACAGGTGGCGCAGCAGCGCGTAGTTGGCCAGGGTGATGAAGAACACCACCAACGGGTCGATCTGCGCCTTCTTCGCCTGATACGTGAAGTGGAAGGCGAACAGCAGCGCGTAGGCCGCATACATGCCGACGCGGCGCGTCCACAGCCGCCGGCCGAGATCGTAGACGCAGGCCAGCGTGCCCAGCCCGGCCAGCAGCGACGGCAGCAGGAACGCCACCCGCCAGTTGCCGAACAGCGTGTAGAAGCTGGCCTGCAGCCACATCAGCATCGGCGGCTTGTCCGAGTACAGCTCGTTGCCGCGGTGCGGGAACAGCCAGTTGCCGCTCTCCACCATCTGCTTGGCGACCAGCGCGAAACGCGGCTCGTCGGCCGGGTGCGGATCGCGCAGGCCCAGGCCGGCGCCGAGCACCAGCACGGCCAGGATGGCCAACAACCAGAACTCTCGGGAGGCGCGGGTCTTCAGCATGGGACGCGATGATACCGGGGCCGGTTCATGCCGTCTTGCGGAACCTTGCGTAGTAGAAACCGTCGCAGTCCTGCTCGCCGGGGAAGCGCTGACGGCCGCCGCCGGAAGCATGCCCGCAGGCCGCGCCTGGATCCTCCAGCGCCGCGCCCGGTTGCCGCGCCAGCAAGGCCTGCACCTGCCGCGCGTTCTCGTCCTGCAGCAGCGAGCAGGTCGCGTAGACCAGCACCCCGCCCGGCCGCAGCACCTGCCAGGCGGCGTCGAGCAGGCGCACCTGCAGCGCCTGCAGGGCGGTCACGTCCTCGCGGCGGCGATGCAGCAGCACGTCCGGTTGGCGGCGCACGATGCCGGTGGCCGAACACGGCGCGTCGAGCAGCACCGCGTCGAACGGCACGCCGTCCCACCAGTCCTGCGGCTGCGCCGCGTCGGCGACCTGCAGCTGCGCCTGCGCACCGGCGCCGGTGCGCGCGAAGGTCTCGCCGACCCGCGCTAGGCGCCGCGCATCCATGTCCAGCGCGGTCAGGCGCAGACTGGGATCGCGTTCGAGCAGGTGCGCGGATTTGCCGCCGGGCGCCGCGCAGGCGTCGAGCACGCGCGCACCCGGCGTCGGCGCCAGCACGTCGGCGACCTGTTGCGCCGCGCCGTCCTGCACCGACACACGCCCGTCGGCGAAGCCCGGCAGGGCGCCCACCGCCAGCGGCGTCTCCAAGCGGATCGCATCGGCCAGCAGCGGCGACGCCTGCGCGGCGATGCCGGCCGCGGCCAGCTCCTGCAGATAGGCGTCGCGGGTACCGCGCTGGCGGTTGACCCGCAGCCACAGCGGCGCCGGCTGCTGGCTGGCGGCGAAGATCGCCTCGGCCTGCTGCGGCCAGTCGGCGCGCAGCGCGTCGCGCAGCCACAGCGGCCAGCCCGCGTCGGCGGCCACCGCCGGCAGCCCGTCGCGCAGCGCGCGCCGCAGCAGCGCGTTGACCAGCCCGGCCTGGCGCGGCCGATCCAGCGCGCGCGTCGCCTCCACCGTCGCCGACAGCGCCGCGTGCGGCGCCAGGCCCAGCGCATCGAGCTGGGCGAAGCCGGCCAGCAGCAGGCCGCGCAGTTCGGCGTCGCGCTGCGGCAGTTGCTTCTGCAGCCACATGCGCAGCGCCGCCTCGTAGGCCGGGCGGCGGCGCAGCACGGCGAAGCAGATCGCCTCGACCAGCGCGCGGTCGCGCGGATCCGGCAGCGTCGGCAACGCGGCGGCCAGTTCTGCCTTGAGCGAGCGGCCGCGGTCGATCACCGCGGCCAGCACGCGGGCGGCGACCACCCGCGGGGCCACGCCCGGCGGCCACGCAGCGGCGGGCATCGCGGTCATCGGCGGGCGCTCCAGGAGGTGTCAGGCATCAGCGCGCATGCCGTGTCGTGGTTGCACGTGCGGATGGCGGGAATGCGCGACGTGGCAAACACCCGCCCGCGCCGCAGCGCGGAGGCGGCCACAGCCGCGCCTGCCAGGCCCAACGCGGCGTACGCAGGCATGGTCGACGTCTCAGGCCAGGACCGGCAGGTCGCGCCGTGCGTTGAGGTAGTCGGCGGCGGTGATCGCCTTGCCGCCGTCGCGCTGCAGCACGCGCAGGCGCAGCGCGCCCTGGCCGCAGGCGATGTCGATGCCCTGCTTGGACGCGGTCAGCACCGTGCCCGGCTGCTGCCCGTGGGCCAGGTCCAGCGCGATCGCGCCGTGCACCCGCACCCGCTCGCCGGCCAGCATCGCCTCGGCGACCGGCCACGGATCGAAGGCGCGCACCTGCCGCGCCAGCTGCGCCGCCGGCTGCTGCCAGTCCAACCGCGCCTGCGCCTTGTCCAGTTTGTGCGCGTAGGTGACGCCGGCCTCCGGTTGCGGCTGCGCCACCGGGCGCAGGCCGGCGCGCAGCAGGCCCAGACCGTCGGCCAGCACCTGCGCGCCGAGCGCGGCCAGGCGGTCGTGCAACTGCCCGCCGGTCTCGTCGGCACCGATCGGGGTCCGCTGCGACAACAGCACCGGGCCGGTATCCAGGCCCGCTTCCATCTGCATCAGGCACACCCCGGTCTCGCTGTCGCCGGCCTCGATCGCGCGCTGGATCGGCGCGGCGCCGCGCCAGCGCGGCAGCAGCGAGGCATGCACGTTCCAGCAGCCATGGGTCGGGATCGCCAGCACCGCCTTGGGCAGGATCAGCCCGTAGGCCACCACCACGATCAGGTCCGGCTGCAGCGCGCGCAGCGCCTGCAAGGTCTCCGGCGCGCGCAGCGTCTGCGGCTGCAGCACCGGGATGCCGCGCGCCACCGCTTCCAGCTTGACCGGCGACGGGGTCAGCCCGCGGCCGCGCCCGGCGGGCCGGTCCGGCTGGGTGTAGACCGCAACCACTTCATGGCGCTGCGCAGCCGCGCGCAACGACGGCACGGCGAAGTCCGGCGTACCGGCGAAGACGAGTTTCATTGGGCTGGGATTCGGGATTGGGGAGTGGGGATTCGCAACGGCAGGATCGGCAACCGGAAGGGTGCGATTCGCTCTGACGAATCCCCAATCCCGATTCCCGAATCCCGGCCGTCAGGCCACGTGCTTGCGCGCCTTGGCCAGCTTCTTGCGCACCATTTCGCGCTTGAGCGGGGACAGGTAGTCGACGAACAGCTTGCCGTCGAGGTGGTCCATCTCGTGCTGCACGCACACCGCCAGCAGGCCGTCGGTGCTCAGTTCCTGCGGCTGACCCTGGCGGTCCAGGTAGCGCACGGTGATGGCGTCGGCGCGGGCCACGTCGGCGTAGATGCCGGGAACCGACAGGCAGCCTTCCTGGTACACCTGTTCGCCGTCGCGCTGCACGATCTGCGGGTTGATGAACACCTGCGGGGCGTTCTTCTCCTCGCTGACGTCGATGACCATGAAGCGCTTGTGCACGTCGACCTGGCTGGCCGCCAGGCCGATGCCGGGCGCGTCGTACATGGTCTCGAACATGTCGTCGAGCAGGCGTTGAAAGGCCGCGGAGGTGACTTCGGCGGCGTCGACCGGCACCGCCTTGGTACGCAGGCGCGGATCGGGGAATTCGAGAATGGGGAGCAGGGCCATAGCGGTACCCAAGATGGGGGCGCCGGACGATTCGGCAAGACCTGCGGATTCTACCCGTTTCTGCGCCCGCCGCTTGCGCCCGCACCAGGGTTCTGCACTATAGTGCGCGAACCTGTTGGGGAATCAGGCTTCGCGCTCATGTTCAATCGACTCCGTACGGTCGTCGCCGTGGCGATGCTCACCGTGGCGACCTACGCTGCTTCCGCCAGCATGGCCGCCGAACACCCCGACACCTACGTGGTGCGCAAGGGCGATACGCTGTGGGACATCGCCGGACGCTTCCTCGGCAAGCCCTGGCTGTGGCCGGAAATCTGGCAGGCCAATCCGCAGGTGCACAACCCGCACCTGATCTACCCCGGCGACGTGCTCAGCCTGGCCTACCTGGACCGGGTGGCGCATGCCGAGGTCAAGCCGGGCCCGCGCCAGGACGCGCCGATCGACGCGATCCCGCTGGCGCAGGTGGAGCCGTTCCTGAAGAACCTGCGCGTGGTCGACCGCATCGACAACCTGCCCTATGTGGTCGGCACCGAAGACAACCGCCTGCGCGCCACCGACGGGCAACTGGTCTACGCGGTCGGCCTCGGCCAGGCCCAGGCCGGCCAGCGCTACGCCGTGGTCCGCCCGACCGTGCGCTACCTGCTGCCCAAGCTCAGCGACGACCTCGACGCCGAAGGCCGCAGCATCCCCGGCAGCGGCAACCTGTGGCAGACCTTCGTGCCGCCGGACAAGCGCCGCGAGACCCTCGGCTACGAACTGGCCCAGGTCAACATCGGCACCGTCGCCCGCGTATCCGCCGACGGCCGCCAGGCCACCGGTCTGCTGCTGCAGGACAACGCCCGCGAAGTGCGCGCCGGCGACCGCCTGATTCCGGTCGAGGCGCAGCCCTACGACCTGCAGTTCGTGCCGCATCCGCCGTCCGAGCAGGCGATGGCCGCCGGCCTGCGCGTACTGGCGGTGGCCGACGCGTTCAGCGCGGCCGGCCCGCGCGACGTGATCGCCATCTCCGGCGGCCGCCGCGAAGGCATCGACAACGGCACCGTGGTGTCGCTGTGGCGACACGGCACCCGGGTCAACGACCGCGTACGCCACCCCAACACCTCCCGCGCCGACGACGGCTTCACCGGCGGTAGCGGCACCGTGGCGCTGCCGGACGAGTTCGCCGCGCACGCGATGGTGTTCCGCACCTTCGACAAGGTCAGCTACGCGCTGGTGATGGACGGCATCAAGCCGACCCGGATCGGCTACGACGTCAAGCACCCGGACGCACGCTGACCCGCGACTGGGGACTCTCCCTACAGCGATTGCAGACGGCGCCCGAGGGCGCCGTCTGCGTCTGCGGCCTAGCCTGGGCGCATGTCCAGTCAGGCCATCGCCCCTGTCCACACACCCGCCGATCCGGCCCTGCTGCGCCTGTCGCTGGCCGGCGGCGCCAGCGCCCCACGCCGGCTGCTGCTGGAGCAACACGGCAGCCCGGCCGCGGCGCTGGCCGCCGGTCCCGCCGGCTGGCAGGCCGCCGGCCTGGACGCAGTGCAGATCGCCGCGCTACAGCGACCCGATTGCGCCGCGCTGGACACCGCCGAGCACTGGCTGGCGCAACCAGGCCGGCACCTGCTCGGCTGCCACGATGCCGACTACCCGGCCCTGTTGCGGCGCACGCCCAATCCGCCACTGGCGCTGTACGTGGACGGCGATCCCACGGTGCTGTGGCACCCGGCCGTGGCCGTGGTCGGCAGCCGCGCCCCCAGCGCCGGCGGCCGCGACAACGCCTACAGCTTCGCCCTGGCCCTAGCCGCAGCCGGCTTTGCGGTGACCAGCGGCATGGCCAGCGGCGTGGATGCCGCCGCGCATCGGGCGGCGCTGTCGCGCGCGGACGGGCTGACCGTGGCAGTGGTCGGCACCGGCCCCGACCTGGCCTACCCGCGCCAGCATGCCGCCCTGCGCCGCCAGATCGCCGAACGCGGCGCGGTGGTCAGCGAGCACCCGCCCGGCACGCCGGCGCGGGCGGGGCACTTCCCGGCGCGCAACCGGATCATCGCCGGGCTGAGCCTGGCAACCCTGGTGATCGAGGCGGCCACCCGCTCCGGCGCGCTGATCACCGCGCGGCTGGCCGCCGAGGCCGGGCGCGAGGTATTCGCCCTGCCCGGCTCGATCCACAATCCGCTGGCGCGCGGCTGCCATCGGCTGATCCGCGACGGCGCCGGGCTGGTGGAAAGCGCCGAGGAGGTGTTGGCCGGGGTCGCGCCCCTGGCCGCCGAACTGGCCGACGCCTTGCGCGGGCGCCTGAACGTCCCCACACAGGGAGCCAGCACCGCGCGCGCGGCCACACCGGTCTTCCCCCACCCCGACTACCAGCGCTTGTGGCAGGCGCTGGGCCACGACCCCATCTGTATGGATTCAGTGATCGCACGCAGCGGATTGACGGCCGCAGCGGCGTCCTCCATGCTGCTGGCCATGGAACTGGATGGCTACGTGGCGGTCGAACGCGGTCGTTACACCCGCAAACCCTAGTTTCTTCACCTCCACAGCGTCTCGCGACGCAGGCCGAGGGGCAATGAAAGAGAGCATTCTGGATGTCCTGCTGTACCTGTTCGAACACTATTTCAGCGAAGACGCGGATCCGGTCCGCGATCGCGACTCCCTCCAGAATGGCCTGATCCAGGCCGGTTTCAGCCCCACCGAGATCAGCAAGGCGTTCGACTGGCTCGACGCCCTGGCCGACCAGCGCCCGGCCGTGGCGCAGCCGCGCATCGATGGCCCGATCCGCATCTACCACGGTCCGGAACTGGACAAGCTCGACGTGGAATGCCGCGGCTTCCTGCTGTTCCTGGAGCAGCACGGCATCCTCGACAGCGACCAGCGCGAGCTGGTGCTGGACCGGGCGATGGCCCTGGACCAGGACGAATTGGATCTGGACGACCTCAAGTGGGTGGTGCTGATGGTGCTGTTCAACCAGCCTGGTGCCGAGGCGGCGTACGCGTGGATGGAAACGCAGATGTTCGTCGACGAGCCGGAGCCGGTTCACTGAGTCGCTGACGGTCGCGCACGGATGCACGAAGACACCTCCCCATTGTCGATCTGGTACTACGTCGATGCCGCGCGCGAGCGGCACGGCCCGCTGCCGGCGCCCGCCCTGCTGGAACGCCTGCACGACGGCCGCCTGCAGCGCGAGACCCTGGTCTGGCGCGAAGGCCTGCCGGAGTGGCGGCCGCTGCACGCGGTCGCCGCCGAGCTGGGCCTGCCCGACGCGCCCACCCCGCCGCCCTTGCCGCCACCGCTCCAGGCGGCCGCTCCCGTGGCCCCCGCTGCCACCGCCGCGCCGCGCAGCGGCCTGTCCGGCTGCGCGATCACGGCCATCGTCGGCACCATCGTCGGCGTGCTGCTGGTGGCGTTCCTGGGCATCGCCGCGGCGATCGCACTGCCCGCCTACCAGGACTACCTGGCACGCGCGAAGGTCGCGCAGGCGCTCGACCATCTGGCGCCGCTGAAGGACCAGATCGCCGCCTTCAATGCGCAGGAGCACCGCTGCGCGGTCAACGGCGACACCGGCTTCGGCGCGCCGCAGAGCTATGCCGGCGACACCATCGCACAGGTGCGGGTCGGCCGCTTCGACAACGGCCACTGCGGCCTGGAAGCCACCCTGCACCTGCCCGACCACAAACGCCTGGATGGCAAAGCGCTGTGGCTGGACTACGATGAGCGCACGTCCACCTGGAGCTGCAGCTCCGACCTGGACGACCGCGTCCTGCCGGCGCACTGCCGCGGCGGCTGACCGGCACACCGTTTTCGACTGCAACTCCCGGGGAACAGAATGACTGAGTGGTACTACGCCGACGCAGCGCAGCAGCGCCATGGGCCGCTAGCGGCCGCCGACCTGCAGCAGCGCTTCCAGCGCGGCGAGATCGGATTGTCCACCCTGGTCTGGCGCGAGGGCCTGAGCGAATGGCGCACCCTGGCCGAGTTCGTCGACGAACTCGGCCTGACCCAGGCACCGGCGCCAGCGATTGCCCCCATCGAGGTTGACGGAGAGACTCCTCCTCCGCCCCCGGCCGCGACCGTCCCCGACGCCTGGACCGCGCCCGCGCCGGCCGTGGCGGCGTCGCCCTACGCGGCGCCCAGCGCCGTGCTCGACGGTGGCGCGCGGGTGGTCGGCGGCGGCGAGGTGGTGCAGGCCGGTTTCTGGAAACGCGTGGCCGCCTACCTGATCGACGCGTTCCTGGTCGGCATCGTCGCCAACGTGATCCAGTTCGTGGTGATGCTGGGCTTCTTCGGGATCACCGGCTTCGGCAAGCAGCCGGACTTCGGCACCGCCGCCGGCATCGTCATGCTGCTCCTGCTGTACCTGCTGCCGATGGCGATCTCGGCGCTGTACTACGGCCTGTTCCACGCCTCCACCAAGCAGGCCACGCTGGGCAAGATGGCGGTCGGCATCAAGGTGGTGCGCACCGACGGCAGCCGCATCACCGTATCCCGCGGCGTGGGCCGCTACTTCGGCTTCATGCTGAGCAGCCTGACCCTGGGCATCGGCCTGCTGATGGCGGCCTTCACCGAGCGCAAGCAGGCCCTGCACGACATGCTCTGCGACACCCTGGTGGTGGACAAGTGGGCCTACACCGACCACCCGGAATGGCAGCAGCGCAAGCTCGGCACGGTCACGGTGGTGATCCTGGCCCTGTTCGGCCTGCTGTCGGCAGCCGCGCTGCTGGTGGTGGCGCTGGCGATCGGCGTGGCCGCCAAGGGCGGCTGGCACTGAGTGCGGCGAGCTCCGGGAACCGCCGCAGCCGCGCGCGCGGCTGCCCGGCCGGCAGGCGCCGGCTTGACAGCGGGCGCCGGACATGCCCACTAATAAATAAGCGCCGTAGCTGAACGCCCGGGGGTTCCATCCCGGGCGTCGGCTTCTCTGCGAGACCGCAACGCTTCACTAACCGGAGCAATTGCGCCACCCTACCGCCCCCAGGGCGTCCGCCCACGCCCATCGAAGCCCGACCCGCCATGTCCAAGCACCTGCTCATCGTCGAATCGCCCGCCAAGGCCAAGACGATCAACAAATACCTCGGCAAGGATTTCCACGTCCTGGCCTCGTATGGGCACGTGCGCGACCTGATCCCGAAGGAAGGCGCGGTGGATCCGGACGACGGCTTCGCGATGCGCTACGCGCTGATCGACAAGAACGAGAAGCACGTGGAGGCCATCGCCAAGGCGGCCAAGGCGGCCGAAGACATCTACCTGGCGACCGACCCGGACCGCGAGGGCGAGGCGATCAGCTGGCACATCGCCGAGATCCTGCAGGAGCGCGGGCTGCTCAAGGGCAAGCCGCTGCACCGGGTGGTGTTCACCGAAATCACCCCGCGCGCGATCAAGGAAGCGATGGCGCAACCGCGCCAGATCGCCGGCGACCTGGTCGATGCGCAGCAGGCGCGCCGCGCGCTGGACTACCTGGTCGGCTTCAACCTGTCGCCGGTGCTGTGGCGCAAGGTGCAGCGCGGCCTGTCCGCCGGCCGCGTGCAGTCGCCGGCGCTGCGCATGATCGTCGAGCGCGAGGAGGAGATCGAAGCCTTCATCGCCCGCGAGTACTGGTCCATCGCCGCCGACTGCGCGCATCCCTCGCAGCACTTCAACGCCAAGCTGATCAAGCTCGACGGGCAGAAGTTCGAGCAGTTCACCATCACCGACGGCGACACCGCCGAATCTGCGCGCCTGCGCATCCAGCAGGCCGCGCAGGGCGCGCTGCACGTCACCGACGTCGCCAGCAAGGAGCGCAAGCGCCGCCCGGCGCCGCCGTTCACCACCTCCACGCTGCAGCAGGAAGCCTCGCGCAAGCTCGGCTTCACCACCCGCAAGACGATGCAGGTGGCGCAGAAGCTGTACGAAGGCGTGGCGATCGGCGACGAAGGCACGGTCGGCCTGATCTCGTACATGCGTACCGACTCGGTCAACCTGTCGCAGGACGCGCTAGCCGAGATCCGCGACGTGATCGCCCGCGACTACGGCATCGCCTCGCTGCCGGACCAGCCCAACACCTATCAGACCAAGTCCAAGAATGCCCAGGAAGCGCACGAAGCGGTGCGTCCGACCTCGGCGTTGCGTACCCCGTCGCAGGTGGCCCGCTTCCTGACCGACGACGAGCGCAAGCTGTACGAGCTGATCTGGAAGCGTGCGGTGGCCTGCCAGATGATCCCGGCCACGCTCAACACCGTCAGCGTCGACCTGTCGGCCGGCAGCGAACACGTGTTCCGGGCCAGCGGTACCACCGTGGTGGTCCCCGGCTTCCTGGCTGTGTACGAGGAAGGCAAGGACAACAAGAGCGCCGAGGACGAGGACGAAGGCCGCAAGCTGCCGGCGATGAAGCCCGGCGACCGCGTGCCGCTGGAACGCATCCTGGCCGAGCAGCACTTCACCCAGCCGCCGCCGCGCTTCACCGAAGCGGCGCTGGTGAAGGCGCTGGAAGAGTACGGCATCGGCCGTCCCTCGACCTACGCCTCGATCATCCAGACCCTGCTGTTCCGCAAGTACGTGGAGATGGAAGGCCGCAGCTTCCGCCCGTCCGACGTCGGCCGCGCGGTGTCCAAGTTCCTGTCCAGCCACTTCACCCAGTACGTGGACTACGACTTCACCGCCAAGCTCGAAGACGAGCTGGACGCGGTCTCGCGCGGCGAGGAGGAGTGGATCCCGCTGATGTCGCGCTTCTGGGAACCGTTCAAGGAACTGGTCGAGGACAAGAAGGAATCGGTCGACCGCGCCGAAGCCAGCGGTGCGCGCGAGCTCGGCACCGACCCCAAGACCGGCAAGCCGGTGAGCGTGCGCCTGGGCCGCTTCGGGCCGTATGCGGCGATCGGCAGCACCGCCGAGGACGCCGAGGACAAGCCCAAGTTCGCGTCGCTGCGTCCCGGCCAGAGTATGCACACCATCACCCTGGAGGAGGCGCTGGAGCTGTTCCTGATGCCGCGCAGCCTCGGCCAGGACCAGGGCGAGGAGGTCAGCGTCGGCATCGGCCGCTTCGGCCCGTTCGCCAAGCGCGGCAGCGTCTACGCCTCGCTGAAGAAGGAAGACGATCCCTACACCATCGATCTGGCCCGCGCGGTGTTCCTGATCGAGGAGAAGGAAGAGATCGCGCGCAACCGCATCATCAAGGAATTTCCCGGCAGCGACATCCAGGTCCTCAACGGCCGCTTCGGCCCGTACATCAGCGACGGCAAGCTCAACGGCAAGATTCCCAAGGATCGCGAGCCCGCCTCGCTGAGCCTGGACGAAGTGCAGAAGCTGCTGGAGGAAACCGGCAAGCCGGTGCGCAAGGGCTTCGGTGCCAAGAAGGCCGCCGCCAAGAAGGAAGCCGCGCCGAAGAAGAGCGCAGCGAAGAAGGCCGCGGCCGATGCCCCGGCCAAGCCGGCGGCGAAGAAGGCGGTCAAGAAGGCCGCGAAGAAGACCGCCAAGAAAGCGGTGAAGAAGGCGGCGAAGAAGACCGTGGCTAAGGGCGGCTGAGCCGCTCTGCGGATGGCCCAGGGCGGCTCGATGCACCCCCTCGAATAGTACGAGCGCGGGCGCCGAGCCGCCTTCTCGCGGTGCCGACGGCGTCTCTCAGCGCCTGAAGATCCGCGACAACCCGGTTTTTCTGTGGGAGGGGCTTCAGCCCCGACGCTTTATCGGTAAGGCGTCGGGGCTGAAGCCCCTCCCACAGAAAAGCGGCGGGCCGGAGACTTGCGAAAATCCCAAGTCCCGCCCAACCGCCCCTCATTGTCCTTAGACGAGGACGTGCCGCATGATGCGCGCATGACCGACCTGTCCCTGAGCCATGCCGTCGCCGTCCTGCGCAAGGGCGGCGTGATCGCCTATCCCACCGAAGCGGTGTGGGGCCTGGGCTGCGATCCGCACGACGAGACCGCCGTGACCCGCCTGCTGCGGATCAAGCAGCGGCCCGTGGACAAGGGCCTGATCGTGGTCGCCGCCGAACTGGATCCGTTGCGCCCGTTGCTCGACCTGTCGGCCCTGCCGCCGGACCGGCTGGCCGCGGTGCTGGCCAGTTGGCCGGGACCGCACACCTGGATCCTGCCCGCCGCCGCGCACGCGCCGCCCTGGATCACCGGCGCGCATCAGGGCATCGCCGTGCGGATCAGCGCGCATCCGCTGGTGGCTGCCCTGTGCCGCGCCTGGGGCGGCGCCCTGGTCTCGACCAGTGCCAACCGCGGCGGCGAGCCGCCGGCACGGCAGCGCGGCGAACTGGATCCGCTGGTGCTGGGCGACCTCGACGGCCTGCTCGACGGCGAGACCGGCGGCCTGGCCCAGCCCACCCCGATCCGCGATGCCGCCAGCGGCGAGATCCTTCGCGCCTGAAGCGCTGCTCTTCAGCGCGGCACGCCTGTCTTCCGCCGTGTCGGCGTCTCGCGGCAACGGCGCGATGGAGCCACGCGGGCGCTTCGCGCACCGGACCCTCACCCAACCCCTCTCCCGATGGGAGAGGGGCTAGCTCTTCCCTTCTCCCTTCGGGACCATGGCCCCCTTTTCGGGGGAAGGTGCCCAAAAGGGGCGGATGAGGGTCGGGCGAAGCCTCGTGCACTCAACTACCCGAGTCGCTTCGCGCCGGACCCTCACCCCAACCCCTCTCCCGGTAGGAGAGGGGCTAAGCGCCTCCCTTCTCCCTCCGGGACCATGGCCCCCTCTTCGGGGGAAGGTGCCCCGCAGGGGCGGATGAGGGGACGGGCGAAGCCTCGCAGCGACAGATCAACACGGCAGCACTGCCGCGACGCCATCGCGTCCTGAATCATGCGCACGCGCCGCCCTTTCCCTGGCTGCCCAAGGCGCGCAAGATGCGCGCATGCGCTTCCTTCTCCGCCCATTGCTGCTGCTGAGCCTGTCGCCCTGGATCGGTGCCGGCTGGGCGCAACAGACGCAGACGATCAGCAGCGACGGCGGCAACGCGTCGGTGCGCATCTATCGCTGCATCGCCGCTTCCGGCGCGGTCAGCCTGCAGAACGCCCCCTGCGAGAACGCGCGCCAGCAGCAGGTGCTGGACATGCAGCGTCCGCGCGATCCGCCGCCGCGGCCGACCACCACCATCAGCACCGATCCGGCACGCGCGCAGGCCTCGCCGGCGCCGCTGCCGCAGCGCGAACTCCGCATCGTCACCGTGCAGCCTGCGCAGCCGATGTACGAGTGCGTCACCCCGGAAGGCGCGCGCTACACCAGCGACGACAACGCCGGCAATCCGCGCTGGGTGCCGCTGTGGGCCTATGGCTATGCCGAGGGCCCGTACGCACGGCCATCCGGGCGCGGCCCCGATGGTCGCTCGCCCGGGCCGCCGGGACCGCCTCCGCCCGGCGGCCCGCGCCCGCCCGGTCCACCGCCGCCAGGGGTGTCCGCCGGCGCCGGCGTGATCGTGCCGGCCGGCAGCACGATGATCCGCGACACCTGCACCGCGCTGCCCGAGCAGGAAGTCTGCGCACGTCTGAGCGATCGCCGCTGGGAGCTGATCCGTCGCTACAACAGCGCGCTGCAGAGCGAGCGCCGCGCAATGGAAACCGAGCAGCGCGGCATCGATGCGCGCTTGGCGCGCGACTGCGGCGGCAGCTGATGCGGCGCGCACTCTGCCTCGCCATGGTGCTGACCTGTGCCGGCGCCGCGCACGCCGAACCGGTGGTGTTCTATCGCTGCACCGACGCGCAGGACAACCTGACCATCCAGAACCAGCCCTGTCCCAAGGGCATGCGCCAGCAGAAAAAAATCATGCAGGGCGTCAGCAGCGCCGCGCTGCCGGCCGCGCTCGCCGCCCAGCCCGCGCCATCGCCGCCGCCCGCAAGCGCCACGACCGCCGCGTCCACCACCGCGCCTGCCGACACGCCCATCGCGGCAGACGCAGCCGCCGCGCCGCCGCCACCAATGCTGCCGCCCCAGCCGCTGTACACCTGCAGCACCCGCGAGCAGGCGTCCTACATCGGGGAGGTCGCCGAACCGCCGCCGCGGTGCGTGCCGCTGCCCACGACGGACCTGGACGGCGGACCCAACCAGGCAGGCGGCAGCGCCTGCGAAGTGCTGCGCGACCAGTGCCAGCCACTGCCCGCCGAGCAGCTATGCGATGCCTGGAAGAATTATGTAGCCGAGGCCGAAACACACTGGCGCTTCGCCGTGCCCGACCATGCCGAGGCACTGCGCACGGAGTTCGAACGCCGCCAGCACCTGCTCGAGGCCAGCGAATGCGGCGCGCCGGATCGCCGTGCGCCGTGAGCCATCGCGCTCGCACGTGGCTGTGCAGCCGAGCCGCATCCTGTGCGCCGACGCTATACCGTGACCCATCGCGCGCGCGTGGCTGTACGCCTGTTTTCGTAGGAGCGGCTTCAGCCGCGACCGGGCGTTACCGAGAAAGCCCGGTCGCGGCTGAAGCCGCTCCTACGCATTCCGCTGCACGCAGTTGATCGCGTGTGCACCACAGCCTGCAGCGCTAAATAAAACGCTCAGCGAAAAACCGCCGTCCACCACGATGCATTCGCCGATGATGTCGCCGCCCGCCGGCAGCCAAAGGAACCGGTCACCGCGGTGCGTGCGAACAGCTTTTTTACCAATCCCCATTCCCGATTCCCCAATCCCGGTTTTTTTTGTGGGAGGGACTTCAGTCCCGACGCCGTATCGCCCGGGACGTACCGCACTGCGCCTTTCATCTGCTGCCCTGCGCGCGCGCAGCCGCCACGCAAAGGGCTGAACCGCTATAACCCGTAACGCAGAAACCACCGCCCACCACGATGCATGCGCCAGCGATGTCGCTGGCCGCCGGCAGGCAAAGGAACCGGTCACCGCGGTGCATGCGCACAGCTTTTTTTACCAATCCCCATTCCCGATTCCCCAATCCCGGTTTTTTTGTGGGAAGGACTTCAGTCCCGACGCCGTACAGCCCGGGACGTACCACGCAGCGCTTTCGACTGGTGCCCTGCGCCCGCGCAGCCGCCATGCAAAGGACCCGCTAGAACCCGTAACGCAAAAAGCCCCCGTCGACTGCGATGCATTCGCCGGTGATGTAGCTGGCCGCCGGCAGGCACAGGAAGCCGACCGCCGCCGCCACTTCCTCCGGTTCGCCGATGCGGCGCATCGGCGTGCGCTCGATCACCTGTTCGTAGTAGTCCGGGTCCGACAACGGGCCGGAGGTGCGGCGGGTGCGGATGTACCACGGCGCCACCGCATTGACCCGGATGCCGTCCTCCGCCCATTCGGCGGCGAGGTTGCGGGTGAGCTGGTGCAAGGCCGCCTTGGTCATGCCGTAGGGCGTACCGCTGCGCACGTGGGTCAGGCCCGACACGCTGCCGACGTTGACGATCGCCGAGGCCGCGTGCTGCGCCAGCAGCGGATGCGCGTAGCGCGACAGTTCGAACGCGGAGAACAGGTTGGTCTCGAAGATGCCGCGCCACTCGTCCTCGGTGTAGTCCACCGCGGCCTTGCTGACGTTGCCGCCGGCGTTGTTGATCAGCAGGTGCAGGCCGTCGGCATGGTCCTCGACCCAGTCCAGGATCTCGCGGCGGTCCTCGTCGTCGGCGACGTCGGCGGCCAGCGCCAGGATCTCGCGCTCGGGAAAGGCCTCGCGCAACTCGTCGCGCGCCGCTTCCAGCGCGTCGAGGTCGCGCGCCACCAGCAGCAGGTCGGCGCCGAACCCGAGCAGTTCGCGTGCGATCGCCAGGCCGATGCCGGCGCTGGCGCCGGTGATCAGCGCGGTCTGTCCGTCCAGCCGCCAACGGTGCTGCATGCGCGTGCCTGTCTGCTCACATGGGAGGCGTAGGATGATACCTCCACCCTCGAGGAGGTCGCCGCCATGTCCGCACCACTGCGCAGGATGACGTTGGCATTGCCGCTGCTCGCATTGCTGGCCGCATGCAAGCCGGAGCCGCCGCAACCGCCCGATGCGCCGCCACCGCCGAAGGCCAGCGCATTGCGCAGCGCCATCGCCCAGCCGCTGGATCGCGCCAAGCAGACCCAGGCCACGCTCGACCATGCCGCGGCCACGCAGAACGCCGCGCTCGACGCCGCCACCGCGCAATGAACAACGCCGGCCACGGGGCCGGCGTTGCAGGAAGCAGGCGACGCGTCCGCAAGGGCGCGCCGCCGCCGGCGCAGGGCCGGCTTACAGACCGCAGAAGCAGTAGGCCAGCGCCTTCACCGGTGCGCCCGGACGGGTGTCGGCCGCGTCCTTGACGAAGCGCAGCTGGGTGTCCAGTTCCGGCAGGCTGCGCGCCAGCAGGGCGTGGCCCAGCGCCGAATCGCTCAGCATCCACACGCCCAGGCGGCTGCCGGCGAACCCGCTGACGAACTGCGCGAACGGCGTGGCCGGCTTCTCGACATAGCGCACCCGGTACTTGTCCGGGCCGCCCAGCTTGGCGCGCGCCGCGGCATCGGCCACGGCGTCCTTGAAGCCGCCGAACGCGTCCACCAGCCCGCGCTCCTTGGCCTGCGCACCGCTCCACACGCGGCCGCGCGCGACCTGGTCGATGGCCTCGACCGACTTGCCGCGCGCCTGCGCGACCTTGCCGGTGAAGTCGGCATAGCCCTTGTTGATCACCGACTGGATCAGCTGGCCCACCGCCGGATCCATCGGCCGGGTCATGTCGAACGCGCCGGCGAAGCGGGTGGTGCCCACGCCGTCGGTGTGCACGCCGATCTTGTCCAGCGTGCGGGTGATGTTGGGAATCATGCCGAAGATGCCGATCGAACCGGTGATCGTCGACGGGTCGGCGTAGATGCGATCGGCGTTCATGCTGATCCAGTAGCCGCCGGACGCGGCCAGGTCGCCCATCGACACCACTACCGGCTTGCCGGCGGCCTTCAGCGCCACCACTTCACGGCGGATCTGCTCGGAGGCGAACACTTCGCCGCCGGGCGAATCCACGCGCAGCACCACCGCCTTGACCGCGTCGTCGTCACGCGCCTGGCGCAGCAGCGCCGCGGTCGACTCGCCGCCGATGCGGCCGGCCGGCTGTTCGCCGCCGCTGATCTCGCCCGCGGCGACCACCACCGCCACCTGCGGACGCGAGTCCACCGGCGAACGGCGCAGGTCCAGTTGCTGCAGGTAGCCGTCCAGGTCGACGTTGCGGTAGCCGGTGTCGGCATCGTCGTCGGCCACGCCGCGCTTGGCTAGCAGCTGCTCGACGTCCTCGCGGGTCTTCAGGCCGTCCACCAGCTTCTGCTGCAGGGCGAACTTGGCCAGGTCGCCGCCGGCGGCGGCCACGCCCTCGGGCATGGTGTCGATGCCGGCGGTGATCTGCTCCGGCGCCAGCTTGCGCGCCTTGGCGATGTCGGCCACGTAGCGCTGCCACACGTCGTTCATCCAGAACAGGTCGGCTTCCTTGGACGCCGGCGAGGCCGCGTCGAGCACGTACGGCTCGGCAGCGGACTTGTACTCGCCGACCTTGAACAGGTGCACGTCCACGCCGAGCTTGTCCTGCAGGCCCTCGCGGAAGTACTGGCGGTAGCGGCCCAGGCCTTCCAGGGTCATCGAGCCCATCGGGTCCAGGTAGACCTCGTTGGCCTGCGCGGCCAGCAGGTACTGCCACTGGTTCAGGTTGTCGCTGTAGGCGACGATCTGCTTGCCGGAGCTGCGCAGGTCCTGCAGCGCCTTCTCCACCTCGCGCATCGAGGCGAAGCCGCTGGGCTGCAGTTTGTCCAGGCGCAGCGCCACGCGCTCGATCTTCGGATCGGTCTTGGCCGCCTCGATGGCGCGCACCAGGTCGCGCAACTGGATCTCCTGCGCGCCCTTGTCGTTCATCGCCTTGGCCAGCGCGCGGCTGACCGGATCGGCGCTGAACTGCTCGACCAGCTTGCCTTCCGGCGCGATCAGCAGCGTGGTGCGGTCGCGCAGCGCCTTGCCGCCGTCGCCGCGTGCCATGGCGAACACCATCGCCAGCAGGATCAGCAACAGGAAACCGAAGAACACCAGGTTGAAGATCAACCGGCGGGTGAAGTTCATCACATCCCACAGGCCGACGAAAAAGTTGGCGACGGGGCTGCGACGCACGGGTTGGTTCATGGAAAGCTCCGAAAGGAAGGCGTCTTGCGCCTGCGCAGCATACCGGCTGCGTCAGGCGCCGCACATGCGTCTGAAGTCAGGGGGCCGCCGGCGCGGCCAGCAGCCGCGCGCTGCTCCAGCGGAAGCGCGCGCCCATCATCACCGCGGCCGCGGTCAGGCCCAGGATCAGGCCGATCCACATGCCCTGCGGCCCCCAGCCCAGCCACAGGCCGAGGCCGGCGCCCAGCGGCATGCCCAGGCCCCAGTAGGAGCACAGGGCCAGCAGCATCGGCACGCGGGTGTCCTTGAGGCCGCGCAGCGCGCCGGCCGACAGCACCTGCACGCCGTCGGGGAACTGGAAGGTGGCCGCGTACAGCAGCAGCGTGGAGGCCAGCGCCGCCACCGCCAGATCGCTGGTGTAGACGCCGACGATGGCGTCGTGGCCGACCAGCAGCACCAGCGCCGACAGCGCCTGGGTGCCGAGCACGATCGCATAGCCGGCCCAGGCCGCGCCGCGCACGCCCACCGCGTCGCCGGCGCCGGCGGCGCGGCCGACCCGCACCGTGGTCGCCTCGGCCACGCCCATCGGCACCATGAAGCACAGCTGCGCCACGTTGATCGCGATCTGGTGCGCCGCCGCCGGCACCTCGCCGAGCCGCGCGATCAACAGCGCGGTGACGATGAACAGGCCGCCTTCCATCAGGATGGTCACGCCGATCGGCAACCCGGTCTTGAGCAGCCCGACGATCGCGCGCAGGTCCGGCGCCTCGAACCGCGCGAACAGGCGCAACGGCGCAAAGCGCCTGGACCGCGCCAGGTAGATGGCGAAGCACAGCGCCTGCGCCCACATCATGATCGCCGAGGCCATGCCCAGGCCGCCGGCGCCATGCTCGCGCAGGCCCCACAGGCCGAAGGTCAGCGCATAACCGAGCGGCGCCAGCAGCAACAGGCCGCCGAAACCGAGCAGCATGGTCGGCAGGGTCCAGTGCATGCCTTCGCTGAGGTAGCGCATGCAGAAGTACAGCACCAGCGCCGGCACGCCCCAACGGATCGCAAGCAGGAAGTCGCGCGCGCCGGGCACGATCTCCGGGGCGATGCCCAGTTGCGGCAGCGCCATCGGCATCACGCTGAGGAACGCGAACATCAGCAGGCCCAGGCCCAGCGACAGCCACAGCGCCTGGCGGAACAGCGGGCCGATCTGTGCATGGCGCTTGGCGCCGTCGAGCTGCGACACCGAGGCGGTCAGGGCGATCAGGGTGCCGATCGGGATCATCATCGGCAGCCACAGCAGCGCGGTACCGACCGTCACCGAGGCCAGCGTGCGGGTGCCGTGGTGGCCGGCGATCACGTTGTCGACGAAGCTGATCAGGCCGGTGGAGACGTGCCCCAGGACCAGCGGCAGGGCGAGCTGCGCGGTGGTGCGCAGTTCGCGGCCCCGGACCGAGGCCGGGGTGGAAGACGAAAACATTGCAAGACTCTGGCGATCCCGCCGACTGCGGCCGCGCAGACAGCGCCGGCACCGGGTGGCGGAGGCCGGGCATTCTACCCGCTGCGGCGGATCACTGCAGGAAAGCCGGGACCCGGGGCCCGGGACCGGGGACCCGGAAAGCCAGAGCGCCCGAAGCGCGACTCAACGTGCGGCGCGCTGCTTCAGCCAGGCACCACGGCTGTCGGCGCCCTGCGCCAGCAGGTCGCGGCGCAAGGCGGCACGGTCCTGCGGCGGGGTGCGTTGCGACAGCAGCGCCAGATGCTCGCGCTGGTCCGCCGGCAGGCCGCGCAACAGGCCCAGCAGTGCCTGCCGCTGCGCCTCCGGCACGTAGCCCAGCAGCGGCTGCAGCGCCCAGAACTCGGCGCCCAGTTCCGGGCCGAGCAACCAGCCGTGGCGCTCCAGGGCGTCCATCTCGGCGAACTGCGCATGCAGGCTGTGCTGCTGCTCGATCGGCAGGCCGGCGAAGGCCGTGGCGACCTGACGCAGCCGCGCCTGCGCCGCCGCCGGCAGCGCGTCCCAGGCGGCCTGGCGCGCGCGCAGTTGCGCCGGGGTCAGCGCCGGTGGCGTGGTCGCCGCGGGCGCGACGGCAGCCGGCGGGGCTTCGACGGCCTCCGCCAAGTCGGCCGCGCTGGGAGCACTGCGCTCGATCCGCGGCGGTGGCGCGCCGGCCGCGTACCACGCATAGAAATCCAGGGCGTAGATCGCCGGCTCCGGCAGCGGCGCCGGCGGGTCGGCCGGCAGCGGCGGCGCGCTGGCGGTGTCCGATTCCGGCGGCAGCACTTCCACCTGCACCGGGCCGGTATCGCCCAGCGCCAGGCTCGCGTCGCTGCCACCGGCCGCGGCCGCGGCGCGGGACCGATGCCAGGGCAGGCGGTCCCAGAACAGCGTCCCGACCAGGGCCAGGACCACCACCGCGATCACCGCCCCGGCCAGGCGCGTGCGCAGGGCCGAGCGCGCGCCGCGGCGGCGTGGACGCGCCGCGGCCGCGGCGGCGGCAGGGGCCTGCGCCTTGGCCGGCGCAGGCGAGGCCGTGCTGCCGGCGATCGCCGCATCGCGCAGTTGCGCCAGGGCCTGCAGCCGCGCCGGCGGGAGGTCGCGCAGACACTGTTGCGCCGCATCGGCCAGCGCGCGCCAGCCGGCCGCATCCGGACGCCCGCCGGCGTCGCGCGGGCAGGCCCGGGCCAGCGCCTGCTGGTAGTCCTCGGTGGTCAGTTGCAGCACCTGCGCGGCCAGCGGCTCGTCCAGCCCGGCGACGATGCGCAACAACAGCGCCAGGCGGTCGGCCGGCTGCAGGCTGCGCAGATGCGCCAGCGGCGCCGGCCAGGCACCGTCGGCGGCATCGGCCTGGCGCAGGGTGGGCACCGCAGCGAGCAGTTTCCAGAATCGCAGCGGCCAGTCGGCCATCGGCAGCGCCGCAGCATGGCTGCGGAAGGCCCGCATCGCCGCCGCCAGGGCCGGCATGCCGCGTTCGGGCCGGCCGCTCTGCAGGTCGGCAAGGACCGCGGCGCGGCGTTCGATGCCGCGCAGGAACGCGGCCAGGGCGGGCGGTGCGGCCACGCCGTCGGAAGGGGACGTGGCGGTCATCGGAACTCCATCATCGGCGCGATGATAGCGAGGCAGCCGCCACACCGCGCGCTTGACAGCGGCGTCCCGATCGGCTCATCCGCGGCCGTCGCGACGGCCGGTTGTGCACAGCGCCGGAAATTGGCCTGCGACAGGTCTTGTCAAGCCCCCGCGAAACCATGTTGCATCTGTGTTTCACGGCCAAGTTGTTGTTTCGAAAAGAATAAATGCGATTGGCGCTTTTTTGTCCAACTCGTGGCAGAGGCTTGTGAGTCCGTCTTCACGGCGTGGAGCATGCCCGTCATGCACAGCTTTATCCACAGCAGATGTGGATAAATTCGATTCCCCAAGCGCGGCGGCCATTTACGACCGGTTTATCACTTTGCGGGCAGCAATCGCGCGCAACTCCCGGCACCCGGAACCCCTTGCGGCGGCCGCTAGGGCATGTCACCGATCCCCGAGCATGCCGCGCCGTGATTGCGCGTGCCTGTGGCAAGGAAGAGCGAGGAAGTGGACGTCCGTCCACGCCCGAGCGATGACGCGGCCACGGGCGTGCGCAACCGCGGCCCTTCGGGTTGGGTCTGGCAGGCGCGCAGCCGGCGCCGCGCAGCTTGACCTGACGGCCAGTTAGGCGCTGCGCCCGCAACGCCGGCTGCGCGCCTGCCAGACCCAACCCGGCATGCTCGGGGATTGGTGACACGCCCTAGACTAGGCGGATGCCCTCCCCCGCCGCCACGCTCCGCGTCGCCCTGCCCGTGCCGCTGCCGCAGGTGTTCGACTACCTGCCGCCGCCCGGGGACACGGTGGCCGACGGCGACGTCGGCCGCCGCGTGCAGGTGCCGTTCGGCAACCGGGAACTGAGCGGGGTGGTGGCGGCGATCGGCCAGGTCGAGGACGCCGACGGCCTGCGCGCGGCGTTGGCCTGGCTGGACCCGGTGCCCCTGCTGCACGGCGAACTGGCCGAGTCGCTGCGCTGGCTGGCGCGCTACAGCCACGCGCCGCTGGGCGAGGTGCTGGCGACCGCCCTGCCGGTGCCGTTGCGCCGCGGCGAACCGCTGCCCGACACCCACGCGTGGGCCTGGCGCCTGACCGAGGCCGGCGCCAGCCACCGCGCCCGCGCCGGCACCCGCCCGCACCGCTTCGCCGCGCTGCTGGCGGACGGCGCCATGGACGAGGACCGGCTGGACCAGGCGATGGACGACTGGCGCAGCGCCGCCCGCGCGCTGGCCAAGCGCGGCCACGCCGAGCGCATCGCGGTGCCGGCCAGCGCCGCGGCGCCGCAGCCACAGCCCGGGCCGATCCCCAATGCCGAACAGCAGACCGCCATCGACGCGGTGGTCGCCGCCACCGGGTTCGCCCCGTTCCTGCTCGACGGCGTCACCGGCAGCGGCAAGACCGAGGTCTACCTGCAGGCGATCGCCGCGTGCCTGGCGCGCGGACGCCAGGCGCTGGTGCTGGTGCCGGAGATCGGCCTGACCCCGCAGACCCTGGCGCGCTTCCGCGCCCGCCTGGGGGTGCCGGTGCACGCGCTGCATTCGGGGCTCAACGACAACGAACGCGCACGGGTCTGGGCCGCCGCCTGGCGCGGCGAGGCGCAGGTGGTGGTCGGCACCCGCTCGGCGGTGTTCGTGCCGCTGCCGCGGGCAGGATTGATCGTGGTCGACGAGGAACACGACGGCAGCTACAAGCAGCAGGACGGCATCCGCTACCACGCCCGCGATTTCGCCCTGGTCCGCGGCAAGGCGCTGGACGTGCCGGTGCTGCTGGGCAGCGCCACGCCCTCGCTGGAGAGCCTGCACAACGCCGCCAGCGGCCGCTACACGCATCTGCGCCTGACCCGCCGCGCCGGCGACGCCAGGCCGCCGACCGTGCGCGTGCTAGACGTGCGCAAGCGCCCGCTGCAGGACGGGCTGTCGCCCGAGGTGCTGGCCGGGATCGGCACGGCACTGGCCGAGGGCGGCCAGGTGCTGGTGTTCAAGAACCGCCGCGGCTATGCGCCGGTGCTGCTGTGCCACGACTGCGGCTGGACCGCGCCGTGCCAGCGCTGCAGCACCCCGCTGCACGCCACGCCGATGACCGTGCATGCCGGCGGCCGGCGCCTGCAATGCCACCACTGCGGCGCACGCCAGCCGGCGCCGCTGGCCTGCCCGGACTGCGGCAGCCTGGCCCTGCAGCCGCAGGGCATCGGCACCGAACGCCTGGAGGAGCGCCTGGTGCAGGCGTTCCCGGACGTGCCGGTGCTGCGCATCGACCGCAGCACCACCCAGCGCCGCGATGCGCTGGAGACGCAACTGGCCACGCTCGGCACTGCGCCCGGCATCCTGGTCGGCACGCAGATCCTGGCCAAGGGCCACGACCTGCCGCAATTGAGCCGAGTGGTGGTGGTCGGCATCGACGAAGGCCTGTTCTCGGCCGATTTCCGCGCCAGCGAAAAACTCGCGCAGCAGCTGATCCAGGTCGCCGGGCGCGCCGGCCGCGCCGCGCGCCCGGGCGAGGTCTGGCTGCAGACCCACCACCCCGCGCATCCGCTGCTGCAGACCCTGGTGCACGGCGGCTACCACGCCTTCGCCGCCGCGGAACTGGAGCAACGCGAGGCCGCCGGCTTCCCGCCGTTCGCGCACCTGGCGCTGCTGCGCGCCGAGGCCAAGCAGGTCGAGCACGCCACCGCCTTCCTCGCCGCGGTGCGCGCGCTGCTGCCGGTGCAGGACGAGGTGCAGCGCTTCGGTCCGATGCCGGCGCCGATGCCGCGCCGCGCCGGTTTCCAACGCACCCAGTTGCTGCTGTCGGCCAACACGCGGCGCGCGCTGCACGCGTTGCTGGACGCGGCGGTGCCGGCGATCCACGCGCTGCCGCAGGCACGGCGGGTGCGCTGGTCGCTGGATGTGGATCCGCAGGATCTCTACTGAGGCGGCGGCGCATCCCTGCAAGACAGCCGCTGGAGCGAGTTGAAGAACAGCGAGCCGCAGCCGATGGACAGCGCCAGCAACGGCAGGCCGACGCGCGTTGCCGAGCCGCTGGTTCGCCGGCGTACATGGATGAAGCTGCAGATCGCCCCGATCCAATACGCGATCCCATGCCGCGCGATCCGATTCCGTAGGAGCGGCTTCAGCCGCGACGGGCGTTCCCGGTAACGCCTCGTCGCGGCTGAAGCCGCTCCTACGAGGCATATGACGTGTGTTGTCAGCCCGCCACAAAGTGTTGCTTCAAGGTTGCCTGAAAGCCGCTTTAAAAGAGCAGTGCGGCGACGTGGCGAAGCAGACAGTGCCCTGCGGACGGCTGCAACGCCCTCGAGTTTCGCTCAGCCCGCCAGACCCAAGGCGTCGACCACCTGCGCGCGCAGCGCGGCGCTGTCGCCGGCCTCCACGCAACGCCACGCGCCAGCGTTCGCGGACAGGCCGCAGGCGGGGGTGGCGATCACCGGCTTGCCCAGCGCCATGGCCAGCAACAGGCCGCGCGGCTGTTGTTCGATCCACGCCGGCAGCAGCACCAGGGAAGCAGCGTGCACGCCTTCGGCCATCGACGCGACCCGCTGCACCGCGATGCCGTTCCAGAAGTCCGGCGTCTCCTGCGCACCGGGCGGCAGCAGCAACAACACCGGCAGGCCACGCACCGCCTCACGCAGTTCGTAGGCGCCCTTGCGCGCCAGCGCCGAGGCCGCCAGCAGTACCCGCGGCGCGGTGGCCGCGGTGATGGCCGCATGCTCCGCCGCGGCTGCCGGGAGCGCCGGCCTTTGCCATGCCAGCGCGAGGCCGCGGCTGCCGGCCAGCGCCAGCAGTTCGCGATGTGGCGTGATCCAGTGCCGCGCCTGCGCCAGTGCCGCATGCTCGGCGGCGACCAGCGCCGGATCGGCGCGGAAATCGCGCAGGGTGGGGCTGTGCGGATGCCACTGCGCGGCCACGTCCAGGCGCGCCTGCAGCAGATGCATCGGCAACGCGGTCATGCACACGTCCCAGCGCCGGCCCCGCAACTCGCCGGCCAGCCACAGCTCCGGTAACAGGCTCTGCGGCACCACCAGATCGACATCGCAGGCACCGAGCCGACGCCGCAGCGCACCCAGACGGATGCGTTGCGCGCGCTGGCGCGCCTGCGGCAGGGGCATGCCGCGCCACAGCCACCAGCGCCGCAGCAGCGCCGCGCGCAAGGCCGCGACGCTGGTCCGCGGCAGCGCCAGCACGCGGTCGCCGGGTTGCTGCCGGCGTCGGCGATCCGCGGCGAACTCCGGCCAGTCCTCGTCGAGCAGCCAGGTACGGTGCAGCCCATCTGGCACCGCCGGCACATGGCGATGGCAGGCACTGCGGCCGCAGCGGGTGCAGTCGTTGGCGGCATCGACACCGGCCGGCGCGGTGCGTCGCTGCAGCGGCGGCAACCGCAACGCCGCCGGCGCCGCGGCACCGCCGCGGATGCGCACGTGCAGCGCTTCGCCGTCCAGCCACACCTCCAGCCGCCACGGCGCGGCGGCGCGCAGGCGCAAGTCCACGTAGTTCCAGAACACCACCGCGTCGCGGTCGCGCTCGGCCAGGGAGCCGGCAATCACCTGGGTGTGGCGGTGCCGCTCGACGATCTCCAGGCCTTGCCGCAGCGCCGCGTCGTAGATCGCATTGGACAACTGGCACAGGCCGCCGCCGATCGACGGCACCAGGCAGCCCTCGCGCAGTTCGCGGCCGGCGACGAAACCGCGACGGCGGGTGGCGCGGCCGAGCTGGCGCCAGAAACCGAAGGTCGCCCCGGCCGGCACCTCCACGCCGTGCAGCGCACGCGCGGCCAGGCGCAGGTTGTGGATCTTGCCGGCCACCAACTGCGGCGCGGTCTCCTCGCTATCGGGCCACAGCGCGGTGACCGATTCGGCACAGGTGCCGTCGGCGATCGCCAGGCCGGCGTCGCGGCGATGCCGGCGCGGTCCGCCGCGCAGATCGTGCAGCGCGCGGCGCAGTTGCAGCGCACGCGTCTTGGCCCAGAACAGCAGGCTGCGCCAGCGCGAGGGCAGCGGCGCCGGCGGCGGCGACGCGCGCGCCTTCACTGTCGCTGGCATGAGCGTGCGTGCTCCCTGTCGCTGACCGCGCTTGGCATCGCGCTACTATACGGACATGCAGGTCCGACCTTCGACGTTCGCGCAGCGCCTCACCGGCAGCGCGCGTTCCAGCGGATCGGCGCGCCGCGCGGCTGCGACGCGACCGACGCGCCGACCGCGGACGCCTCCTCTCCCCTCCCCCTCCTGGAGTCCTGCATGGACGACACACGCGTGCCGCACCTGATCGTGGTCGGCGGCGGCTTCGCCGGCTTGTGGGCCACCCGCGCCCTGGCCAAGACGCCGCTGCGCATCACCCTGATCGACCGCCGCAACCATCATCTGTTCCAGCCGCTGCTGTACCAGGTCGCCACCGCCGGCTTGTCGGCCCCGGACATCGCCGCCCCGCTGCGGCAGATCCTGCGCCATCAGGACAACGTCGAAGTGCGCCTTGGCGAAGTCGTCCACGTCGACAAGCAGGCGCGGCAGGTGCGCCTGGCGGACGGCCAGGCGCTGGACTACGACTACCTGCTGGTCGCCACCGGCGCCACCCACGCCTATTTCGGCCACGACGACTGGGCCGCGCACGCACCCGGCCTGAAGACCCTGGACGACGCGCTGCAACTGCGTCGGCACCTGCTGCTGGCGTTCGAGCGCGCCGAGGCGGAAACCGACCCCGCCGCGCGCGCGGCCTGGCTCAGCTTCGCCATCGTCGGCGGTGGTCCCACCGGGGTCGAACTAGCCGGCACTCTGGCGGAGATCGCGCGGCACACGCTCAAGCACGAGTTCCGCCGCATCGATCCGGCCGAGGCGCGGGTGCGGCTGATCGAGGCCGGCCCGCGGGTGCTGTCCTCGTTCCCCGAACACCTCTCGGCCAAGGCGCAGAAGCAGTTGGAGAAGCTCGGCGTGGAAGTGCTGACCGGGGTGCCGGTCGCCGAGATCGACGCCCATGGCTACCGCCTCGGCAGCACCTTCGTACCGGCGCGCACCGTGGTCTGGGCCGCCGGCGTGGCCGCCTCGCCGCTGGCCAAGACGCTGCAGACGCCGCTGGACCGCAGCGGTCGCGTGCAGGTGCAGTCGGATTTGAGCGTGCCCGGCCATCCGGAGCTGTTCGTGGCCGGCGACCTGGCCGCGCTGCAGCAGGCCGACGGCCGCCCGGTTCCCGGCGTGGCGCCGGCCGCCAAGCAGATGGGCCGGCACGTCGCCGACACCCTGCGCCGGCGGCTGCGCGGCGACACCGCCAGCGTGCCGTTCCGCTACGCAGACTACGGCAACCTGGCCACCATCGGGCGCATGGCCGCGATCGTGCACCTGGGCCGGCTGCAGCTCTCCGGGGTGCTGGCCTGGTGGTTCTGGCTGGCCGCGCACGTGTTCTTCCTGATCGGCTTCCGCAACCGCGTGGTGGTGCTGCTCAACTGGGCCTGGGCGTACTGGAGCTACCAGCGCGCCGCGCGCATCATCCTCGGCGACCCGCCCGCGGCGGAGGACACGCAGGCGCAGCCCGCACCGCCCGTGGACAGGTGACACTGCAAGGCCGGGCTGCGATCCTAGCCGGCCTTTTTGCTGCAGCGCAGTGCCGTCTTGGCCACCTTCCTGTTCCTGCTCGACCTGCTGGGCACCTTCGTGTTCGCGATCAGCGGCGCCACCGTCGGCGTGCGCCATCGCCTGGACCTGTTCGGGGTGCTGGTGCTGTCGTGCGCGGCCGCGGTCTCCGGCGGCATCGCCCGCGACGTGTTGATCGGCGCCACCCCGCCGGCGGCGCTGGCCGACGTGCGCTATCTCGGCGTCGCCTGCCTGGCCGGGCTGCTGGCCTTCTACCGCCACCACACGGTCGAGCGCCTGCGCAATCCGGTGCAGATCTTCGACGCGATGGGCCTGGCGCTGTTCGCGGTCTACGGCACCAGCAAGGCGCTGGCGTTCGGCCTGGGCCCGCTCAGCGCGCCGCTGCTGGGCATGCTCAGCGGCATCGGCGGCGGCATCGTCCGCGACCTGCTGGTGGCACGCACGCCGGTGGTGCTGCAAGCCGAGCTGTACGCGGTGGCGGCGCTGCTCGGCGGCGGCGTGGTGGCCGCGGCGCAGGTGCTGCACCTGCCGCAGCCCTGGGGCCTGGCGGTGGGTGCGGTGCTGTGTTTCGGCCTGCGCTTCATGGCGATCCGCTACGGCTGGCACCTGCCGGTGGCGCGTCCGCCGGAGTCGTGATCCAGCGGCGTGCGGATGGGCTTTTCCAGCCGGCCATCGCCGCCGCCCAGGACAAAAAAGGCCCGGCAATGCCGGGCCTTTTCGCGCGTTGCAATCGCTCGCCGCAGGCGACTCAGGCGACGAACAGCGCCTTCATCTTCTTCAGCGCGTTCGCCTCGATCTGGCGGATGCGCTCGGCCGACACGCCGTACTCGTCGGCCAGCTCCTGCAGGGTGATCTTGCTGTCGGCATCCAGCCAGCGGCGCTTGATGATGTCGCGCGAACGCGCATCCAGTTCCGCCAGGCCTTCGCGCAGCAGCTGCAGCTGGTTGTCCTCGCTGTCGGCGCGTTCGTAGGCCTGCGAGGGATCTTCCTCGTTGGCCATCAGATACGCGGCCGGCGACGGCGGCGCATGGTCGTCGTCCTCGTCGGACGGCGCATCGAAACCGATGTCGCGACCGGACAGGCGCGACTCCATCTCCAGCACCTCCCGCTCGGACACGTTGAGGTCCTTGGCCACCGCGGTGACCTCGGCCGCGTTCATCCAGCCCAGGCGGGTCTTGGACTTGCGCAGGTTGAAGAACAGCTTGCGCTGCGCCTTGGTCGTGGCGACCTTGACGATGCGCCAGTTCTTCAGGATGTACTCGTGCATTTCGGCACGGATCCAGTGCACCGCGAAGCTGACCAGGCGCACGCCCATGTCCGGGTCGAAACGCTTGACCGCCTTCATCAGGCCGATGTTGCCTTCCTGGACCAGGTCGCCCAGCGGCAGGCCGTATCCGTTGTAGCCGCGGGCCACGTGGACCACGAAGCGCAGGTGGGAATGGACCAGTTCGCGGGCCGCGTCCAGGTCTTCCTGGTCGCGATACCGCACCGCCAGTGCACGTTCCTCGTCGGACGTCAGCACCGGGATCTGATGCACGGCGCCGATATAGGCATCCAGCGAACCGAGCGGACTGGGGATCGGGAGGTTGTTGGCAACCAATGCGTTGGAAGTAAGCGTCTGGCTCATAGGGCTCATCTTAGCAGTCTACTAATTGGACTGCTGGGTACAGTAAAAAGTTCCTGTGTTCTGTTTATGCAACATATGAATCAGGAATGACACTGCATCACAAGCCACTGAAACAATCGGGACGCATCGTCATCCCGTTCTCTGACCGCAAAAGTAGCAGCCGGTTCGCGAAAATGGCGTCCACGCCAGGCGACGGCGTCGCCCTGTCCAACCGCGGTTCAGGCGCCGCCCAGCGCTGCTTCCAGCTCCGCGCGCGGCGGCAGACTCCAGTCGATGGGGGCGGCACCGCGGCGCTTCAAGTACGCGTTGGCCGCGGAGAAATGCTTGCAACCGAGGAAGCCGCGGTGCGCCGACAGCGGCGAGGGGTGCGGCGCCTTGAGCACGCGGTGGCGGCGGGTGTCGATGACCTTGCCCTTGGCCTGGGCGTAGCTGCCCCAGAGCAGGAACACCAGACCCTCGCGCTCGCGGTTGAGGGTCTCCACGACGTGGTCGGTGAAGCCCTCCCAGCCCTTGCCCTGGTGCGCGCCGGCACGGCCTTCCTCCACCGTCAGCACCGCGTTGAGCAGCAACACGCCGCGCTGCGCCCAGGGCAGCAGGCAGCCATGGTCGGGACGGCGGATGCCCAGGTCGTCCTCGATCTCCTTGTAGATGTTCAGCAGCGACGGCGGCACCGGCACCCCTGGCAGCACCGAGAAGCACAGCCCGTGCGCCTGGCCGTAGCCGTGGTACGGGTCCTGGCCGAGGATCACCACCTCCGCCTTTTCGAACGGGGTGGCGTCGAAGGCGGCGAAGATCTGCCGCCCCGGCGGGAACACCCGCGCGCCGGCGGCCTTGCGCTGGCGCAGGAACGTGGCCAGCTCGCGCATCTCCGGGCGCAGCAGCCAGTCGCCGACCTGCGCCTTCCACGACGGCTCCAGCTGGATCCGGCTTTCGTCTTCGTTGTTGCTCATCGCTTCCAGGCTCGGGACATCACATCGGTCAGAAGGTCACCGCGATCTCGTCGAGCCGCGCCAGGCGCAACTGGAACAGCACCTTGGTGACCAGCAGGCGCTCCTCGATCGGTTTCTGCACAAGGTCGTTGGCGCCGGCGCGCAGCAGCTCGGACTGGGTGTGCGGGTTGCTGTCGCCGGTCATCACCAGCACCGGCATGCGCCGCTTGCCGTAGGCGAAGTCGACGCGGATGCGCTGGACCACGTCGCGGCCGTTGAGCTCGCCCTTGAGGGTGACGTCGGTCAGCACCAGGTCGATGCGGCGGGTGGTGCGGCCCAGCGACTCGGCGGTCAGCAGGGCGAAGGCGTCCTCGGCGCTGAGCACGTGCACCACGTGCAGCTGCTGGCGCTCGAGCATGCGCTTGGTGGCTTCGGCCACCACCCGGCTGTCCTCGACGTAGAGCACGGTGGCACCGGCCACCGGCTGCGGCTGCACGTAGCCGCGGATGAAGGTGGCCAGCGCCTCGTGGCCGAGCGCCTTGTCGAAGTAGTCGGTGACGTACTCGGTGAAGCGGCGCTCGACCAGGTGCTGCTGGGCGTCGCCGGAGACCACGATCACCGGCACATAGGCCTGGCCGGCGGCCTCGCGCACGCTGCGCGCCAGGGTCAGGCCGTCGCCGTCGGGCAGCCCCAGCGAGGTGGTGACCAGGTCGACCGGGCCGGCCTCCAGCGCGGCGCGCGCCTCGGCGATGCTGGCGCAGCCGACCACGGTCACGTCGGGCAGTTCGCGGTGCAGCACGTCAGCGATGAGCTTGCGCACCAGCTTGGAGCCATCGACCACCATCACCCGGGGGGCGGCGCTGATCAGATGCTTGAGCTCGTGCCCGGCCATGTGTGCCTCAGGTGTCGGTGGGCCGCGTCTGGCGCAGGAAGTGGCCGGTCACCAGCCAGGCGCCGAGCCAGCCCAGCAGCAAGGTGCCGAGCAGGACGAAGCCGGCGTGGAGCGCGTCCAGCCCATGCAGCACGAAATGGCTGCCGTAGCTGTCGGCCAGCGCCGCCAGCGGCTGGCCCAGGGCCATGCCGGAGGCGGCCAGCAGGCCCAGCGCCAGCACCCCCGCGCCGAAACCGTACCAGGCGCCCAGGTAAAGGAACGGACGGCGGATGAAGCCGTCGCTGGCGCCGAGCAGCTGCAGCACGCCGATCTCCTCGCGCCGCGACTGGATGTCCAGGCGCACCGTGTTGCCGACCACCAGCACCGCACCGGCGCCGAGCAGCAGCGACAGCACCTGCACCAGGCGCTCGCCGAAATGCAGCCAGCCGTCCAGGCGCTTGCGCCACAGTGCGTCGTGCTGGACCAGGTCGGCCTGCGGCAGCGCGGTCAGCGCGGTCGCCAGCGGGGTGTCGTCGGCCGCGGCCGGGGTGACGATCAGCAGCGTCGGCAGCGGGTTGTCCTGCAGGGCGTCCAGGGCCTCGCCGAGGCCAGCGCTGTCGCGCAGCTCGGCCATGCCCTCGGCGGGCGTGCGCAGCGTTACCGCGGCCACGTCGGCGCGGCCGCGCAGGGTCTGCGCCAGCGCCTGCGCCGCGGCGGCGTCGACGTCGGTCTTCAGGAACACGTTGATGTCGCGCGACTGCTGCACGCTGCCGGCGAACTGCTTGAGGTTGTCCAGGGCGATCGACAGGCCCAGCGGCATGGTCAGCGCCAGCGCCATCACCGCCATGGTCAGCAGCGTGGCCCATGGCTTGCGCATGGCGCGGCCGAGGCTGTAGACGATGCTGTGCAGGTGGTGGTCCCACCACACGCCCAGCCGCGAGGGCGCCGCGGCGCCGGCGTTGCGTGCGCTCATTCGGCCAGGTCCTGCGGCGAGATGTCGTCGATCAGGCGGCCGTGGTCCAGGATCAGCACGCGCTTGCGCATCTGCTTGAGCAGCGCCAGGTCGTGGCTGACCACCAGCACGCTGGTGCCGCGCGCCGGCAGTTCGGCGAACAGCTGCATGATTTCCGCGGCCAGGGTCGGGTCGAGATTGCCGGTGGGTTCGTCGGCGACCAGCAGCCGCGGTTCGCCGACCATCGCCCGGGCGATGCCGACGCGCTGCTGCTCGCCGGCCGACAGCTGCGAAGGCAGCGCCTTCTCGCGGTGGCCCAGGCCCATGCGCTCGAGCACCGAGCGCACGCGCTTGCCGATCTCGGCGCGACGGGTGCCGCGCAGGATCAGCGGCAGCGCGACGTTCTCGGCGATGCTGCGGTCGGTGAGCAGGCGGTGGTCCTGGTAGACCGCGCCGACCTCGCGCCGGTGCAGCGGCACGCGGCGGCCGCGCACCTTCAGCAGGTTGCGCTCGCCGAACAGTACCGCGCCGCGGGAGGGCCGCTCGCTCAGGTGGATCAGCTTGAGCAGGGTGCTCTTGCCGGCACCGGAATGGCCGGTGACGAACAGCATCTCGCCCTCCTCGACCTCGAAGCTGACGTCCACCAGCGCCGCGTGGCCGCCGGCGTACTGTTTGCTGACATTGTCGAACCGCAGAACGCTCATCCGGCGATTATGCCGGAGCGGCCCGGGTGTTCGTCCACCGCATGCGATGCACGCGGCGGACGGCCGGTCCGGATCAGGAGCTGGAGACCAGCGAGCGCAGCTTGCGGCCCAGGCGGGTCAGGAACGAATCGTTCTTCGCCGCCACACCACGCTCGGCCTGGCGCGCAGCCTTGACCGGGGTGGCCACGACCTGCACCGGCTTGGCCGGGGCCGCGGTCGCCGGCGCGGCGCTGCCGTTGCCGGCCTTTGCACCCTCGGCGCCTTCCAGCGGGCGCCCGCCGCGACGGCGACGGCGCTTGCGCGGCGGGCGCTCGCCCTCGACCGCAGGCACCGCGCCCTCGGCCGGCGCGGCACGCGGCGGCTTGGGCGCAGGCGCAGGCGCAGCGGCGGCCGGCGCGCTGCCATCCGCGGCAGCGGGAGCGGCATCGGCCGGACGCGGCGTGCGCGGACGCCGCGGCTTGCCGTCGGCGCTGCGCGACTCGCCACGGCCGCCCGGGCCGCTGCGGCCGCCGCCGGGCTTGCCACGGCCGCCGCCACGCCGCTGCTCGTCGGCCTCGCGCTGGGCGCGGGCCTCGCGGAAGATCTCGCCGATGCTCTCCTCGCCATCGGCCTCGGCCGCCTCGCCCTCCACCGGCGCGCGCGGGGTGCGCGGCAGCGCCACCAGCAGCTCGGCGGTGACCGGCTCGACCGGGATCTTCTGCTCGATGTAGGCCTCGATGTCCGGCAGGCTCATCGCGTAGCGCTCGCAGGCGAAGCTGATCGCGTCGCCCTCCTCGCCCAGCCGCGCGGTGCGGCCGATGCGGTGCACGTAGTCCTCGGCGTCGAACGGCAGGTCGTAGTTGTAGACGTACTTGACCCCGTCGATGTGCAGGCCGCGCGCGGCCACGTCGGTGGCCACCAGGATCTCCAGTTGGCCCTTCTGGAAGCGGTTGAGCAGGGTTTCGCGCTTCTTCTGCGGCACGTCGCCGGACAGCACGCCGACCCGGTAGCCGTTGCGCTCCAGCGCCCGCGCCACGCGCTCGACGAACGCCTTGGTGTTGACGAACACCATGGTGCGCGCGCCCTCGCTGCGCGACAGCAAGCCCAGCAGCAGGGTCAGCTTCTCCTCGTCGGAGGGGAAGTAGATGCGCTGGCGCACGCGTGCGGCGGTGATGCTCTCGGTCTCGACCACGAGCTTTTCCGGCTCGTTCATGTGCTCGTAGGCCAGCTCCAGCACGCGGTGGCTGAGGGTGGCCGAGAACAGCAGGGTCTGCCGGGTGCCGCGCTCGGGCATGCGCCGCAGCAGGAAGCGGATGTCCTTGATGAAGCCCAGGTCGAACATGCGGTCGGCTTCGTCGAGCACGCAGATCTCGCAGGCGTGCAGCGACACCACCTTGTGCTGCTTGACGTAGTCGATCAGGCGGCCGGGGGTGGCGATGATCACGTCCACGCCCTGCTGCAGCAGTTCGCGCTGCTTGTCGTAGTCCACGCCGCCGTAGACCAGGGCGAAGCGCAGGCCCAGTTCGGAGCCGAACTTGACCGCGTCCTTGTGGATCTGGATCGCCAGTTCGCGGGTCGGGGCCAGGATCAGCGCGCGCGGATCCTCCGGCTTGCGGTCAGCCAGCGCCGGGCGGCTGAGCAGGCGGTTCATCACCGCCACCAGGAACGCCAGGGTCTTGCCGGTACCGGTCTGGGCCTGGCCGGCCACGTCGCGGCCGGGAAGGGCCACCGGCAGGGTCAGCGCCTGGATCGGGGTGCAGCGGGTGAAGCCGGCGCTTTCGAGGCCTGCGAGCAGCGCAGGCTGCAGTTCGAACGCGGAAAAAGTCACATCGGTCAGCGGTTTGTCGCTCATCATTCCATCTTCGTGAGGCCACCCCGCCCGAAGCGTAAGGTCGCGGCTTGCATCGGTCCCGGCAGCGTCGCACACTGGCGTCTTCCATGCCGGGTCGCGCGACAGGGGGAATCCCTTGAGATCGCCGCGCAATGCCCCAGTTTACCGCAATGCGGCGGCCACCCGGTCCGGCCAGTCGCATTGGCCCAGGAGAACCCCCAAAGTGAGCGACAAGGTCCTTTACGTCGGCGACGCCGATTTCGATGCCACGGTGCTGCAGTCCGACGAGCCGGTCCTGGTGGACTTCTGGGCCGAGTGGTGCGGCCCGTGCAAGATGATCGCGCCGGTGCTGGACGATCTCGCCGACGCCTACGACGGCCGCCTCAAGGTCGCCAAGGTCAACGTGGACGAGAACCGCGCCACCGCGATTAAGTACCACGTGCGCTCGATCCCGATGCTGCTGCTGTTCAAGAACGGCCAGATCCAGGCCACCCAGATCGGCGCGGTCGGCAAGGGCCAGCTGACCCAGATGATCGACAAGACCCTGGGTAGCAGCGCCGCCTGACGTCCGCCGCCGGCGTCCGCTCCGCACCCGGGGCGGCGCCGCGGCAGCCCGGCCGGCGCAGCATCGCCGGCGGCTGAATCGCCCACGAACGCCTGCTTGCCGTGCTTGCGTGGCGGTGATAGTGTCGATACATCCGGTGGCATTCGCACACCGCACCCCCTCTGGAAGATTCTCTCCCAGACCTCCTCCCAACCCCGTATGCCCCCACGCTGGGCGCTCGCACTCTTAGCGAGGAACACCACTTGTCCGATCACACCATGTCCGAACCCGGGAGCGCCGACGCCCCCGCCGAGAAGCGCGTGCGCAAGCCGCGCGTCAGCAAGGCCGCGAGCGGCGCGGAAGGCGCCGCCGAGCACGGCGCGCCGGCGCAGCCGACCCTGCCGCTGAACCCCGCGCCCGTCCAGGCCGAAGCGCCGCGCGCCGCGGCGCCGGAGTCGGCCCCGGCCCCGGCCGCGAGCAGCAGCCAGAACCACGGCGGCGGCGACGCGCCGGCCCAGCAGGGCGGCGGCAGCCAGGCTTCAGAAGGCGGCGAGCCGCGCGAAGGCCGTGAGCCGCGCGACGGCGGCAACAACAACCGCTTCAACAATCAGAACCAGAACAACCAGAACAATCAGCAGGGCAACCGCCGCGATCGCTTCCGCAATCGCCGCGACCGTGATCGCGGCGGTAATGGCGGCGGCGGCCGCGACCGCTTCCAGGACAACGGCCTGCCCAGCGACAACGGCGGCAACGAGCCGTTCGTGCCGCGCCCGCACGCCAGCGTGCCGGAAGGCTTCCCGATCTACTCGCTGAGCGACCTGAAGAAGATGCCGGCGCAGAAGCTGCTGGACATCGCCGAGCAGCTCAACATCCAGGACGGCGTGGCCCGCGCGCGCAAGCAGGACGTGATCTTCGCCCTGCTGAAGGTGCTGACCCGCCACGGCGAAGGCGTCGCCGCCGACGGCGTGCTGGAAATCCTGCCGGACGGCTTCGGCTTCCTGCGCGCGGCCGAGGCCAGCTACCTGGCCGGCCCGGACGACACCTACATCTCGCCCAGCCAGATCCGCCGCTTCAACCTGCGCACCGGCGACCACCTGTCCGGCCGCATCCGCTTCCCGAAGGACGGCGAGCGCTACTTCGCGCTGTCGATCGTCGACACCATCAACGGCGAGCCGCTGGAAGCGAGCAAGAACAAGGTCCTGTTCGAGAACCTGACCGCGCTGTTCCCGCGCAAGCGTTTCACCCTGGAGCGCGGCAACGGTTCCTCGGAAGACATCTCCGGCCGCATCCTCGACCTGATGGCGCCGCAGGGCAAGGGTCAGCGCGCGCTGATCGTGTCCCCGCCCAAGGCGGGCAAGACCATGCTGATGCAGCAGGTGGCCACGGCGATCACCACCAACCATCCGGACGTGCACCTGATCGTGCTGCTGATCGACGAGCGCCCGGAAGAAGTGACCGAAATGCAGCGCACCGTACGCGGCGAGGTCATCTCCTCGACCTTCGACGAGCCGGCCGCGCGCCACGTGCAGGTCGCCGAAATGGTGATCGAGCGCGCCAAGCGCCTGGTCGAACACAAGAAGGACGTGGTGATCCTGCTCGACTCGATCACCCGCCTGGCCCGCGCCTACAACAACGTGGTGCCGTCCTCCGGCAAGGTGCTCAGCGGCGGCGTCGACGCCAACGCCCTGCACCGCCCGAAGCGCTTCTTCGGCGCGGCGCGCAACGTCGAGGAAGGCGGCTCGCTGACCATCATCGCCACCGCGCTGGTGGAGACCGGCAGCAAGATGGACGAGGTGATCTACGAAGAGTTCAAGGGCACCGGCAACAGCGAAGTGCACCTGAACCGCCGTATCGCCGAGAAGCGCGTGTACCCGGCCATCGACATCAACCGCTCCGGCACCCGCCGCGAGGACCTGCTGATCGAGCCGGAACTGCTGCAGAAGATCTGGATCCTGCGCAAGCTGCTGCATCCGATGGACGAGATCGCGGCGATGGAATTCCTGCTGGACAAGATGAAGAACACCAAGTCCAACGACGAGTTCTTCGGTTCGATGAAGCGCTGAGTCCAGGCGCCGGTTCGACCGCAACGCCCCGCTTCGGCGGGGCGTTCGCGTTTATGGCGGCGGCGCGGCGTCGCCCAGTGTCTTGCTGGCGCAATGTCCGACGGTCTTTCGACGCGGGCGCGGGTGAGATGGGCGGCATTCGCCCCGCCGCGTCCGCCGCCATGCCCGCCACCGCCAACGCCGCCGTCAGCAAAGTCGCCCCGGTCACCCTCGGCTTCTGGGTGATGAAGATCTGCGCCACCACCCTCGGCGAAACCGGTGGCGACCTGCTGTCGATGACCCTGGACATCGGCTATGCGCTGAGCAGCGTGCTGCTGCTGGCGGTGTTCCTGGTCTCGCTGTGGGCGCAACTGCGCGCACGCAACTTCCAGCCGTGGCGCTACTGGTGGGTGATCCTGACCACCAGCACCGCCGGCACCACGCTGTCGGACTACATGGACCGCAGCCTGGGCCTGGGCTATGCGCAGGGCGCGCTGCTGCTGGTGAGCCTGCTGGCCGCGGTGCTGGCGACCTGGTGGCTGTGCGAACGCAGCCTGTCGGTCGAACGGATCGGCAGCGGCCGCGCCGAGGTCTTCTATTGGCTGGCGATCCTGGTCTCCAACACGCTAGGCACCGCGCTCGGCGATTACCTGGCCGACAGTTCGGGGCTGGGCTTCGCCGGCGGCGCGCTGTTGATCGCGGCGTTGCTGGCGGCGATCGCCCTGGCCTATGCGTTCACCCGGATCTCGCGCACGGCGTTGTTCTGGGCGGCGTTCGTGCTGACCCGCCCCTTCGGCGCCACCCTCGGCGACCTGCTGAGCAAGCCGGCCGGCAAAGGCGGGCTGGACCTGGGCACGGTCGGTGCGTCGCTGCTGCTGGCCGGGTTGTTGCTGGCGGTGCTGCTTGCCTCGACGCACACGCGCGGCGGCGACCGCCGCGCTGCGCGCTAGCGTCGGCCAGTCGCCGACGCGGGCAACCTTCCTGTCTCTGTGGTCGCCGCTCAGCCGCCCTGCAGCGGCGTCAGCAGGCGCGGGCCGGCGCCGTCGGCCATGTACACGCCGCCGGCCGGCAGCAGGTCCGGCGAGAAGCCGGTCGCGTCTTCGCCGGTGATCCACGGCGCACGCTGGCGCGGGCCGGGGATGTAGCTCATCCAGCGGCCGTAAGCCGACGGCGCACCCTGGCGGGACTGGTCGAGCAGCGCGTAGTCGACCGGCACGCGCACGGTCCAGTAAGGCGCCTCCACGTCCTTGCCTTCGCTCGGCGGACGGAAGGTCCATTTGCGCGCAGCACCCAGCGCGCTCTTGCCCAGCACCTCGCGCAGTTGCTGCATCTGCCGCTCGGACGCCACCACGCGCAGGTTGACCTGCTCCACCGCGGCATCAGCGACGCGGCCATCGCGGCCCACCTTGAGCACCAGGTACGCCGAGCCCGCGGCACCGACGCTGTAGGCCGCTTCCGGATAGGCCGGCGGCTTCATCTGGATCGAGGTGACGACGCTGCGGTCGTTGGGATCGTAGTGGCTGAAATCGGCGCCGCGGATCTCGACCTGGTAGTCGTCGCCCTGCAGGCGCTTGGCGATCAGGCGCAGGGTCATCGGCGCGCGCGCCGGCACCGGCTTGCCATCGCGCAGGCCCGGCGCGAACGTCCACTGCATCACGGTGCTGCGGACGAAGTCGACCACGCCCTTGGGCAGGCGCTCCTGCCGATCCAGCGCCAGCGCCGACACCTTGCCGCTGGGCTCGATGTCGATGGTGCCGCTCACCAGCATGCTGCTTTCGATCTGCTTGCGCACCGCGCCGGGGCCGACCCCGTCTGCGGCGACGGCGGCGAACGCCAGCGGCAGCGAGAGCACGGCGCTCCAGCGCCAGCACGAACAGAGGGATCGACGGTGCATCGCGCATTCCTTTGCCTGAGATGAGGCAGCGATTACACCGCAGCGACGGCCGGCCGGCAACTCAGGCCAGACGCAGCGCGTCCGGATAGGGCGGCGCGTCCGGATAATCGTCCTCGCGCAGCCGCGTCTGCAGGTCGCGCCACCACTGCGGATCGAACAGTTCGCCGTGGGCGTGGCGCACCGCCTCCAGCGAGGCCGCCGGCAGGCCCATGAACATCGCGAAGCGCTCCGGGAACACGTCGCGCGGGGCGACGTGGAACCAGGGTTCGGCGGACATCGCTTCTTCCTCGTTGCGCGGCTGCGGCCAGTCGCGGAAGTTGCAGTCGGTGACCAGGCACAGTTCGTCGTAGTCGTAGAACACCGCCCGACCCTGCCGCGACACGCCGAAGTTCTTCAGCAGCATGTCGCCGGGGAAGATGTTGTTGCGGGCCATGTCCTTGATCGCCTGCGCGTAGTCCAGCGCGGCCTCGCGCGCGGCCTCGGCGCCCTGCTCGCGCAGGTACAGGTTGAGCGGGCGCAGGCGCCGCTGCACGTAGCACAGTTCGACGATCAGGTCGTCGCCGTCTTCGCGCAGGCTGCGCGCGCAGCCGTCCATCAGTTCCTGCAGCAGCGCCGGCGCGAAGCGCGCACGCGGGAAGCGCAACGAGCGGTACGGCTGTGCGTCGAGCAGGCGGCCGACGCGGTCGAGGTTGAACACCAGCGCGTACTTCTCTTCGACCTCTTCGCGGCTCATCGTCTTCGGATAGGCGAAGCGGTCGCGGATCAGCTTGAACACCAGCGGATAGCTGGGCAGGGTGAACACCGCCATGACCATGCCCGGCGTGCCCTCGGCATGCACCAGTTGTTCGTTGGGATGTGCCTGGAAATGGCGGAAGAAGGTACGGAAGCGTTCGGTCTTGCCCTGCTTGGCGCGGCCGAGCATGGTGTACAGCTCGTCGATCGGCTTGTGCGGCAGCAGGCTGCGCAGGAACACCACCGCATCGCCGACGGTGGCCAGGTCGGCCTGGAAATAGCTGCGCGAGATGCCGAACAGTTGCGCCACGTCGTTGCGCTTGGTCAGTACCGCTTCGGCGCGCAGGCCCTGCTCGTCGTTGACCAGGGCGATCACGCAGGGCGAGAAGCGGTGCTCGCCGAACACGCGGCCGATCAGGTAGGCGCGGCGCTCGCGGTAGAACACCGTCTCCAGCAGTTCGATGCCGCGCACCGGGTTCTCGCCCCAGTGGGCGAGGTCGTCCTGCAGCCGCACCGCGATGGCCGCCGCGCAACGCGTGCGGTGCGCGTACGGCACATCGAACCGGTAGTCGCCGAGCACGCGCACGAACGCGTCCACCGGCCGCGCCTCGGACACCACGTAGTTGTGCCGCGCCACCGGGTGGGTGATGGCGTCGGTAGGCTCGATATCCAGCGCCACGAACTCGATCTGCGCATCCACGCCCTGGGTGCGGAAGAAGCGCCGGGTCAGGGTGTTGTAGAAGGTCTTGTACAGTTCCTGGTCGATCAGCGCGGCGATCAGCTCGGCGTAGTGGTCGCGCGCACGGATCCACAGCGCGCGGTCGTGCGCCTGGCCCAGCAGCACCGCGCGCAGGCGCAGCATGCACTCGGCGATGCACTGGTCGTACAGGGCGATGCGCTCGATCGCATCCTCGCGCGCGGCGCTCCAGTCGCGGGCCTCGAAGCGTTGGCGCGCACGCGAAGAGATCTGCGCGAAGCGCGCGTGGTAGTCCTCGAACGCCTCGAAGACGATGCGGCCGATGACCAGGGCAGACGGCAGCGGCAGCGGCGTGGAGGACATGCCCGCAGTGTACCCAGGTGGTGGCGTCGCGCGGGTGTCGGGCGCCCTGCCACGCTCCGCCTCGTGCGCACATCCAGCGACCTGCTTCGCCAGGATCGAGCCGGACACAGGTCGGCCGCAGGAGCGGCTTCAGCCGCGACCGGCCTTGCCGGGGACGCCCTGTCGCGGCTGAAGCCGCTCCTACCGGACGCTTCCTGCGCCGGAAACGCAAAGGGCCGCCCCGAGGGGCGGCCCTTTGCGGCACGATCAACTCGAGCGATCAGGCGCTCAGCGTCGCCAGGGCGTCGTTGAGGGTCTTGCTCGGCCGCATCGCCTTGCCGATCAGCTCCAGGTTCGGACGGTAGTAGCCCTGGATGTCGACCGGCTTGCCCTGCACGCCATTGAGCTCGGCGACGATGGTCGCTTCCTGCTCGGTCAACTGCTTGGCCAGCGGGGCGAAGCGCGCCTTCAGCGCGGCGTCCTCGTCCTGTGCGGCCAGCGCCTGCGCCCAGTACATGGCCAGGTAGAAGTGACTGCCGCGGTTGTCCAGCCCGCCGACCTTGCGCGACGGCGACTTGTCGTTGTCCAGGAACTGGCCGTTGGCCTGGTCCAGGGTGCGCGCCAGCACGCCGATGGCGGCATTGTGGTGGCGCTGGCCCAGGTGCTCCAGCGAGGCGGCCAGGGCCAGAAACTCGCCCAGCGAATCCCAGCGCAGGTAGTTCTCTTCGACGAACTGCTGCACGTGCTTGGGCGCCGAGCCGCCAGCACCGGTCTCGAACAGGCCGCCGCCGGCCATCAGCGGCACGATCGACAGCATCTTGGCGCTGGTGCCCAGCTCCATGATCGGGAACAGATCGGTGAGGTAGTCGCGCAGCACGTTGCCGGTGACCGAGATGGTGTCCTCGCCCTTGCGGATGCGCTGCAGCGAGAACGCGGTGGCTTCCACCGGCGGCAGGATGCGGATGTCCAGGCCTTTGAGGTCGTGGTCCTGCAGGTAGCGCTCCACCTTCTGGATCATCAGCGCATCGTGGGCGCGCTGCGGATCCAGCCAGAACACCGCCGGGGTGGCGCTCAGGCGCGCGCGCTCGACCGCCAGCTTGACCCAGTCCTGGATCGGCGCGTCCTTGGTCTGGCACATGCGCCAGATGTCGCCGGCTTCCACCGCATGCTCCAGCAGCACCGTGCCGCCGGCATCGGTGACGCGCACGGTGCCGTCACGGGGAATCTGGAAGGTCTTGTCGTGCGAACCGTACTCCTCGGCCTTCTGCGCCATCAGGCCGACATTGGGCACGCTGCCCATGGTGGCCGGGTCGAAGGCGCCGTGCAGCTTGCAGTCCTCGATCACCGCCTGGTACACGCCGGCGTAGCAGCGATCGGGGATCACCGCCTTGGTGTCCTGCAGCTTGCCCTCGGCGTTCCACATCTTGCCGGAGTCGCGGATCATCGCCGGCATCGACGCATCGACGATCACGTCGCTGGGCACGTGCAGGTTGGTGATGCCCTTGTCGGAGTTGACCATCGCCAGCGCCGGGCGCTGCGCGTACAGCGCCTGCAGGTCGGCCTCGATCGGCGCACGCTGCGCCTCCGGTAGACTGGCGATGCGCGCGTACAGGTCGCCGATGCCGTTGTTGGCGTCGAAGCCCACCTGCTTGAGCGTGGCGGCATGCTTGTCCAGCACGTCGCGGTAGAACGCTTCGACGACCACGCCGAACATGATCGGGTCGGAGACCTTCATCATCGTCGCCTTCAGGTGCAGCGAGAACAGCACGCCCTGCTGCTTGGCATCGGCGATCTGCGCCTGCACGAAGGCGGCCAGCGCGCGCTTGCTCATCACCGCCGCGTCGATCAGCTCGCCGGCCTGCACCGCGGTCTTTTCCTTCAGCACGGTCACCGCGCCGTCCTTGCCGACCAGCTCGATCCTGACGCTGCCGGCCTGTTCGATCAGCGCCGAGCGCTCGCTGCCGTAGAAATCGCCGGCGTCCATGTGCGCCACGTGCGACTTGGAGTCGGCGCTCCACGCGCCCATGCGGTGCGGGTGCTTGCGCGCATAGTTCTTTACCGAGGCGGGAGCGCGGCGATCGGAATTGCCCTCGCGCAGCACCGGATTGACCGCGCTGCCCTTGACCTTGTCGTAGCGCGCCTTGGCGTCCTTTTCTTTCTCGTCCTTCGGCTCGTCCACGTAGTCCGGCAGCGCATAGCCCTGCTGCTGCAGTTCCTTGATCGCGGCCTTGAGCTGCGGCACCGAGGCGCTGATGTTGGGCAGCTTGATGATGTTGGCTTCCGGCGTGGTCGCCAGCTGGCCCAGCTCGGCCAGGTCGTCGGCGATGCGCTGGTCCTCGCGCAGGTAGTCGGGGAACTGCGAGATCAGGCGGCCGGCCAGCGAGATGTCGCGGGTCTCCACGGCGATGCCGGCAGTGCCGGCGAACGCGGCGACGATCGGCAGCAGCGACTGCGTCGCCAGGTACGGGGCTTCATCGGTGAGCGTGTACAGGATCTTGGGCGTATTCGACATGACGCGACGGATGACCTCTGGCAGGGGGAAATAGGCAGCACCGACAGTACGGCGGCGTATGTTTTCTTGTAGTTTCGCGATGCCGCCAACCGCCGGACATCGGCCGTCCATTGTCGCGTGTCTGCCGGCTGCGGGCAAAGCGCGGGGTGCGCCGTCCGCCAGCGCGGTTCATGCGCGCTCCATCACTGGGAGGGCGCTTCAATCCGCGGGGTGCCGATGGGCACGGTGCGTGGATCGACACCTGCGGCTCACGCCGCCGGACGAATGCGGGAGCGGGCGTGAGCAGTGATGCGCGCCACCCGTCGCTGCCGAATGACAGCACACCATGCGGCCGGGCTCGCTCTCGCGGCGCCCAAGACCGTTTCCGCGATGACGCGCCGCCTGTGTGGATCGGAGTCGCTCGGCAGCTCGACTACCAACCGACTTGGCCGCCCTACGTCTTCCTGCGAGTCATCCGCCTAATTGGATAGCCGACCTCAGACGTACCCGAGCCCGCGCCAGTAGTCCAGCGGACGCTTGGCAGGCACGCCCAACGACGCCGCAATCTCGAGAATGCGCGGCACGTCGCGCCGGTAGACCACAAACAGGTGCTGGTCTTCGGTGGTCATATCGTCGATGCCCACCACGTCGTAGCCATCGCCTTCGTCCGTCCACTCGGCAAGGTGGCGGTCCAGCCAGGTGAAGTACTCCGGCTGCGTCTTCACGTTCTCGGGATAGGGAGGGAATCCGTCGCCCATCATCTGGCAGAGCTCGTCGTGGACATCGACCATCTTGTCTCCGTTGGCGGAGTAAGGCTCCATCGCCGTGGTGATCGCGATTGCATACGCCTGTTCCTCGCAATCGGTCCACTCCAGCTCCGGCAGGAAGGCTTCGATGTCCCGAACGATCTCGCTTCGTTCGTCGGGTTCGGCGCTGCCGGAAGAAAGAAGCTCGACCAGTTCCAAGAGGGGTGCGTTCATGGTGCTCATTGACGGCTAAAGGGTGATCGATGCCCAGCCCGGGCCGGCCGTCCACCCAAGGCGAATCGGCTCGACCGCACCACTGGACACGAGGAAAAAAGCGCGCCGGAGCGCACCACGCGCGGCACTATAGCCGCTGGTGTTTGACACGCAAGTGTCCGTGGAGCGGAACACGCCGGCCGCCACCCGGCACGGATGCAAGGCGTGGAGCACCGTGGCGACCGCGCTCAATACGTGCCGTCGAACGCAAAGATCGGCGTGCGCTGGCGCCACGCGCCCGCGGTGAAATCCGGGAATGCGACGGTCTGGAAGCCGCTGGCGATCGACTGTTCGGAGAGCGGGGTGATCGCGCTCCAGGTCACGGCGTCGTAGATGTCGATCGGCATCGGTGCCCTCGCCTTCAGTGCTTCGACAAAGGCGTGGATGACGAACCAGTCCATGCCGCCGTGGCCGGCACCGGCCGCGGTGGCGACGTAGCGCGTCCACAGCGGGTGCTCGTATTGGTCCTGGTAGGACTTGAAGGCTTCCCATTGGTGCGGCGGGCTGCGGCCTTCGAGATGGATCGACTGGTTGAGGTCCATCCACAGGCCCTTGGTGCCCTGCACGCGGAAGCCCATCGAGTAGGGACGCGGCAGCGAGGTGTCGTGCTGCAGCAGGATGGTCTCGCCGTTGGCGCAGGCCAGGGTGGTGGTGACGACGTCGCCCAGCTTGAACGCCACCTTGGTGCTGGGATGGGTGTTGCCGCCGCTCTTGGCCACGGTGTAGTCGTGCAGGCCGCGGGCCTTGCTGGCGAAGGCGTTGAGGTGGGTGAAGCGGTTGCCGCGGTTGATGCCCGCGTACATCGCGCACGGGCCGATGCCGTGGCTGGGGTACAGCTCGCCGTTGCGCTGCACCGAATGCGCGGTACGCCAGCGCGCTTCGCTCCAGCCCTTGGCACCGAATTCCACGCCGCTGTCGTAGGGCTGGTCCGGGTCGCCGGAGTTGAACTTCACCCCGCGCAGATCGTGCTGGTAACCGGCTTGCAGGTGCACCAGTTCGCCGAACAGGCCCTGCCGCACCATCTGCAGCGCGGCCATCACGTCGCGGCGATAGCAGACGTTCTCCAGCAGCATGTACGGGGTGCCGGTGGCGAGCTGGGCGTTGAGCACGTCCCAGTGGTCCTGCAGGGTGATGCCGGCCACCACCTCGCAGCCGACCGGCACGCAGGCCTGCATCGCCGCGATCGCCATCGGCGCATGCCACTCCCAGGGCGTGGCCACGATCACGCCATCCAGTCCCTTGTGCGCCAGCACGCGCTTCCAGGCGCTGGTGTCGCGGTCCTGGCCGTAGGCGGTGGGTGCGGGCTTGCCGGCCTTGGCGACCCTGCCCATGGCGCGGCCGAGCATGATCGGCTCGATGTCGCACAGGGCGACCAGTTCCACGTCGTCGCGGCGCAGCAGTTCGGTCAGCAGCACCTGGCCGCGCATGCCGGTGCCGATCATGGCCAGGCGCAGGCTGCGCTTGCGCGCCCAGGCCGGTGTCTGCGGCAGCAGGCTGCTGGCGGCGATGGCGGCACCGGCGGCGATGAAGTCGCGTCGTTTCATGCTGTGCGGTCTCCTCGTGGATGCGCGCCGGCACCGGCCGGCACGCAGGCTGCTGCGGGTGCGATCACTTGAAGCGGTAGCCGATGGTCACGCTGTAGCCGCGGCCGAAGATGGTGGCGTAGTCGCTGGAATCGCCCAGGAAGCTATTCGGATCGTAGAACGGCAGGCGGTCGAACAGGTTCTTGACGGTGAAGCTCAGGTTCCAGGCGTCGTCCGGACGCCAGGTGACGCTGAGGTTGGCGGTCCACCACGACGGCGCGCCATCGCACTTGCTCGGCTGCAGCTTGAGATAGCCGGCGGTGCAGGTCTGCGGGTTGTTGTCCTCGGCGTCGATCCGGTCGGTGGCCCACTTGGTGCCGCCGACGTAGTTGACGAACATGCTGGTGGTGACCTGTCGGTAGGTCCAGTCGGCGTTGAGCGTGGCGCGCAGGCGCGGGTTGTTGTAGTAGCCGACCACGTCGCCGTAGTACCAGCCGCTGTCCTGGTCCATGTAGAAGCGGTTGCGGTTGGCGATGGTGGCGGCCAGGCCGATGTTCAGCCCGCCCCACTGGCCGAGCGAGAAGCGGCTGCGCGCGTCGATGTCGAAGCCGTCGACCAGGGTCTTGCCGCGGTTGCGGTACTGCCCGACCACACTGGCGACATTGCCCACGCTGTAGCCCGGCAGCGTGCCCGGGCAGGCCACGCCGCTGGCCGGATCGGCGCACATCGCCGCCAGCTGGGCGAGGTTGGCGCGGTCGCTGTCGGTGATCGGCGAGCGGGTCATGGCGGTGATGTCGCCGGCGCGGCGGTAGTCCGGGGCGACGATCTCATTGTCGCGATAGATGAACCAGTAGTCGGCCGACACCGACAGCCAGTTGGCCGGCTCATAGACGAAGCCGAGCGTGGCGATCTTGGCCTTCTCCGGCTTCAGGTCCGGGTTCGGCTGGGTCATGCGCGCCACGGTGCGGCTGCAGTCGGCGTTGAGCAGGCTATTGCCCAGATCCACGTCGCCGCTGCGGCGCGACTGCAGCAGCAGGTTGGCGATGGCATTGGTCTCGCCGCAGCGCACCTCGTCGCGGTAGCCGCCCAGCTGCGCGTAGACGCCGCCGCTGCCGGACTCGGCCAGGCTCGGCGCGCGGAAGCCGGTGGAATAGGTGCCACGCAGCAGCAGTTGCTCGAAGGCCTGGTATTTGAAACCGACCTTCGGCGCCAGGTTGGTGCTGAAGTTCGGGTACTTGTCGGCGCGCAACGCCGCGTCGAGTTCCAGCTTGTCGGTGATCGGCGCGACGGTCTCGGCGAACAGCGCATAGGTGTTGCGCTTGCCGTCGAACCAGGAGCCGCCCTGCTGGGTGATCAGGCCGTTGGCCGCGTCCGGGTTGCCGGGGGTGTAGAAGGTCTCACGGCTGGCGTTGAAGCCGAACGCGGCGCGCATCTCGCCGGCCGGCAGTTGGAAGAGCGGGCCTTCGATCTTGCCGTCGAGGGTGTGCAGGCGCGTCCACGATTCGATGTCGAAGGTGGGGAACGCCTCGCGGATCAGCGCGGCGTTGGCGGCGCTGATCTCGCCGAACCGATACGCGGGGTGGTCGGAGATGATCACCCGGCCGGTGCCCGGGTCGATGGTGAACGGGCCGAACGCCTTCTCGAAGCCTTTCACGTTGACGTTGACGGTCTGGTAGGTGACCGAGTGGGTGCCGGCGGTGGCGAAGGCGGTTTCCCAGTTCCAGTCGCCGAGGCTGCCGCGCGCGCCGCCGAGCACGCGGTAGCTCTTGTCGGTGTTGCGCTGGCCGAAGTAGTCGGGGCCGGCGTCCTGCAGCAGGTACTGCAGGCCGACCACCCCGCCCATCATCGCCCTCAGCTGCGGGCTGGCATGGTTGTACTCGTTGTTGGGCCCCAGGAACGGATACAGGAACTGGTTGACGGTGTTGCCGGTGTTGCGCGAGAACCAGCTGGTGGGGTTGCCGGTGGTGGTGTTGAACGCGCGCGGGGTGCCGCCGTTGGCGCGCAGGTCGATGTCGGTGTAGGTGGCCTCGGCGAACAGTTCGGTGCTGGCGCCGACCAGGAACGTGCCGTTGAGGTAGGCGGTGTTGCGTTCGGACTTGGCGCCGGCGTCGATCTCGTTGTTCAACCAGGTCTCCCACACGCAGCGCGGGCCGGCGGCCTCGCTGGTCAGCACGTTCTGGCAGCCCGGTGCGGCTTCCTGCACGCGGCGCCCAGTGGCCGGGTCGAAGGCGAAGTAGCTGCCCGGATTGAACTGGCCCGGCTTGCTGCCCACGCCCAGGCGCAGGTTGGTCAGGTAGTTGGGATTGTTGACGTAGTACTGCGCCGGGCGCTTGTCGTAGAAATCGCGCAGCGGGATCGCATCGCGCCGGTACACGTTGACCGCGCCGTAGACGTTGAAGCGGTTCTCGGTGAGGTCGCCGAAGCCGGCGGTGATGCTGGCCTGGTGTTCGCCGTAGGACTCGATGCGGGTGGAGGTGTCGTTGCTGAAATTGATCTCCGCGCCCTGGAAGTTGCGCTTGGTGATCACGTTGATGACGCCGGCCACCGCGTCGGTGCCGTACACCGCCGAGGCGCCGTCGGTGAGCACTTCCATGCGCTCGATCGCCGCGGCCGGGATCGCATCGATGTTGACGAACTGGGTCTGGAAGCCGGCCGGCGCGCCGTAGTACGACAGGCGACGACCGTTCAACAGCACCAGCGTGCCCTGCGCGCCGAGGCCGCGCAGATTGGCCTGCGAGGCGCCATCGGAACCGGTGAACAGCGAGCGCGCGTCCTGTTGCGCCGGGCGTGCCGCGGGCAGGTTGTCAAGCACCTGCAGCAGGGTGCGCGCGCCCATCGCCTGGATGTCCTGCTTGCTGATCACCTGCACCGGCGAGGCGGTCTCCACATCGGTGCGGCGGATGTTGGAGCCGGTGACTTCGACCCGGGCCAGGTCGGTGGCGGCCTGACTGTCCTGCGCGGCTGCGGGCTGCAGGGCGGCGAGCAGGACACCGGCGATGGCCAGGGTCAACGGAGCGAGCGGGCGACAGCGGGGATGGCGGTGACGGGCGGGCAACATCGGGGTTCTCTCCTGGCAGGGTGCGGCGCGAACGCGGAATCGGCGGGCAAAGCGCTCCCGGGCCACGGCCAGGCGGCCGCAGTCGGGAAAGGCGGGGGAGGAGCGGTGTTACGGGGCGGTCATGGGGCGACGAAGCTGGCGGTGTCGCCCTCCTGGCCGATCAGGACGGCGTTGGCCCAATTGGCGCAGACCTGGGCAGGCTGCGACCCCTGCGCGCCGAGCGTGCGCAGGCTCAGCGTGGACAGGCCGCGGATGTCCAGCTCCGGCTTGACCACACCGGGCGCGCTGACCAGGCCGCTGTCGTAGAGCAGGCGGCCATCGCCCCAGACCTGGAACTGCAGGCCGCCAGCGCTGCGGCAGGCGTCGTCGATGCCCAGGTCGGCGCGCAGCAGGCGCCAGTCGCCGTGCAGGCGCAGGTCGAGGCGGCTGTCGGCGCCCACGCCCAGGCCGCGGCGGAACTGCAGGCCGTTCATGCGCATGCCGGCATCGCCGCGGAAGGCGCGGTCGGCCTGCACGCGGCCATCCAGCGCGGCAGGCAACGCCAGTTCGGGCAGGTAACGCTGCTGCGCTGGCCGCTCCGGGGCCTGGTGCTCGAGGATGTGGAAGGTGGACAGCACAATCGGGCCGACGTCGCGCGGCTGCAGCGCATCGAAGGCGCGCGGGCGGCGCTGCGCGGCGGTGACCATCGGGTCGTTGCTGTCGGCGCCGTCGCCCTCGGGGTTCTGCACGCTCAGCACGCGGAAGCGCAGCAGGCGGCCGGCATGCGCCGGGAAGTCGATGCGCTGCACGCCTTCCTGGAGGCGCAGGTGGCCGCGCGCCACCGGCTCGCCCCACTCGCCGTTGCTGTCGCCCAGGTAGACCTCGTAGTCGCGCACCTGGCCGTGCTTCCAGTTCTTGTCGTTGCGCGGCGCCAGTTCGATGCCGTCGATCATCTTGCGCTCGCCGAAGCCGATCACCCATTCGTGCGCGCCGGTGCGCACGGCCTGGTTGCGCACGCTGCGGAACCAGGTGCTCGGGTCGTCGTCGAAGGCGTTCTCCAGCGGGTGCCCGGGTTCCTCGGCCGGGCGGTTCACCACCAGCAGGCTGTCGGCGGGCAGCGCGCGGCCTAGCTCCGGCGCCGGCGGATAGGCGTCGTCGGCCGCAGCGGCGGCGACCGGGAAGTCCAGCCGCAGTTGCAGCGGCTGGCGGATGTCCTGCACGGCGGTGCGCACGTGCACGGTGCCGCGGCGCTCCGTGGCGTCGAAGTACCAGCCTTCGCTGGCCTGGGCGAAGGCCGCGGCGTCGGCGACCGTCGGCAGCGCGCGCTCGCCGACCTGCACCGACCGCGGCGCCTGCCGCGCGAGCACGCGCAAGGCATAGCGGCGCTGCGGCAGCTGTCCGTCGTAACGCCCTTGCACCGGATCGATCCACACCTGCACCGGGCCGCTACCCTGCGCCGGCGCCTGCACGCGCACGGCCTGCGTGCTGGACTCGCCCTGCTGGTAGCGGCGGGTGTTGCCGTCGTCCTCGTACAGCGTGTACTGCGAGGCCCCCTGCGGATACAGGTCGAAGGTCACCTCGTCCAGCGGCTTCTCGCCGTCGAACAGCATCGCCGGGTACATCGGCAGGATCGCGCCGGCGCGCACGAACAGCGGCAGCGTGGCCAGGTCGACCTGGCGATCGAGCTGGCGGCCGTCGGCGCCGGCCTGCACGCGGCGGCCGTCCCAGTAGTCGATCCAGCCGCCGGCCGGCAGATGGATGTCGCGCCGCCAGCCGCGGCTGGCTGCCTGGCTGCGGTACACCGGCGCCACCAGCAGGTCGCGGCCGAGCAGGAACTGGGTCTTGTAGGTCTCGTCCTGCGCGTGCGGATCGCGCGGGTCTTCCCACATCAGCCCGCGCACCGGCGGCGCGCCGGTCTGCGCGGCATCGTGCACCAGGCCGTACATGTACGGGGTCAGGCGCATTTTCAGCTTCAGGTAGTCGCGGTTGATGCTGCGGTACGGCTCGTCGTACCACCACGGATGCTTGCGCGCGTTCGACGACCAGCCGCTCATGCCCATCAGCACCGGGGTGAACGCCTTCCACTGCAGGTCGCGGGTGAAGGTCTCGGCGCTGCCGCCGAAGATCGCATCGACATCGCCGGCAGCGTAGGCCATGCCGGACAGGCCGGAGCCGATCAGGGTCGGCACGTGCCAGCGGATGTAGTCCCAGCTGCTGCTCTGGTCGCCGGTCCAGGCCACCGCGTAGCGCTGGATGCCGGCCCAGCCCATCACCGTCCACAGGAACGGGCGCGCATCGGAGTTGTCGAGGATGCCGTCGTAGGCCTGGTGGTTGGCGTCCATCGCGAACTGGTAGCCCTTGCCGGTCCAGGCCACGTCCAGCTTCTGCACGCGGCTGCCGGCCTTGCCGACTTCCCAGGCGATCTTGTCCACGCCGTTCTCGGTCCACAGGCCGGTGCGGAAGCCGTAGCGGGCCAGGCCCTGCACGGTTTCCGGCAGCCGGGTGTAGCCGCAGCCGTAGCCGTCGTTGGGCAGGATCCAGCCACCGGGCATGTCGTGCTCGCGGTATTGCCGGGCCACGCTGTCGACCACGTCCGGGGTGGTGCCGGTGGCGCCGTCGTGCCAGCCGTCCGGCACGGTGCCGGGCTTCTTGGCGTTGTCGCCGTCGTTGTAGCAATCGGCATCGCCGTAGGACAGCGACCAGCGCGCCAGCATGCTCGGGCGGCCGGTCAACCGGGTGTAGCGCTCGATCAGGGCCGGCAGGTCGGCGCCGACGAAGTAGTAGGCGTCGAAGCGGTCTTCGCGGTGCAGCAGCGTGGCCTGGTCGGGCTGGCGCAGGTCGTAGCTGCCGTCGCTCCAGGTGTTGCGCAGCATGCCCCAGCCGCGGCTGCTGAGCAGCATCGGCGCCGGGCTCGGGCGATCGCCCTCCTCCCAGCCGCCGGAATACGACACCTCCAGTTCGCGGCCCTTGAACTGGTAGCGCCCGTTCTGCTGGCCGCCACCGTAATAGGCTTCGTCGGCCTGCGAGGACAGCACCTGCACGCTCTGCGCGGCATCCAGATCCAGCGGCTGCAGTTCCTGCCACAGCGCGACGGCGCGGCCCTGTTCCAGCCGCTCCAGGCGCAACCGCAGCGGTTGCCGCTGCACGTGCAGCACCAGCGCGTCGGTGCGCACGCGCAGTTCCTGCGCATCGTCTTCCAGCTGTGCCTGCACCACGGCCTTGGGCTGCGGCAGCACGATCGGCGTGGCCTTGTCGCCGGCGCCGGTCAGCGTGCCGTGGCGCCCGGCCTGCACGCGGACGATGTCGGCCGCCGGCACTTCGATGCGCAGGCGCACGCCGCGGTCGGTCAGCAGATCCCAGCCCTGCACGCCGTCGCGGCTGGTGCTGGCGGCGACCGTGCGCAGGTTGCCGACCGGCTCGGCGACGACGGTGGCCGCCACCAGCAGCAGGGCCGGCAGCGCGATCGCCCGCAACAGCGACGAACGACGAACGCGGTTCTCCACACGACCCCCAAACCCGTTTCCCCGGGCGTTTCGAAAGCGTTGCGCCGACTCTAGGCCAGGGATTTGAAAGATGTCAATAAATTGAAAGCAAAAAACAAGATTTATTTTGACAAAAAGAAAGATATTGCCTCGCATGACTTTGCTTTCATCTCGACCGAATCAGCTGATTCCGCTTGCGATAGCGACATCCGCCTGCACCTTTCGTTTTAGAACGGGCGATCCACAGAGCCATTAGGCACAGGCCAATACTTTCTTTTTTCTTTCGATATTTGACATTTCGAAAGAAAAGCCGGATGGTGCGCTGGCCCAACAGGAACCACCGCATGGACCTCCTTCCGCTTTCGGATGCATCCGCCTGGCAGCGCCTGGGCGGCGCCGATACCGCCCGCGAGATCGCCCAGCAGCCGGCGCTGTGGCAGACCCTTGCGCAGGATCTGGCACAGGCCGGCGACCGCCTGCAGGCCTTCCTCGGCGACCGCCTCGCCGATCCGAACCAGCGCGTGCTGTTCACCGGCGCCGGCAGTTCCGGCTTCATCGCCGAGATGGTGGCCGACGCGATCAATGCGCAGTGGCCGGCCGAGGTGCGCGCGGTACACACCACCAGCCTGCTGACCCATCCGGCGCTGTACCTGCAGCGCGCGCGGCCGACCCTGCTGGTGTCGTTCGGGCGCAGCGGCTCCAGCCCGGAAAGCGTGGCCGCGGTGGAGCGCGTGCGCAGCGACGTGGACGACGCGCGCTTCCTCGACATCACCTGCAACGCCGACGGCGAACTGGCGCGCCGCGGCGCCGGCCGCGCCGACACCTGCACCCTGCTGATGCCGCCGGCCAGCTGCGACCGCGCCTTCGCCATGACCAGCAGCCTGACCTGCATGCTGCTGGCGGCGCTGAGCGTGTTCGACCGTGCGCCATGGGAAACGCGCAGCGCGCGCCTGCAGCGGCTGGCCGAACTGGCCGACCGCGGCCTGGCGCAATGGGATGGCGCGGTGGCGGCGCTGGCGCAGCGTCCGTTCGCGCGGGTGATCTATCTCGGCAGCGGCCCGCTGGAAGGGCTGGCGCGCGAGGCCGCGCTGAAGGTGCTGGAACTCACCGCCGGCCGCGTGCTGGCGCTGGCCAACACGCCGCTGGGCTTCCGCCACGGCCCCAAGTCCACGCTCGACCGCAGCACCCTGGTGGTGATGCTGCGCAGCGTGCAGCCGCTGGCGCGTCGCTACGAACAGGACCTGCTCGACGAACTGCGTCGCGATGGCGTGGCCGGCCAGGTGCTGGCGATCGGCCCGCATGCGGACATCGGTGCCGGCGACGACCACACGCTCGCCGTCGCCGGCCTGGACGATCCGTGGCTGGCGCCGCTGTGGCTGGGCTTCGCGCAGTTGTTCGCGCTGCAGCGCTCGGCCGCGCTCGGCCTGACCCCGGACAATCCGTTCCCCGACGGCACCGTCAACCGCGTGGTCCAGGGCGTCACCATCCACCATGGCTGAGCCCGGCGCGCCCACCTGCTACGGCCTCGACGTCGGCGGCACCAAGATCGAACTGGTGGCCTGCGACGCTGCGCTGCAGGTGGTGTGGCGGCGCCGCGTGGCCACGCCGCAGGGCGATTACGCCGGCTTCCTGCAGGCGGTGGTGGCGCTGGTGGCCGCGGCCGATGCCGCGCTCGGCCACCACGACAGCCCGCTCGGCATTGCCCTGCCCGGCGTGCGCGACCGCCGCAGCGGCCGCCAGCTGAGCGCGAACGTGCCGGCGCTGACCGGCCAGTGCGTGGCGCAGGACCTGCAGGCGCGGCTGCCGCGTCCGCTGCGCATCGGCAACGACCTGCAATGCTTCGCGCTGTCCGAGGCGCATGGCGGTGCCGCCGACGGCTACCCCAGCATGTTCGGCGCCATCCTCGGCACCGGTGCCGGCGGCGGCTTCTGCGTGCAGGGCCGCCTGCTCGCCGGCTGCAACGGCATCGCCGGCGAATGGGGCCACTGGAGCGTGCCCGGGCACCTGCTGCAGCGCCACCACCTGCCGCTGCTCGCCTGCGGCTGCGGCCTGCAGGGCTGCGTGGAGCGCTACGTGTCCGGCAGCGGCGTGGCAGCGATCGCGCGCCATCTCGGCAGCGACGCCGCCGACGCCAGCGCGGTGATCGCCCTGGCCGAAGCCGGCGATGCGCGCGCGCAGCAGGCGCTGGACATCCATCGCGATCTGCTCGGCCACAGCCTGGCCGCGGTGGTGCTGGCGCTGGACCCGCACGTGATCGTGCTTGGCGGCGGGCTGTCGCAATACCCGCCGCTGTACCGGCAACTGCCCGACGCCATCGCCGCGCACCTGTTCGCCGGCGTGCAGGTGCCGCCGATCGTGCCGCCGCACTTCGGCGATGCCGGCGGCGCCCGCGGTGCCGCGCTGCTGGCCTGCCATCCCGCGTTTTCCTGATCCGCCGGAGTTCCCATGTCGCCCTTGCAGACCCTGCTCGCCTCCCATCGCGCCGGCGCCAACGTCGGCCTGTACAGCGTCTGCTGCAGCAACGAACAGGTGCTGCGCGCGGCGATGCAGGTCGCGCTGGCCCACGACACGCTGCTGCTGGTGGAGGCCACCTCCAACCAGGTCGACCAGTTCGGCGGCTACACCGGCATGACCCCGACGCAGTACCGCGATTACGTCGGCGCATTGGCCGAGACGGAAGGCTTCCCGCGCGCGCGGCTGATCCTGGGCGGCGATCATCTGGGCCCGAACGCCTGGCAGAAGGGGCCGGCCGCCGAGGCCATGGCGCATGCGCGCCTGCTGATCGAACAGTACGTCGCCGCGGGGTTCCACAAGATCCACCTGGACTGCAGCATGGCCTGCGCCGACGACCCGGTGCCGCTGCCCGATGCCGTCGTCGCCGCGCGCTCGGCCGAACTGGCCGAGATCGCCGAGCGCACCGCCGCCGCACATGGGCTGCCGCCGCCGGTGTACGTGATCGGCACCGAGGTGCCGATTCCCGGCGGCGAAGCCTCGCTGGCCGGCGGCCTGCAGGTCACCACGCCGGCCGCGGCCGCGCAGACCCTGGCCATCCACAGGCAGGCCTTCGACACGCCGCCGCTGCGCGCCGCGTGGCAGCGGGTGATCGCGCTGGTGGTGCAGCCGGGTGTCGACTTCGACCACAGTAGCGTGCACGACTACGACCCGGCGGCGGCCGCCGCGCTGGCCGATTTCCTCGAGCAGCAGCCGCGCATCGTGTTCGAGGCGCACTCCACCGACTACCAGCGCGAGGACGCGCTGCACGCGCTGGTGCGCGACCACTTCGCCATCCTCAAGGTCGGCCCCGCCGCCACCTTCGCCTATCGCGAGGCGCTGTGTGCGCTGGCCGCGATCGAAGCCGAACTGCTCCCCGCGGCGCAGTGCTCGCAACTGCCGCAGGTGCTGGACGCGGCAATGCAGGCGCAACCCGGATATTGGCAGTCCTACTATCCGGGCGACGCCGCCGCGCAACGCCTGCTGCGCCGCCATTCCTTCAGCGACCGCTGCCGCTACTACTGGGGCGAGCCGGCGGTGCGCGCGGCGGTGGACACCTTGTTCGCCAACCTGGAACGGCATGCGCCGCCGCTGGTGCTGCTCAGCCAGTTCCTGCCCGAGCAGTACCGCGCGGTGCGCGCCGGCCAGCTCGCCACTACCCCGGCAGCGCTGGTCCAGCACCGCATCGGCCTGTGCCTGGGCGAATACGCCCGCGCCTGCAGCGCCAACCGCGCCGGCGCGCGCCGGCCACACGCCGAAGCGGCTGCCGGCGTCGCGGCGAACGGCTAATCTTCCCGGTCGCCCGCGAATCCGAGAATGGCCATGCGCAACACCCGCTCCCGCCGCCAGCAGATCCTGCAGTCGCTGCTCGAACACGGCACGGTGCAGGTTGCCGACCTGGTCGAACGCTTCGACGTGTCGGCGGTGACCATTCGCGCCGATCTCAACCATTTCGAGGCGCAGGGCCTGGCCACCCGCACCCACGGCGGCGCCACGCTGGTGCGCACGCCGCCGCAGGAGCAGGACATCCATGAAAAGGACGCACTGAACCTGCCGCTGAAGGAATCGATCGGCGCCTGCGCCGCGCGCATGGTGCAGCCCGGCGCCAACATCATCATCGACTCCGGTTCGACCACGATGACCCTGGCCCGGCACCTGCGCGCGCACCGCGACGTCACGGTGATGACCAACGGCCTCAACATCGCCTGGGAACTGGCCAACGCGCCGGGCATCAACGTGCTGCTCACCGGCGGCCAGCTGCGCCAGCAATCGCTGTCGCTGCAGGGCAGCCAGGCCGAGGCCAGCCTCAACGCCTACGGTTTCGACACGCTGTTCCTGGGCGTGGACGGCCTGGACCTGCAGTTCGGCCTGACCACCCACGACGAGGCCGAAGCGCGGCTCAACCACCGCATGGTCGAGCGCGCGCGGCGCATCGTGGTGCTGACCGACGCCTCCAAGTTCGGCCGGGTCAGCCTGCACCGCATCGCCCGCCTGGACCAGATCCACGCCATCATCACCGACGCCGGCATCGACGAGGCCACCCGCGAGGGGCTGCAGCGGCTGGGCATCGAGGTGATCATCGCCGAGCCCGCACCATGACCGACACGCATTCCCTGCACGGCCGCCTGCTCACCCCGCTGGGCTGGCGCCGCGGCCACGTCCACTTCGACACCCACGTGCGCCGGCTGCAGGTGGACGACCACAGCGGCGGCGACGATCCGCAATTGCCGCTGATCCTGCCGGGCTTCGTCGACCTGCACGTGCACGGCGCCGCCGGCGTGGACCTGATGCAGGGCGGCGACGCGGCACGGCGCATCGCCCGCGCCCACCTGCGCTTCGGCACCACCACCCTGCTGGCGACCACCATGACCGCCGGCGTCGAGGAGATCGCGCACGCACTGCGCGGCGTCGCCGCGGCCATGGCCGCGCCCGATGCCGACGCGGCCTGCATCGCCGGCGTGCACCTGGAAGGCCCCTTCATCAGCCCGCAGCGGCTGGGCGCGCAACCCGATCGCACGATCGAGGCCAGCCTCGCCCTGGTCCAGCAGTGGCAGGCGCTGGCGCCGATCCGGGTACTGACTCTGGCGCCGGAGATCGGCGCGCACACCGCGCTGATTCCGGCGCTGACCGCACTGGGCATCCGCGTGCAGCTCGGCCACAGCGCCGGCAGCTACGAGGACGGCGTGGCGGCGCTGCAGGCCGGCGCGGCCGGCTTCACCCATCTGTTCAACGGCATGACCGGCGTGGACCACTACCGCCCCGGCATCGCCGCCGCGGCGCTGGCGCATGCGCAGTACGCCGAACTGATTCCCGACCTGCAGCATGTGCATCCCGGCGTGATTCGCCTTGCCGCGCGCGCGATCCCGCGCCTGTACGCGGTGACCGACGCCACCGCCGCCACCGGCATGCCCGACGGCGAATACGCACTGGGCGAGCAGCGCGTGCACAAGTGCGGCGGCTGCGTGCGCCTGGCCAGCGGCTCGCTGGCCGGCAGCGCACTGACCATGGACCAGGCGTTGCGCAACCTGGTGCAAGTGGGTCTGGAGCTGGCCGATGCCGCGCAGCGCGTGTCCACCTTCCCGGCCGACTACCTGGGCCTGGGCGACCGCGGCCGCATCGCCCCCGACGCCCGCGCCGACCTGGTGGTGCTGGACAGCGAGCTGCGCCTGCGGCAGGTGGTGGTGGGCGGACGCATGCTGGATCTGCACGCGCCGCAGTGATCGCCTTGCGCGGCTGCGCGGTGCTGGCCAGCGCGGTGCGCGCAGACGCCGCCGAGTGGACGGCAGGGCATCGTCCAGGACGTGCGTCGGGATGGAAGGGCACCGCTGATCCGCCGGATGCAGCTCGCGCCTCCGTGGTAGGAGCGGCTTCAGCCGCGACGGGCGTTCCCGATAAGGCCGGTCGCGGCTGAAGCCGCTCCTACGACGGGTTTCCGGGCGATGGGAACGCCCTGAAGTCCCCCGCACCTTCTTGATGCACCACGTCGGCCGTGCTGCCGGAGTATCCGCTCAGGCATAAATCAGCCGCAACGGGCGTTCCCGGTAAGGCCGGTCGCGGCTGAAGCCGCTCCTACGACGGGTTTCCGGGCTGTGGGAGTGCCCTGAAGTCCCCCCACACCTTCTTGATCCACCACGTCGGCAGTGCTGTCGGAGCATCCGGTCACGCATAAAAAAGGCGCAGCCTCGCGGCTGCGCCAGCGTGTCGCACGTGCCGGGAGAGAGGCGGCGCGTGCGACCCGTGACCGGGCCTTAGCCCTGGATCACTTCACCTCGAACGTCTGCGGCGTGCCCGCCGCCTGGCCGTTCACGGTGACCTCGGCCTTGTACTGGCCAGCCGGCCAGCCCTTGGGGTTGGTGAACTCGAAGTTGGTGGTGTCGGCGCCACTGGTATTGAGCGTCTCGGTGCGCTCGCCGGCGGTCTGGCCGTCCTGGAACACCAGCTTGGCGCCGACGTTGGCATTGGTCGCCGAGCCCTCGGTCTTCACCGAGACGATGATCTTGTCCTTGCTGGCGAGCGTGGTCAGCGGCGCGACGGACTTGTCCGCGGCGGCAGTGTTGCCGACAGCGACGGCCGCGACGTTCACCGCATTGGCGCCTGCGGCGGCCGGCGCCGGCTGCTCCGCCGGGGCCGCGGCCGGACCCGGCATCTGCTCGGTCGGCGCGGACGAGGTGGGATCGGGGGACACGGTCTGTTGCTGCTCCTGCTTCTTGCAGCCGGCCAGTGCCAACGCACCGACCAGGGCGATCATCAAGGGCGAAAACGTGGAGATCGAGCGGGTCTTCATCGTGGGGACTCCTGTCGGAATAACGAAAGGTAGTGGTGGCGACGCCTCAGGCGCCGGCCGGCAGCTTGAGCGTCTGGCCGGGGTAGATCTTGTCGGGGTCGGCCAGCACATCGCTGTTGGCCTCGAAGATGCGCGTCCAGGCGTTGCCGTCGCCGTAATGCAGCTTGGCGATCTTGGACAACGAATCGCCAGGCTTGACCACGTACACCTGCTGCACCTGCTCGGCGGTGCTGTCGACCTTGCTCTGCACGGCGGAAAAATCCGCCTTCTGTACGACGTCGGCGGTGGTGTCCACCTTGGCGGTGACCGCCGAGAAATCGGCGCGCTTGTCACTGTTCATCGCGTGGCTTCCTGCGTGATGGGACGCGGCCACGGTGTCACAGGATTTGTTAAAAAAGGATCGCGCGGCCGTGAACCGCGCGGCTGCGGTTCAGGCGCGCCGCGCGTCTTCGAACGCGGCGAGATGTGTCGGTCGAACGCTTGAGTTCGTGCATGACAGCGGGATCGCCGGCACGCTGCAATCGCGCGCGCAGCGCGCGCGGCACCGTCGCAGTGTGGGCGCGTCGTCCAGGCGACCACTGCGAGAACCCCGGCCTGCCGTACAGGTGTCGACGGCCGCGCTGCGCTCCCGGCGCTCGTGTGGGAGGGACTGCAGTCCCGACTGCAGTACGGCCGGACGCCTCGATGCTTCCGCTCGTCGCGGCCGATGGCGCAATCGCGGTGTCAGCGCCGCCCTACTGACGCAGATCGCGCAGGAAGCTCAGCGGCTCGGCCACGTCCGCGGTGGCGCGCCAGGGATTGATGTCCAGCCCGCCGCGGCGGGTGTAGCGCGCCTCCACCTGCAGCGACTGCGGCCGGCAGCGGGTCATCAGGTCATGGAAGATGCGCTCGACGCACTGCTCGTGGAAACCGGCGTGCTCGCGGAAGCTGATCAGGTAGCGCAGCAGGCCTTCGCGGTCGATGCGGCCGCCACGGTAGCGCACATGCAGCGAGGCCCAGTCCGGCTGGCCGGTGACCGGGCAGTTGGACTTGAGCAAGGCGCTGCTGAGGGTTTCCTCGACCACGTCGCCATCGGCAGCGGACAGGAAGTCCGGACGCGGCGGACCGTAGCAGTCGATGGCGATGTCCAGCGCATCGAGCGACTCGCCCTCGCCCAGCGTGTCCATCGGCGGCAGGCCGAATTCCATCGCCACGTCGGCGCCGGCGCGCGCCGACAGATCGGTGACGATGCAACTGCGCAGCGCTTCGGCGCTGTTGAAGCGCATCGCGTTGAGCGAGTTGAGATAGAGCTTGAGCGATTTGGATTCGATCAGGTTGGGCGAGGCGCACGGCACGTGCAGGGTCGCAGTGGCGACACAGGGCTTGCCCTGCGCATCGAGCCAGCTCAATTCGTAGGCGTGCCAGCGGTCCACGCCGAAGAACGGCAGCGCCGCGGGGTCGAGACCGATCTCGGTGCGCGCCGCGGCGCGCGGGATGGGAAACAGCAGCGCGGGATCGTACTGCGACGGGTAGGCGACCTCGCGGCCGAGACTGGAATCCTGGGGGGTGTTCATGCCGTGCAGTGTAGCGGGCGCGTTCTGGCTGGGAGGTGTATGGGGCGGGGATTCGGGAGTGGGGATTCGGGAGTGGCAGGAGCAAAAACGGGCTTGCTTGCGTCGACGCAACTGCGTCGATTCTGTGCTTCGCGCGTCGCGGCTGAAGCCGCTCCTACAGGAGCCATCTAGCGCCGCTGTTGTAGAAGCGGCTTCAGCCGCGATGGCCTTCCCGGTGATACCCGTCGCGGCTGGAGCCGCTCCTACAAACGACCATCGGGGCCGGACCTAAGGCGATTCCGCCCACGCCGCCACGCCCATGCTCTTGCGAATCCCCAATCCCGACTCCCCAATCACTGCTTCAAGTAATCCAGCGTCACCTGCAGCATGGCCCGCAGGCCGACGTCCAGGGCGGTCTCGTCGAGCAGGAACTGCGGCGAGTGGTTGCTGGGCGCGGTCGCCGGGTCGATGCCGGGGCCGGTGGCGCCGACGAAGAAGAACATCGACGGCACCTGCTGCGCGTAGAACGAGAAATCCTCCGCGCCCATCTGCAGCGGCGGTTCGTAGACGTTGCCGGCGCCGACCACCGCCTGCAGGCTGGGCAGCATGCGCGCGGTCAGCGCCGGGTCGTTGACCGTGGCCGGGTTGCCGTCCTGGTCGGGCACGTGCGCCTCGGCCTTGGCGCCGTGCGCGGCGGCGGTGTGCTCGGCGACGGTCTTGAGGTCGGCGAAGATCTGCTGGCGCATGCCCTCGTCGAAGGTGCGGATGGTGCCGACCATCTCCACGTCGTCGGGGATGATGTTGTAGCGGATGCCGCCCTTGATCGCGCCGAAGCTGAGCACCGCCGGCTGCCTGGACAGGTTGGCGCGGCGGCTGATCACCGTCTGCGACGCGCCGATCAGGTCGGCGCTGGTCACGATCGGGTCGATGCCGTTCCACGGCGCCGAGCCGTGGGTCTGGCGGCCGATCACCTTGATGCTGAAACGGTCCGAGGCGGCCATCAGCGGGCCGCCGCGCACCGCGATCTTGCCGGCCTGGACGCTGGAGAACACGTGCAGGCCGAACATCGCCTGCGGCTTGAAGTCGCGGAACAGGCCCTCCTTGAGCATCAGCGAGGCGCCGCCCTCCTCGTTGCCCGGCGCGCCCTCCTCCGACGGCTGGAACACCAGCATGACCTCGCCCGGCAGCTGCGCGCGCATCGCCACCAGCGCCTCGGCGACGCCGAGCAGGATCGCGGTGTGCGCGTCGTGGCCACAGGCGTGCATCACCCCCACGGTCTCGCCGCGGTACTCGCTGGTGGCCTTGGAGGCGAACGGCAGGCCGGTCTGCTCGGTCACCGGCAGCGCGTCCATGTCCGCGCGCAGGGCGATCTTCGGCCCCGGCAGCGCGCCTTTGACGATCGCCACCACGCCGTGGTGGGCGATGCCGGTCTGCGGCTTCAGGCCCAGCGCGCGCAACCGCTCGGCGACCTTGGCGGCGGTGCGCTCCTCGCGGTTGGACAGCTCCGGGTGCTGGTGGAAGTCGCGCCGCCACTCCACCACCTTGGCCTGCAGCCTGGCCGCGGCGGCCGTCACCTCCGGGCGCTCGGCGCTCTGCGCCCAGGCCAGGGCGGGGACGGCGAACAGCATCGCGGACAGCAGGCGGGACAGGCGCGGCATGGCAGGGCTCCAGATCGGGACGCAACGGGCGTTCAGTCACTGTAGTGCATCGGCCGCCGGCGAGGGGCGGCCACGGATCCCGTTGCGGACAAAAAACCCTTGCGAATCCGTGTCAACCGATGCGCCGCCTGCGCGTTGCGAGAGCGGACGACCGGCCTTGCCCGCCCGCGGGGTCTGTCCCTTCAGTCATGGTCCAATCGCAACGCGCGGGCGATATGCTTTCTCGCTCGTCACCAGCCACTGCGGGAGGGCCTCCCACCCCGCCTCGCCACAGGAGTTTCCCCGGATGTCGCGTTTCTGGAAGATTGCGCTGCTGATCCTCGCAGCGGTGGCCGTGGTGGTGGTGGGCATGCGCGTCATGCGCGGCGGGCATCACAAGGGCGGCGGCCCCGGCGACGGCATGGGCGACGACAGCGACAACACGCCGGTCCCGGTGACGGTCGTCGCCGCCACCCACCAGGCGGTGCCGATCTACGCCACCGCCACCGGCACGGTGACCGCGCTGAGCACGGTCACCGTCAGCCCGCAGGTCGGCGGCCAGCTGATGAGCCTGAATTTCCGCGAAGGCCAGGAAGTGAAGAAGGGCGAGCTGCTGGCGCAGATCGACCCGCGCTCGCTGCAGGCCAGCTACGACCAGGCCGCGGCGAGCAAGCGCCAGAACCAGGCGCTGCTGGCCACCGCGCGTTCCACCTTCCAGCGCTCCGACTCGCCGGCCTACCGCCAGTACGTGGCCAAGACCGACCTGGACACGCAGCGCAACCAGGTGGCGCAGTACGAAGCGGCGGTCGCCGCCAACGACGCGCAGATGCGTGCGGCGCAGGTGCAGCTGCAGTACACCCGCATCCTCGCCCCCAGCGACGGCATCGCCGGCATCCGCGGCGTGGACGTGGGCAACATCGTCAGCACCAGCAGCACCATCGTCACCATCACCCAGGTGCACCCGATCTACGTGACCTTCAACCTGCCGGAGATCCAGCTGCAGGACGTGCGCCAGGCGCAGGCGGCCGCGCCGCTGCCGGTCACCGCGCTGGATCGCACCGACGCGCATCCGATCGCCAGCGACGGCCAGGTCGACGTGATCGACAACCAGATCAGCGCCGACACCGGCACCTTCAAGGTCCGCGCGGTGTTCCCGAACGAGGACCGTGCGCTGTGGCCTGGCCAGTTCGTCAACGTGCGCCTGACCCTGCGCACCGTGGCCGACGGCGTGGTGGTCCCGACCCAGGCGGTGCAGCGCGGCCCCAACGGCGACTACGTGTACGTGGTGCAGGCCGACAACACGGTCAAGATGCAGACGGTGAAGCAGGGCGCGGAAGTGGGCGACAGCCACGTGCAGCTGACCGAAGGCCTGAAGGCCGGTGAGCGGGTGGTCACCGAAGGCCAGTTCCGGCTCAAGCCCGGCACCAAGGTGAACGCGCTGAAGCCGGGCGAGGCGCCGCCGGAGCCGACCGAGGCCGAACTGAAGGCGGCCGAGGGCAAGCAGCAGCAGCGCGGCGGCGGACGCCGCGGCGGCGGCGGGCCGCGCTGAGCGTGCCGCGCACGCGGCGCGTTGCGGCAACGGCCCTGCCGCGCCTGCGTGACGGGCGTCGGCCGGATCGCGCGCAGGCGGCGGCGTTCCCGCCCGGCGTCGCGATCGCGGCACGGGGCCACGGCCCCCGCTGATTCCGCCGTCTTTCCCGGCGCCGGCCTGGCCGCGCCGGACTCTCACCAGCAAGGATCTTCCCCGTGGGCTTTTCGACGATCTTCATCCGCCGCCCGATCGCCACCACCTTGCTGATGGCAGGCGTGCTGCTGCTCGGCATCCTCGGCTACCGGCAGCTGCCGGTGTCGGCGCTGCCGGAAATCGACGCGCCCAGCCTGGTGGTGACCACGCAGTATCCCGGCGCCAACGCCAGCACCATGGCCTCGCTGGTGACCACGCCGCTGGAGCGCCAGCTCGGGCAGATCTCCGGGCTGCAGATGATGACCTCCGACTCGTCGGCCGGCCTGTCCACGATCGTGCTGCAGTTCGCGATGGATCGCGACATCGACATCGCCGCGCAGGACGTGCAGGCGGCGATCCGCCAGTCCACCCTGCCCTCCTCGCTGCCCTACCAGCCGGTCTACAACCGGGTGAACCCGGCCGACGCGGCGATCCTCACCCTCAAGCTCAGCTCCGACACGCTGCCGCTGCGCGAGGTCAACAACTACGCCGACTCGATCCTGGCCCAGCGCCTGTCGCAGGTCCCGGGCGTGGGCCTGGTGTCGATCGCCGGCAACGTGCGCCCGGCGGTGCGCATCCAGGTCAATCCGGCGCAACTGTCGAACATGGGCCTGACCCTGGAGGCGCTGCGCAGTGCGCTGACCCAGACCAACGTCAACGCGCCGAAGGGTTCGCTCAACGGCAAGACCCAGTCCTACAGCATCGGCACCAACGACCAGCTGTCCAGCGCCGCCGAGTACCGCGACACCGTGATCAGCTACCGCAACGGCGCGCCGGTGCGGCTGTCGGACGTGGCCAAGGTGGTGGACGGGGTGGAGAACGACCAGCTCGCCGCCTGGGCCGACGGCAAGCCGGCGGTGCTGCTGGAAGTGCGCCGCCAGCCCGGCGCCAACATCGTGCAGACGGTGGAACAGATCCGCGCGATCCTGCCGCAGCTGCAGGGCGTGCTGCCGGCCGGCGTGCACCTGGACGTGTTCTCCGACCGCACCGAGACCATCCGCGCCTCGGTGCACGAGGTCAAGTTCACCCTGATCCTGACCATTGGCCTGGTGGTGGCGGTGATCTTCGTGTTCCTGCGCCGGCTGTGGGCCACGGTGATCCCGTCGGTGGCGGTGCCGCTGTCGCTGGCCGGCACCTTCGCGGTGATGGCCTTCGCCGGCATGTCGCTGGACAACCTGTCGCTGATGGCGCTGGTGGTGGCCACCGGCTTCGTGGTCGACGATGCGATCGTGATGATCGAGAACATCGTGCGCTACATCGAACAGGGCAAGAGCGGCCGCGAGGCGGCGGAGATCGGCGCGCGCCAGATCGGCTTCACCGTGCTGTCGCTGACCGTGTCGCTGGTGGCGGTGTTCCTGCCGCTGATCCTGATGCCCGGCGTCACCGGCCGCCTGTTCCACGAGTTCGCCTGGGTGCTGAGCATCGCGGTGGTGATCTCGATGCTGGTGTCGCTGACGCTGACGCCGATGATGTGCGCCTACCTGCTCAAGCCCGACGCCCTGCCCGAGGGCGAGGACGCGCACGAGCGCACCGCGGCGGCCGGCAAGACCACGCTGTGGTCGCGCACCGTCGGCGTGTACGAGCGCAGCCTGGACTGGGTGCTGGGCCACCAGAAGCTGACCCTGCTGGTGGCGCTGGCGACGATGGTGCTGACCGTGCTGCTGTACGTGGTGATCCCCAAGGGCCTGCTGCCCGAGCAGGACACCGGGCTGATCACCGGCGTGGTCCAGGCCGACCAGAACGTGGCGTTCCCGCAGATGGAGCAGCGCACCCAGGCGGTAGCCGAGGCGCTGCGGCGCGACCCGGCGGTGACCGGCGTGGCCGCCTTCATCGGCGCCGGCTCGATGAACCCCACCCTCAACCAGGGCCAGCTCAGCATCGTGCTGAAGCCGCGCAGCGACCGCGACAGCCTGGAAGACCTGCTGCCGCGGCTGCAGAAGGCGGTGGCCGGGCTGCCCGGCGTCGCCCTGTACCTGAAGCCGGTGCAGGACGTGACCCTGGATACCCGCGTGGCCGCCACCGAGTACCAGTACTCGCTCTCGGACGTGGACAGCACCGAGCTGGCCACCCAGGCCACGCGCCTGACCGAGGCGCTGCGCAAGCGCCCGGAACTGGCCGACGTGGACAACAACCTGGCCAACCAGGGCCGTGCGCTGGAACTGCACGTGGACCGCGAGAAGGCCAGCACCCTCGGCGTGCCGATGCAGACCATCGACGACACGCTGTACGACGCCTTCGGCCAGCGCCAGATCTCCACCATCTTCACCCAGCTCAACCAGTACCGCGTGGTGCTGGAAGTGGCGCCGGAGTTCCGCACCAGCACCGCGCTGCTCAACCAGTTGGCGGTGGCCAGCAACGGCAGCGGCGCGCTGACCGCCAGCAATGCCACCAGCTTCGGCCAGACCACCTCCAGCAACTCCTCCACCGCCACCGGCATCGGCGCGCAGAACACCGGCATCACCGTTGGCAGCGGCGGCACCGTGCCGCTGGCGGCGGTGGCCGAGGCCAAGCAGTCGACCACGCCGCTGGTGGTCAGCCACCAGCAGCAGCTGCCGGCGGTCACCGTGTCGTTCAACCTGGCGCAGGGCTATTCGCTGTCGCAGGCGGTGGCGGCGATCGAGGAAACCCGCGCGCAGCTGCAGCTGCCGCCGCAGCTGCATGCCGAGTTCATCGGCAAGGCCGCCGAGTTCACCGGCAGCCAGACCGACGTGGTGTGGCTGCTGCTGGCCTCGGTGGTGCTGATCTACATCGTGCTGGGCGTGCTCTACGAGAGCTACATCCACCCGCTGACGATCATCTCCACGCTGCCGCCGGCCGGCGTCGGCGCGCTGTTGGCGCTGATGCTGTGCGGGCTGAGCCTGTCGGTGGACGGCATCGTCGGCATCGTGCTGCTCATCGGCATCGTCAAGAAGAACGCGATCATGATGATCGACTTCGCGATCGACGCGCGCCGCGAGGGCGCCAACGCCCACGACGCGATCCGCCGCGCCTGCCTGCTGCGTTTCCGCCCGATCATGATGACCACCGCCGCGGCGATGTTGGGCGCACTGCCGTTGGCGCTGGGCGACGGCATCGGCTCGGAACTGCGCCGCCCGCTGGGCATCTCCATCGTCGGCGGCCTGCTGCTGTCGCAGCTGGTCACCCTGTACACCACGCCGGTGATCTACCTGTACATGGAACGCGCCTCCGAGCGCGTGCGTGACTGGCGCGAGCGGCGTGCGGCGCGGCACGCGACGGCGGCGGGGGGAAGGGCGTGAAGCGCCGGGATTCGGGAGTCGGGATTCGGGAGTCGTGGCGCGCCTGCGGCGTCAGGTTCCAGGGCATCCCACATGGCGTCACTGAGCCGGCAGCGCGCAGGAATGCCGCTTCCCGAATCCCCAATCCCGACTCCCCAATCCCGGCCCCATGAACATCTCCGCGCCCTTCATCCGCCGCCCCATCGGCACCGCGCTGCTGGCCATCGGCCTGTTCGTGATCGGCATGATGTGCTACCTGCGCCTGGGCGTGGCGGCGCTGCCGAACATTTCGATTCCGGTGATCTTCGTGCAGGCCAGCCAGGCCGGCGCCGATGCCTCGACCATGGCCGCCACGGTTACCGCGCCGCTGGAGCGGCACCTGGGCCAGGTGCCCGGCATCGACACCATGCGCTCCTCCAGTTCGGAAGGGAACAGCCAGGTGTTTATGGTGTTCCAGAGCAGCCGCAACATCGATTCGGCGGCGCAGGACGTGCAGACCGCGATCAACGCCTCGCAGGCCGACCTGCCCTCCGGCCTGGCCACGCCGCGTTACCAGAAGGCCAATCCCAACGACGACCCGGTCATCGCCATCGCCCTGACCTCGGACACGCAGTCGGCCGACGAGCTGTACAACGTCGCCGATTCGCTGCTGGCGCAGCGCCTGCGCCAGATCACCGGCGTGGCCTCGGTGGACATCGGCGGCGCCTCCACGCCGGCGGTGCGGGTGGACGTGAACCTGCGCGCGCTCAACGCCATGGGCCTGACCCCGGACGACCTGCGCAACGCGGTGCGCGCGGCGAACGTCACCTCGCCCACCGGCTTCCTCAGCGACGGCGCCACCACCACCGCCATCGTCGCCAACGACGCGGTGGCCAAGGCCGCCGACTTCGGCCAGGTGGTGATCAGCCAGCAGCAAGGCCGCGCGGTACGCCTGCGCGACATCGCCAACGTCTACGACGGCCAGCAGGACGCCTACCAAGCGGCCTGGTTCGGCGGCAAGCCGGCGGTGGTGATGTACGTGTTCACCCGTGCCGGCGCCAACATCGTGGAGACGGTGGACCGGGTCAAGGCCGAGATCCCGATGCTGCGCACCTACCTGCAGCCGGGCACCAGGATGACGGCGTACTTCGACCGCACGCCGACCATCCGCGCCTCGCTCAACGAGGTGCAGGCCACGCTGATGATCAGCCTGGCGATGGTGGTGCTGACCATGGCGCTGTTCCTGCGCCGGCTGGCGCCCACGCTGATCGCCGCGGCCACCGTGCCGCTGTCGCTGGCCGGCGCGGCGCTGGCGATGTACGTCATGGGCTTCACCCTCAACAACCTGAGCCTGCTGGCGCTGGTGATCGCGATCGGCTTCGTCGTCGACGATGCGATCGTGGTCATCGAGAACATCATGCGCCACCTCGACGAGGGCATGTCGCGGCTGGATGCGGCGCTGGCCGGCGCGCGCGAGATCGGCTTCACCATCGTCTCGATCACCGCCTCGCTGGTGGCGGTGTTCATCCCGATCCTGTTCGCCAGCGGCATGATCGGGGTGTTCTTCCGCGAGTTCACCGTCACCCTGGTCGCGGCGATCTGCGTCTCGGCGGTGGTCTCGCTGACGCTGACCCCGGCGCTGTGCAGCCGCTTCCTGTCCGCGCACGCCGAGCCGGAACAACCCGGCCGCTTCGGCGCCTGGCTGGAGCGCATGCACGATCGCATGCTGCGCGTGTACACCGTGGCCCTGGACTTCGCGCTGCGCCACGCGCTGCTGCTGGCGCTGACCCCGCTGCTGCTGATCGCGGCCACGGTGTTCCTGGCCGGCGCGGTCAAGAAGGGCTCGTTCCCGGCGCAGGACACCGGCTTGATCTGGGGCCGCGCCACCTCCAGCGCCACCGTGTCCTTCGCCGACATGGTCAACCGCCAGCGCCGCATCACCGACATGCTGATGTCCGACCCGGCGGTGAAGATCGTCGGTGCGCGCCTGGGCAGCAGCCGCCAGGGCTCCAGTGCCAGCTTCAACATCGAACTCAAGCGCCGCGACGAAGGCCGCACCGACACCACGGCCGAGGTGCTGGCACGGCTCAGCGCCAAGGCCGACCGCTACCCCGACCTGCAGCTGCGCCTGCGCGCGATCCAGGACCTGCCCAGCGACGGCGGCGGCGGCACCAGCCAGGGCGCGCAGTACCGCGTCTCGCTGCAGGGCAACGACAACGCGCAGTTGCAGGAATGGCTGCCCAAGCTGCAGGCCGCGCTGAAGCAGAACCCCAAGCTGCGCGACGTCGGCACCGACGTGGACAACGCCGGCCTGCGCCAGAACATCGTCATCGACCGCGCCCTGGCCGCGCGCCTGGGCGTGTCGATCGGCGCCATCGACGGCGCGCTGTACGGCGCGTTCGGCCAGCGCCAGATCTCCACCATCTACTCCGACCTCAACCAGTACAGCGTGGTGGTCAACGCGCTGCCGGACCAGACCGCCACGCCGGCGGCACTGGACCGCATCTACGTGCCCACGCGCAACGGCACGATGATCCCGCTGACCGCGGTCGCCCACCAGGTACCGGGGCTGGCGCCGTCGCAGATCACGCACATGAACCAGTACACGACGATGGACCTGAGCTACAACCTGGCGCCGGGCGTCAGCACCGGCGAGGGCGACGCGATCATCGCCGCCACCGTGGCCGGGCTGCGCATGCCCGGCGACATCCGCATCGCCGACGGCGGCGGCTTCGGCGTGCAGCTGCAGCCGAACTCGATGCTGGTGCTGGTGCTGGCCGCGATCGTGGTGGTCTACATCGTGCTGGGCATGCTCTACGAGAGCCTGGTGCACCCGGTGACCATCCTCTCCACCCTGCCGGCCGCCGGCATGGGCGCGCTGCTGGCGCTATGGGTCACCGGCACCGAGCTGTCGGTGATCTCGATGATCGCGCTGGTGCTGCTGATCGGCATCGTCAAGAAGAACGCGATCATGATGATCGACTTCGCCCTGGTCGCCGAGCGCGAGCACGGCAAGACCCCGCTGGAGGCCGCGCGCGAAGCCTGCATCGTGCGCTTCCGCCCGATCATGATGACCACGATGGTGGCGATCCTGGCGGCGGTGCCGCTGGCGGTGGGCCTGGGCGAAGGATCGGAACTGCGCCGCCCGCTCGGCATCGCGATGATCGGCGGCCTGCTGATCTCGCAGAGCCTGACCCTGCTCAGCACCCCGGCGCTGTACGTGATCTTCTCCTGCCTGCGCGAACGCTGGTACGCCCGCCGTGCGCGGCGGCGCGAGCGGCGCCAGCTTGCTGCGGCAGGGATTCGGCATTAGGGATTGGGGAGCTGCGCCGGGATTGGAGAGTCGGGATTGGGGATTCGTAAAAGCGGGAGGCAGGCAGCGTGATGGCTGATGTAAAGCCCTTGCCCTTCAGGCGCTCGGTAAAGCTGCTCTTGCGAATCCCTAATCCCCAATCCCCAATCCCGGCCCTTCAGCCACAACCCTCCACATAATCCACCTGCGGCGGCAGGCCCACGCGCCAGGCGACGGCCTTGCCGGCTGCGTCGGTCTCGAACACCAGCACGCCAGGCTGACCGGACTCGCCGCGCACGCGCACCACCTTGGCGCCCTCCACGTACTTGTGCGGCTGCTCTTCCACGCGACCGGCGTACAGCGCGCGCAGTTGCACCAGGTCCATGCCGACCTTGCCGCCGCCGGGCGCGGTCTCCTTGGGGGTGCGCACGTCGTAGCGCACCAGGGTGTCGCCTTCGATCATCAGCCCGAAGCGGTTGTTGCCCTTGGCCCAGCGCGGACGCAGCACGTAGCAGCTGCTGCCGGCGCTGGGCTGGCCGTCGAGCTCGCCGCCCCAGGCGGCGCGTGCCTGCGCCGCCGGCATGCCCAGGCGCAGGTCGCCGTAGCCGTCGATGCGTGCCAGTTGCCGGTCGTCCGCGGCCAGTTCCGGCGGCAGCGCCGAGGCCGGCGCCTGTGCCGGCGGCACGTCGCTATCGGGCTGGTCGATGTCCGGCGGCGGCAAGGCGCCGTCGTCGGCCGTGGCGGGTGCCGGGGTCTGCGCCTGCGCCGGCGCAGACGGTGCGGGAGGCGCGGCCGGCGGCGTGGGCGGCTGCCGGTCGCAGGCGGCGAGCGCAAGCAGCAACACCGCCACGCCTGGTTGAATCGGCTTCATCGCACTTCCTCGCTGGACCAGCGCATAGGCTAGCGTGCATGCGCTTGCGCTGCACGGCGCGGCGGCGGCGACACGCTGCGCTCAGCCGCGGCTTGGCACAGCGTCCCAAACCAGGCGTTCGACCACGCCGATGACAACACGGCTGCAGGCACCGACACGCCGACGCATCGCCCCTGTCATCGGCATTTCACCGCGCTGCGCCACGCTGCGCGCCTACCGACCCCGCCGCCATGCACCCGCGCAAGACCGCCCTCGCCCTTGCGGCACTGCAATCGCACGATGCGCCGCTGGACATGCGCCAGCGACGCGTGCTGATCCTGGCCGACGGCCAGCGCAGCGTCGAGGAACTGGCCACGTTGGGCGGCCGCGGCGCCGATGCGATCGTGCAGGGGCTGCTGGAGCAGGGCTACCTGGACGACGGGCGCAGCGTCGCCGCCGCACCGGTGGCCGCGAGCGCGCCACCACCACCGGCCGACCCACGGCGCGCCCTGCTCAATGCACGCATGTATCTGCTGGACCTGCTGCAACTGCAGCGGCATCCGGCCTCGCCTGCCCTGCAGCTGCAGTTGCGCGCCGCGCGCGAGGAGCAGGACACCCTGCGCGCGATCGCGCTGGCGCTGCGCACCATGCCGGAGATGACCTCCGAGCGCTACGCGCAGCGCATCCGCGAGCGCGTGTTGGAGATCCTGCCAGCAGCGCTGCACGGCGCGCTGACGGCCGCGGCGGAGGCCGCCTGACGCGCAGCGCCGCCGTGCGTGGCGGCGGCAGTCCCGGCACCAGCCTGAGTGGCGCGGCCGCGTCGGCGCCCGCTCAGGGCGCGCGGAAGTGCCGGCGCAGGCCCTGCCAGCACTGCTGGTAGTCGCGCTGGCGATGCGCGGCGTCCAGCGCCTGTGCGGTCGGGCGCAGCACCGCACGGGTCTCGAACATGAAGGCCATGGTGTCGGCGATGACGTCCGGGCGCGACAGGTCTGCCTGCGAGGCCTTGTCGAACGTGGCCGCATCCGGGCCGTGCCCACTCATGCAGTTGTGCAGCGACGCGCCGCCCGGGGCGAAGCCGTCGGCCTTAGCATCGTAGACACCGTGCACCAGGCCCATGAACTCGCTGGCCACGTTGCGGTGGAACCACGGCGGCCGGAAGGTGTGCTGCGCCACCAGCCAGCGCGGCGGGAAGATCGCGAAATCCATGTTGGCGGTGCCGGGCGTGTCGCTGGGCGCGGTCAGCACGGTGAAGATGCTGGGATCGGGATGATCGAAGCTGATCGAGCCGATGGTATTGAAGCGGCGCAGATCGTACTTGTACGGCGCGTAGTTGCCGTGCCAGGCGACGACATCCAGCGGCGAATGCCCGATCGGCGCGCGCCACAGATGGCCCTGGAACTTGGCGATCAGCTCGAACGCGCCCTCGTCTTCCTCGTAGGCGGCGACTGGGGTCAGGAAGTCGCGCGGGTTGGCCAGGCCGTTGGCGCCGATCGGCCCCAGGTCCGGCAACCGCAGCAGGCCGCCGAAGTTCTCGCACACGTAGCCGCGCGCGGGGCCGTCCGGCAGTTCCACGCGGAAGCGCACGCCGCGCGGGATCACCGCGATCTCCTGCGGTGCGACCTCCAGCGTGCCCAGTTCGGTGCACAGGCGCAGTCGGCCGAGCTGCGGGACCAACAGCATTTCCGCATCGGCGTTGTAGAAGAAGCGGCCCTGCATCGACGCGTCGGCCGCATACAGGTGCACCGCCACGCCATGCTGCGCCTCGGCCGAGCCGTTGCCGGCCATGGTGTACAGGCCGTCGACGAAATCCACCGGCGTCTCCGGCAGCGGCAACGGGCTCCAGCGCAACTGGTCCGGCGGCACCGGACCGCGCTGGAAGTCGTTGTGGAACGCGCCAGCACGGTCGTAGGCGGCGAAGCCGCCGTGCATCACCGCCGGACGGATGCGATACAGCCAGCTGCGTCGGTTGGCGCCGCGCGGCGCGGTGAACGCGGTGCCCGACAACTGCTCGGCATACAGGCCGTGGGCCACGCGCTGCGGCGAGTTCTGCCCGACTGGCAACGCGCCGGGCACCGCCTCGGTGGCGAATTCGTTGCCGAAGCCGGACATGTAGCCGTTGGGTTGGATGTTCATGACGATGGCTCTTCTGAGAGCCCCTCTCCCATCGGGAGAGGGGTTGGGGTGAGGGTACGGGCACCGACGAAGTACAGAATCGTCTCCAGGACCGCATCAGCTTGCAGCATCACATCGTTGTTCCAGAAACGCAGTACGTACATTCCTTGCGACTGCAGGTAACGAGTTCGCTCGGCGTCGGCCGCTTCCGAATGTTGTGAGCCATCCAGTTCGACGACAAGCTTCAACGCCTCGCAATAAAAATCGACCACGTACGGCGGCACTGGATGCTGCCTGCGGAATTTCAGGCCAAGCAGGCCTCCGTTTCGCAGGTGGTGCCAGAGTTCTCTTTCCGCATCGGTCATGTCACGGCGCAAACCGCGGGCGTTTCTCAATGCGGTTGTGGGCAATGGCGGCCTGAGTTCCATGAGCCCACCGTACCCTCACCCAACCCCTCTCCCGGTGGGAGAGGGGCTACAGCTGCTGTCGGAAGTCTCCCCGATGCGCTGTCAGATCTGCTGGCCATGCGCGTCCACTCGCGTCGAGCATCCGCTGTCTGCCAGCCTCCGCGCGCCGCCCGCGTTCCGCCGTCAGAGCACGCCGCGCTTCATCTGGTCGCGCTCGATGCTCTCGAACAGCGCCTGGAAGTTGCCTTCGCCGAAGCCCTCGTTGCCCTTGCGCTGGATGATCTCGAAGAAGATCGGGCCGATGCAGTTCTGGGTGAAGATCTGCAGCAGCTTGCGCTGCTTGGTTTCCAGGTCGGCGTCGATCAGGATCTTGTTGCGCGCCAGCCGCGCCACGTCCTCGCCATGATTGGGGATACGCTGGTCGATCACTTCGAAATAGGTGTCCGGCGTATCCAGGAACTCGACGCCGGCCGCGCGCATGCGCTCGACCGTTTCGTAGATGTCGTCGGTGAAGCAGGCGATGTGCTGGATGCCTTCGCCGCGGTAAGCGTCCAGGTACTCGTTGATCTGGCTCTTCGGATCGGACGACTCGTTGAGCGGGATGCGCACCACGCCGTCCGGCGCGGTCATCGCCTTGGACACCAGCCCGGTCTTGGCGCCCTTGATGTCGAAGTAGCGGATCTCGCGGAAGTTGAACAGGCGCTCGTAGTAGTCCGACCAGCGCTGCATGTTGCCGAAGTACAGGTTGTGGGTCAGGTGGTCGATGAAGGTCAGGCCGAAACCGGCCGGATGCTGCTCGGCACCGGGCACCGGCTCGAACTCGGTGTAGACCGAGCCCTTCTCGCCGTACTGGTCGACCAGGTACAGCATGCAGTCGCCGATGCCCTTGACCACCGGTGCCGGCACCGCGCGCGTGTCGGCCTTGTCGGCGATGGCTTCGCCGCCGTTCTCCAGCACCTTGGCGAGCACGTCGTCGGCCGGATGCCGGAAACGGATCGCGAAGCCGCAGGCGCAGGGACCGTGCGCGGCCGCAAAATCGGCGGCGAAGGAATCCGGTTCCTCGTTGACCAGGAAGTTGACCCCGCCCTGGCGGTACACGGTGATCGCGCGCTGGCGATGGCGCAGTACCGCGGTGAAGCCCATGCTGCGGAAGTACGCGTGCAACTGCTCGCCCTGCCCGGCCGGCGCGGCGAATTCCACGAACTCGAAACCGTCGATGCCCATCGGGTTCTCGAAGGTGGTGACCTGCATGCCGAGGTTGGCCGGCTGCGACGGATGTTGCGGTTGTGCACTCATGACGCGTCTCCTGGAGGACGGGGTGCGGCGGCCGGGCCGAAATTTCGGGTGCGGACGGACGCCAGACTCGCGAGAATGGCCGTAGTATCCTCCGTTGTAGTTACAAGTGAAACCACCAGCAAGGTGCAATGCAGCATGACGATCGCCACGCCCGCCCCGACGCCCGACTCGCCCTCCCTGGATCTGGAACGGTTCCTGCCGTACCGGATCAGCGTGCTGTCCAACCGCATCAGCAGCAACATCGCCCGCGTCTACGGCGAGCGCTACGGCATGGCAGTGACCGAGTGGCGAGTGATGGCGGTGCTGGCGCTGTATCCGGGCCTGTCCGCCGGCGAGGTCTCCGAGCGCACCGCCATGGACAAGGTGGCGGTGAGCCGGGCGGTGGCGCGGCAGCTGGAGCGCGGTTTCATCCAGCGCGAGACCCACGGCGACGACCGCCGCCGCTCGGTGCTGCACCTGACCGCGGCCGGGGTGGAGGTGTACCAGGTGGTGGCGCCGATGGTGCTGGAATGCGAACGGCGCCTGCTGGCGCCCTTCAGCGAGGACGAGCAGCGGCTGCTGAACCGGCTGATCGACCGCCTGGCGGCCGAGGGCCTGCCGAGCATGACCGGGCGCTGAGGCGCCGGGGCCCGCGCACTGCAGGCCTTTGACGTCGTAGGAGCGGCTTCAGCCGCGACCGGCTTCCCAGGAACGCCCGGTCGCGGCTGATCCCACAAAAGGGGACAAGAGCCGCTCCTACGAAATCACGGAAATCGCGCTTCGTGGCCGCTCAGGCCTTCGGCGGCGCCCATTCCTTGAGGAAGTCCGAGAACTTCCTGCGGTCGTAGTCCTTGCCCTTCTGCAGGTCGGCGAGCACCTGCGAGTGCAGCAGCTTGCCGTCGGCGTCGAGCACCAGCAGGTGCGGGAAGTCGACGATCTTCGGGTACTGCGCCATGAACGCCTCGTTCTTGTTGGCGTCGCTGACGTTGACCTTGACCCAGACGAAGTTGGCATCGCGGAAGCTGCGCAGCTCCGCATCGCCCTCGATGAAGGTGTCCAGGGTATGGCACCAGTCGCACGCCTCGTTGCCGACGTCGAGCAGGATGCGCTTGCCGCCGCGCTTGGCCTCGACCATGGCGGTGTCCAGGTCGTCGGCCGGATTGCGCTGGGGATCGAACTGCGCGCCCAGGGCCTTGGCCGCGGCCACGTCGGCGGCGGCCGGGGTATTGCCCGAGGCCACCGGCTGGTTGGGATCGGCCACCGGCGGCTTCTGCACCGAGGTGTCCAGCGGCTTGGCCGGCGCCTGCGCGTCGGGCGGCGCCGCGGTCTGCCCGCACGCGCTCAGCGCCAGCATCGCCGCCAGGGCAGCGCAGATCGTCTTGTTCATCGCCATTGCGTCGTCCTCAGGTTACTTCACACCGTGCATCAGCTTGCTGATCAGCGGCGCGATCAGGAACAGCACCACGCCGGCGCCCAGCAGCGCCCAGAAACCGAAGGTATACCCGCCCAGCGCGGAAGACACGGTCATGCCGCCTTCGCCGCTGACATGGCTGGCGAAGATGCCGGACAGGTTGTTGCCGATGCCGGTGGACAGGAACCAGCCGCCCATGCCGAAACCGACCAGGCGTACCGGCGCCAGCTTGGTCACCATCGACAGCCCGATCGGCGACAGGCACAGCTCGCCCACCGACTGGATGACGTAGACCATGAACAGGGTCCAGAACGGGATCTTGCCGGCGTCGTTGACCAGGCTCGACAGCGCGAACATCAGCAGCAGGAAGGCCAGGCCGTTGAACACCAGGCCGAGCGCGAACTTGCGCGAGATCGACGGATTGAAGCGGCCGGCCTTGACCCAGATCCAGGCGATGACCGGCGCCAGGGTGATGATCGCCAGCGAGTTGACCGACTGGAACCACGCGGTCGGGAAGGTCCAGTCGCCGAACTGGCGGTTGACGATCTCGTCGGCGAGGAAGGTGAAGGAACTGCCGGCCTGCTCGAAGAACATCCAGAACAGCACGTTGAAGGCGAAGATGATCAGCATCGCGATGACCTTGTCGCGCGCGACCTTGCCGTTGCGGATGCCTTCCACCAGCAACATGATCGCCAGGGCCACGAACATGGTGCTGAGGATCCACTGCAGCACTTCGGCGCCGGCGGCCAGCGCCAGGTACACCGCCGGGACCGCCACCAGCATGCCCAGCAGCACGTAGACCACGCGCATGCCGCCGGCACCGCCCGGCAACGGCGCGCCGATGCCCTTGAGCTGGCGGCGGCCGAACCAGAACCACACCAGGCTGATCAGCATGCCGATGCCCGAGGCGATGAACACCATCTTGTAGGACGGCATCGCTTCGGTGCCGAACACCTTCTCGGCCAGCTGCTGGGTCAGCCACGGCGCGATCATCGCGCCCAGGTTGATGCCCATGTAGAAGATGGTGAAGCCGCTGTCGCGGCGCGGATCGGCGGCGCTGTACAGCTTGCCGACCATGGTCGAGATGTTGGGTTTGAACAGGCCGTTGCCCACCACCACGGTGGCCAGGCCCAGTTCGAAGATCTGCGGGTTGGGCACGGAGATCAGGAACAGGCCGGTGGACATCACCGCCGCACCGACCAGGATGGAACGCTGGTAGCCGAGCACCCGGTCGGCGATGTAGCCGCCGAAGATCGCCGCCGCGTACACCAGCGCCAGGTAGGCGCCGTAGGTGGCGCTGGCCGAGGCTTGGCCCGAACCCTGGCCGCCATGGAACTGCGCCACGATGTACAGCACCAGCGCCCAGCGAATGCCGTAGAACGCGAAGCGCTCCCAGAACTCGGTCATGAACAGCATCCACAGGGGACGCGGATGACCCAGCAGGGTCTTGAATTCGGGCGGTTGCGCTGACGGCGGCTGCGGTGAGGCGGGGTGGTTCGACGCGACGACGTCAACGCTCATGCGGTGTTCCCTTGCGTATTCAGGATGGGCTGGGGCGGTGCGTCCGGCCAGGCCGGGCAACGGGCGAGGATCACCGAGCGACGGCGTGGCGTCAAATGCGTGGTGGGGACGGGACTCGGGGCCCGGGGCCCGGGACCCGGAAAGGCAGGCTCTCGAAGACCAGGGATTCCGGGCGAGAAGGCGATGTGCGCATGCGGTCCGCCAGCGTCCACGCGGCATGCCACACGGAAAGACCAAGGCCTCCGACCACGACGCAGCGCAGCAAGGCCGAGCGGCGCCTGCCAGCGCGCTCCACTACGGCGCTTGCGACGCCCCATCCGGGTCCCGGGTCCCGAGTCCCGGGTCCCGGCTCTCCAGCCCCACCGAGGTCCGCACCTCGAACAGTTCCGGAAAGAAGGTCAGCGCCAGCGCCTGCTGCAGGAAGCCGACGCCGCTGGAACCGCCGGTGCCGCGCTTGAAGCCGATCACCCGCATCACCGTGCGCATGTGGCGGAAGCGCCACAGCTGGAACTGGGTCTCCAGGTCCACCAGGTCCTCGCACAGCGCGTACTCGCGCCAGTAGCGGTCGGTGTTCTCGTAGATGCGCTCGAACACCGGGCGCAGCAGCGGGTCGCTGACGTGCGGCTGGCGCCAGTCGCGGGCGTGGTACGGCGCCGGCACCGCATGGCCGAAGCGGGCCAGGTAGCGCAGGAACTCCTCGTACAGGCTGGGCGCCTCCAGCACCGCCTGCAGCGCCGCCTGCCCCTGCGGGTCGTGGTCGAACACCGGTAGCATCTGCGCGTTCTTGTTGCCGAGCATGAACTCGATGGTGCGGTACTGCAGCGACTGGAACCCGGAGGACGGGCCCAGCACGTCGCGGAAGCCCATGTACTCGGACGGGGTCAGGGTCTCCAGCACCGACCACTGCTCGGTGAGCAGGCGCAGCACCTGCTTGCTGCGCGCCAGCACCTTGCGGCATTGCCACACCGCGTCGCGCTGCAGGTGCCCGATCGCCGCGCGCAGTTCGTGCGCCAGCAGCTTCAGCCACAGCTCGGAGGTCTGGTGCTGAACGATGAACAGCAGTTCGTCGTGGTGCGGCGGGTTCGACAGCGGCTGCTGCGCCGACAGCAGCCGGTCCAGGCGCAGGTAGCCGCCGTAGGTCAGGCGGCCTTCCAGGTCGGTGTGGATGCCGGCTTCGAGCGGGCGCTGGTTCTGTTCGACGGGCATGGGCGGCGTGGGCGTTCCGGGCCGGCAAGGGTACCGCAGCGACGAATGTCACACATTCGTCAGCACCGGCTGACAAACTCCGGCACAATCATCGGCGGCGCCTGGGGGGTGCCGTCAAGTCATGTGCGTTAGTCCACGTCTTCAAGGATTGGGGAGATCTTGTTCATGCGAACCATGCTGCTTCGAGCTGCAGTGTTGTCGTGCGCGCTGGGTTGTGCCGGGTACGCCCAGGCCCAGGTGGTCATCAGCCAGGTCTATGGCGGTGGCGGCAACAGCGGCGCCACCTACAAAAGCGATTTCGTCGAATTGCACAACAACGGCAGCGAGGCGGTGAGCCTGGCCGGCTGGTCGGTGCAGTACGCCTCGGCCGCCGGCAGCAGCTGGCAGGTCACCACGCTCAGCGGCAGCATCGCGCCGGGCGGCTACTACCTGGTCAAGCAGGCCGACGGCAGCGGCGGCAGCACCGCGCTGCCCACGCCCGACGCCACCGGCACCATCGCCATGAGCGGCAGCGCCGGCAAGATCGCGCTGAGCAAGAGCAGCGCCGCGCTGAGCGGCACCTGCCCGGCCGGCAACGCCGACTTCGTCGGCTACGGCAGCAGCGCCAGCTGCGCCGAAGGCAGCGCCCCGACCGCCGCGCCCAGCAATACCCTGGCGGTGCTGCGCGGCAACGGCGGCTGCACCGACAGCGACAACAACAACGCCGACTTCGCCACCGGCGCGCCGACCCCGCGCAACAGCGCCGCGCCGGTCAGCCTGTGCGGCGGCGGCAACCTGCCAGTGGCCAGCGTGGCCAACGTCAGCCGCGCCGAAGGCGACAGCGGCAGCAGCGCATTCGTGTTCACGGTGACGCTGAGCCAGCCGGCCGGCAGCGGCGGCGTGAGCTTCACCGTCGCCACCCGCGACGGCACCGCCACCGCCGGCAGCGACTACCAGGCGCTGGCTGCGACCCAGGTGACCATCCCGGCCGGCGAAAGCAGCGCCGAGGTGCGCGTGCTGGTCAACGGCGACACCAGCAACGAACCCGACGAGACCTTCTACCTCGACATCACCGGCGTCAGCGGTGCGCTGCCGTCCACGCTGACCGCCAGCGGGGTGATCCTCAACGACGACTTCAACCTGGTGCCGATCCACAGCATCCAGGGCAGCGGCGCGCGCTCGCCGCTGGTCGGCCAGGTGGTCGCCACCAGCGGCATCGTCACCGCGCGGCGCAGCGCCGGTTTCTTCCTGCAGACGCCCGACGCCCAGGCCGACGCCGACCCGCTCACCTCCGAGGGCATCTACGTCTACACCGGCAGCGCGCCGCCGGCCGAGGCCGCGGTGGGCAACTCGGTGCGGGTGCAGGCCACGGTGGTCGAATACGTGCCCAGCACCGACCCCAGCCAGCCGCCGCTGACCGAGCTGACCTCGCCGACGGTGCTGCTGCAGTCCACCGGCAATCCGCTGCCGGCCGCGGTCGAGCTGACCACCCGCTTCCCCGACCCGAACGGCGCCTACGACCAGCTCGAGCGCCTGGAAGGCATGCGCGTCACCGTGCCCAGCCTGACCGTCAACACGCCGACCCTGGGCAACGTCAACGAGACCAACGCCAGCGCCACCAGCAATGGCGTGTTCCATGCCGTGGTCACCGGCCTGCCGCGCGCCTGGCGCACCGCCGGCGTGCAGCAGCCCGACGCGCTGCCGGCCGGTTCGCCGGCCGACGTGCCGCGCTGGAACACCAGCCCGCAGGTGATCGCGGTCGGCAGCGCCGGCCTCGGCGGCCAGCGTATCGACGTGGCCGCCGGCTGCACCGTGCTCGGCGTCAGCGGCCCGCTGGACTACAGCTTCCGCCGCTACACCATCTACCCGGAAACCGCGCCCACCGTGCAGTGCGACGGCGCCGACCAACCCAAGCCGGCCCCCGCGCCGCAGGCCGACGACGTCAACATCGCCACCTACAACATGGAGCGCTTCTTCGACGACCAGAACGATCCGGCGATCGGCGAACCGGTGCTGAGCGCGGCCGCCTACCAGGCGCGGCTCAACAAGGCCTCGCTGGCGATCCGTAACTACCTCAACACCCCCGACATCCTCGGCACGGTGGAGATCGAGAACCTGAGCGTGCTGCAGACCCTGGCCGACCGCGTCAACCGCGACGCGGTGGCCGCCGGCCAGCCCGATCCGCAGTACGTGGCCTACCTGCAGGAAGGCAACGACGTGGGCGGCATCGACGTCGGCTTCCTGGTCAAGACCGCGCAGATCGGCGCCGGCATCGCCCGCGTCGAGGTGGTCTCGGTGAGCCAGGAAGGCAAGGCCGCCACCTGGACCGAGCCCAGCGGCACCGTGAGCCTGCTCAATGACCGTCCGCCGCTGCTGCTGAAGGCGGTGGTGCATTTCGCCGACGGCCGTGCGCTGCCGCTGACCGTGGTCGAGGTGCACCAGCGTTCGCTCAACGGCGCCGAGACCGACGACGCAAGCGGCCAGCGCATCCGCGCCAAGCGCCAGGCGCAGGCGGTGTTCCTGGCCAACCTGCTGCAGGCGCGCCAGGCCGCCGATCCGACCGAGCAGCTGCTGGTGATGGGCGACTTCAACGCCTTCGAGTTCAACGACGGCTACGTCGATGCGATGGGCACCATCACCGGCCTGCCGGCGCCCGACGCGCAGACCGTGGTCGGCGGCGACGGCGCCACCCTGGTCGATCCGGCGCTGTACAACCTCACCCTGCTGTCGACGCCGGACCAGAGCTACTCCTACGCCTACGATGGCAACGTGCAGTCGCTGGACCACATCCTGGCCAACCGCGCGCTGATGCGCTCGGCGCAGATCGCCGGTCTCAGCGAAGCGCATGCGCGGCTCAACGCCGACTTCCCGGCCGTGGCCCGCAACGACGCCAACTCGCCGGCGCGGCTGTCCGACCACGACCCGGCGGTGGTGCTGATCAAGCTCAAGCCGCTGGAGCGCGCCGACCTGAGCCTGCGCGTGAGCGCCGCCAACGCCTCGGTCTATGCCGGCGACACCATCCGCTACAGCGTCACCCTGGCCAACGCCGGTCCGGACGCGGCGCGCGCGGCGGCAGTCGCCTTCGCCCTGGACGCGGCGGTGGCCCCGAGCGTGACCGCCGCCCCGGGCTGGGACTGCGCCGCGCCGGAGGTGGCTGCGCAGACCGTGGTCACCTGCAGCACCGCGCAGTTCGCCGCCGGCACCACGCCGCGCTTCGAACTGGCGGTGCCGGCCGGCACCGCCCTGGTCGGGCGCAGCCTGAGCCTGGCCGCGTCGGTGGCCTCGCAGACCGAGGACCCCAACCCCGGCGACAACGGCGGCGGCGCCACGGTGGCGGTGCAGGCGCGTCCGGCCGGCGACCTGGCGGTGTCGATCGACGGCCCGGCCACCCTGCCGTTCTTCGCCTTCTTCGCCGACTACCGCATCGACGTGCGCAACCACGGCAATGCGCCGGTGCAGGGCGCCAGCCTGGAGATCGACGGCAGCACCCTGTCCGCCCTGACCGCGCTGGTGCCGCCGCGTGGCTGGCAGTGCGTGCGGCAGAACCACGGCCTGCGCAGCGCGCGCTTCCAGTGCCGCAGCGGCGCCGACCTGGCGCCGGGCGCCAGCGCCGCGTTCCGCCTGAGCCTGGCGACACGGCCGCTGCCGGCCGACCGCCAGATCGTGATCGGCGCTAGCGCCAGCTCGACCTCGGCCGATGCCGACCCCAGCGACAACAGCGCGCGCTTGAGCACCCGCGTGGAGGGGCTGCGTCTGTTCGGCCGCTGACCGCGGCAAGCGGTGCAGACGAAAGGGCGTGGCCGCGAGGCCACGCCCTTTTTTGTTGTTGTAGGAGCGGCTTCAGCCGCGACGGGCGTTCCCGGTAACGCCCTCGCGGCTGAAGCCGCTCCTACGAGACGACGACGTTCGGCTTGATGGCGGCGTAAGGCGATGGGAGGCGCCCTCGCGCCGCGATTGCACGTATGCGCCTTGCGTACTTGCCCGATGGTTTCCTCGCCGACGCGCGCTGCACCGCGGGCATTGATCACCGCCACCGGTGGACACCCACGCGCACATGAACGGCATGCATCGCAGTGCAACATCGGCGATACCCAACGCCATCAATCGGCAACGCGGCGCGACCACGCTTTTCTTGTGCGATACGGCATCGCCGCGTGCTGCGGTGCACGACGGCTTTTGTGCACGGCTTCCTTAACATGCCGACTCATATCATTTGAAACTTGTTGTCGAGAGCGCCATCGCCATGAGCATCGCCGCCCAGTTCGAAATTGAGTTCCTGCAGTACCTCGACGCGGGCGGCCAGCCGGTCCGCGACGCGCTTCCGGCCGATTCGGCCAACCCACAGACGCTGCTGGCGCTGTTCAAGCAGATGCTCTACGTGCGCACCTTCGACAGCAAGGCGGTGGCCCTGCAGCGCACCGGCAAGCTGGGCACCTACGCCTCCTGCCTGGGCCACGAGGCCACCCACATCGGCATCGGCGCGTCGATGCGCCGCGGCGACGTGCTGGCGCCCAGCTACCGCGAGTACGGCGCCATGTTCATGCGCGGCGTGCGCCCGCGCGAGATCCTGCTGTACTGGGGCGGCGACGAGCGCGGCAGCGACTTCCAGCACGATTCCGACGCCGCCCGCGACTTTCCGATCTGCGTGCCGATCTCCACCCAGTGCCTGCACGCCGCCGGCGCCGCGCTGGCGTTCAAGCTGCGCGGCGAGGCGCAGGTGGCGGTGGCCACCTGCGGCGACGGTGGCTCGTCCAAGACCGACTTCTACGCCGCGCTCAACTCCGCCGGCGCCTACCAGCTGCCGCTGATCCTGTGCGTGATCAACAACGGCTGGGCGATCTCGGTGCCGCGCAACGCGCAGACCGGCGCGCAGACCCTGGCGCAGAAGGGCCTGGCCGGCGGCCTGCACTGCCTGCAGGTGGACGGCAACGACCTGATCGCGGTGCTGGAAGCGATGCGCCAGGCGCGCGAGCGCGCGCTGGCCGGCCAGGGCGGCACGGTGATCGAGTTCATGACCTACCGCCTGTCCGACCACACCACCGCCGACGACGCGCGCCGCTACCGCGACGACGCCGAGGTCAAGCAGGCCTGGGAACGCGAGCCGCTGCTGCGCCTGCGCACCTGGCTGAGCGCGCAGGGCCTGTGGAGCGAAGAAGAGGAGGCGGCGTGGAAGCAGGAATGCGCGCGCCTGGCCGACATCGAACTCAACGCCTACCTGGAAACCCCGGTGCAGCCGGTGGAAGCCATGTTCGACTACCTGTACGCCGACCCGCCGCCGGACCTGCTCGCGCAGCGCGCCGAGGCCATCGCCCTGGAGCAGCGCCATGGATGAGTTGAGCCCCCGCCTCGCCGATCACACGGCCGCGTCTGCGGCCGGCACCGCCCACAGCGCCGCCACCGCGCGCGGAGACAGCCCGATGACCAGCACGCCCATTACCCTGATCGAAGCGGTGACCCAGGCGCTGGCCTGGGAACTGCAGCACGACCCGTCGGTGCTGGTGCTGGGCGAGGACGTGGGCGTCAACGGCGGCGTGTTCCGCGCCACCGCCGGCCTGCAGCAGCGCTTCGGCGCGCAGCGCGTGCTCGACACCCCGCTGGACGAGACCACCATCGCCGGGCTCAGCGTCGGCCTCGCCGCGCAGGGCATGAAGCCGGTGGCAGAAGCGCAGTTCGACGGCTTCGTCTACCCGATGGTCGATCACCTGATCTGCCACGCCGCGCGCCTGCGTACCCGTACGCGTGGCCGCCTGCACTGCCCGATGGTGCTGCGCGTGCCGTGGGGCGGCGGCATCCGCGCGCCGGAACACCACAGCGAAGCCAACGAATCCATCTTCACCAACGTGCCGGGCCTGCGCGTGGTGCTGCCGTCCTCGCCGCAGCGCGCCTACGGCCTGCTGCTGGCGGCGATCCGCGAGCCGGATCCGGTGATCTACATGGAGCCCAAGCGCATCTACCGGCAGTACAAGGAAGTGGTCGCCGACGATGGCGAGGCACTGCCGCTGGACGTGTGCTTCGTGCTGCGCGACGGCACCGACGTGACCCTGGTCGCCTGGGGCGCGCAGGTCAAGGAAGCGCTGGAGGCCGCCGACCGCCTCGCCGCCGATGGCATCAGCGCCGAAGTGATCGACGTGGCCACGCTGCGCCCGCTGGACTTCGACACCATCGCCGAATCGGTGGCGCGCACCGGCCGCTGCGTGATCGTGCAGGAGGCCCCGCGCAGCGCCGGCTTCGGCGCCGAGATCGCCGCGCGCCTGGCCGAACAGTCGATGTACGACCTGGTCGCGCCGGTGCAGCGCGTGACCGGCTACGACACCCACATCCCGCTGTTCCGGCTGGAAATGAAGTACCTGCCGAGTACCGACAAGATCGTCGCGGCGGCCAAGCGGGCGATGGCCGCGGGTTGATATGCAGGCACGTTTGATCAGCGATTACCGCGCCGCCTATCCGCATCCGATCCGCATCGCCGCCGGCGAGCGGGTCGCGCTGGGCGTGCGCGACGAGGAGTGGCCGGCGTTCGTCTGGATCACCGGCGCCGCCGGCAGCGCCGGCTGGGCGCCGCTGGCCTGGCTGCAGCCGACCGGCGACGGCCATGCCGTGGCGATGCGCGACTACGACGCGCGCGAACTCGATGCCGCGCAGGGCGACACCGTCGTCCTGCATCACGAATACGGCGACTGGTGGTGGGCCGAGCGCGCCGACGGCACGCAGGGCTGGCTGCCGGCACGCGACCTGGAACTGCTGGAAGAGACCACATGAGCCAAACCAAGAATTTCAATCTGCCCGACCTAGGCGAAGGCCTGCCCGACGCCACCATCGTCGAGTGGTTCGTCAAGGAAGGCGACACCATCCGGCTGGACGAGCCGCTGGTGTCGATGGAAACCGCCAAGGCGGTGGTCGAAGTGCCCTCGCCTGTCTCCGGCAAGGTGCTGAAGCTGGCCGGCGCGCCGGGCGACATCGTCGTCACCGGCAGCATGCTGGCGCAATTCGCGCCCGACCCGACCCTGCCGCAGCGCGCCGAAGGCCAGGACACCGGCCATCACCACGGCGGCGCGGCACCGGCCGCGTCCGGCAAGGGTGCCGGCGCCGAAACCGCCGCGGCCGACGACCGCGTGGTCGCCTCCGACGACGGCGGCGAACTGCACGACGCCGACAACGCGCAGGCCACGGGCGAGCGCGACGATGCCGGCACCGTGGTCGGTGCGATGCAGAGCTCCAACACCGTGCACAGCGAGCAGGCCGTGTCGGTCGGCGGCGTGCGCGCGATGCCGGCGGTACGCGCCCTGGCCAAGAAGCTGGGCGTGGACCTGGGCCGCGTGCGCGCCAGCGGCGCCGACGGCGCAGTCACCCTGGCCGATGTCAAGCAGGCCGCGGCCGATGGTTCGGCGAAGGCCGGCGCCGTCGTAGGAGCGGCTTCAGCCGCGCCCCCACGCCGTGCTGCCGTCGCGGCTGAAGCCGCTCCTGCGCCAGCCCGCACATCCCACGCCGCGCCCGCGCGCACCCCGCTTTCCGCCGCCGGCAAGCCGATGCGCACGCAGCCGCCGGGCGTGGCCGTGCAGGGCCAGCCCGAGCCGCTGAAGGGCGTGCGCCGCAATATGGCGCGGGTGATGGCCGAGGCGCAGCGCCAGGTGGTGCTGACCACGCTCAACGACGATGCCGACCTGCACGCATGGACGCCGGGCAACGACACCACCGGGCGCCTGGTGCGCGCGATCGTCGCCGCCTGCCAAGCGGTGCCGGCGCTCAACGCCTGGTTCGACGGCGAGGCGCTGACCCGCACCCTGCACGCGCACGTGGACATCGGCATCGCCGTGGACACCGACGACGGCCTGTTCGTGCCGGCCCTGCGCAACGCCGACATGCTCGATGCACGCGGCGTGCGCGAAGGCATCAACCGCCTGCGCCAGCAGGTGGAGGCGCGCAGCATTCCGGCCTCGGAGCTGAGCGGCTACACGATCTCGCTCTCCAACTTCGGCATGTTCGCCGGCCGCTACGCCACGCCGATCGTGGTGCCGCCGTGCGTGGCCATCGTCGCCGCCGGTCGCGCCCGCCACCAACTGGTACCGGTGATGGGCGGCGTGGAGACGCACAAGATCCTGCCGCTGTCGCTGAGCTTCGACCACCGCGCCTGCACCGGCGGCGAAGCGGCGCGCTTCCTGCGCGCGATGATCGACGACCTGGGGCTGCCGGGCTGAGCAGCGCCCACCGTACAGATCAGCCGATCTGCCTGACACAGGCCGTGCATCTGCTGCCCCTGCCGCAGCAGATGCACGAGCCTGGTGGGAAGCACTACCATTGTGGGAGGGACTTCAGTCCCGACGCGACGAACAAAAAAGCTATGGGCTCAAGCACGTTTGCAGCGGATGCCCCGGAGATCACTTACACGGGGCATGTTCTCGGCGACCTTCTAAAAATCGCGTAATGATTCCCCGAGCAATTCCGGCACAGCGCGTCGGGGCTGAAGCCCCTCCCACAGTGCAACGACCACGCATTACGGGGCGATCTGGGATTGCCGCTATCGGCCGCTTCGACGCCTCGCTGCACGGAGCGGCATTGCATCGCGCGCATGGCAACGTCCAGGTTTCAGGCGTCATGCGCGGATAGCACACACCGATCTTCCACGACGACGCATCCCGCACCACACCGACGTGCAGCGCGCATTCGGTAGACACAAAATTCTGAACGCAACCTGTCTACCACGCGACGCAGCGCCGCCGTTATGGTCGCTGCACAGGGGGAGGCACTGCGCCGATCGGCCGCACTGCCCTGAACGTCATGCCACGCATCGCGCCACGGCCGCTCCGCTGCCGCGACGGCGCGCCCTTCCTTCTTGCGTTCGAGGATTCCGCTCATGACTCTGCCACGTCGTCATCGTCCGTCGGTGCTGCTGCCCTCCCTGCTGATTGCGCTCGCCGCCACCTCCGCCAGCGCCGCACAACGCGTGGATCTGCACGCCAAGAATCCGGACACGCTCGGTACCCAGTACCGCAGCGCCGCCGCGCGCGTGGGCGGCATTCCGGCCGCGGCCGCGGTGCGTCACGCCGAACTGATCGGGCTGGACGCCGAGTCCGCGCTCACGTTGCTCGGCAGCAGCGAAGATGCCGACGGCACCGTGCACCGCCGCTACCAGCAGACCTTCCGCGGCATTCCGGTGTGGGGCGAGCAAGTGATCGTCAGCGAGCGCGCCGACGGCAGCGTGCGCAGCCTGTTCGGCCGCTCGGTGGCCGGGCTGGCCAGCGAGTTGCCGGCGACTGCCGCCAATGCCCCCAGCGCCACGCTGACGGCCGACCGTGCGTTGCTGCTGGCGCAGCGCGTCGCGCTGGGCGCCGCGCAGGCCGAGCGCCGCATCGAACGCGCGCAGGCGCCGCAGATGATCTATCTCGACGACAGCGACCGCGCGCACCTGGCCTACGTGGTGTCGTTCTTCGCCGATGCGCCGCAGGGCGGCGCGCCGAGCCGGCCGTTCGTCATCGTGGATGCGCGCAGCGGCGCCATCCTCAAGCAGTGGGACGCCCTGACCACGCGCGACGCCACCGGCCCCGGCGGCAACGCCAAGACCGGCCAGTACGAGTACGGCAGCGACAGCATCCACGGCTTCCTGGAGGTGGACAACAACTGCCGCATGCAGAACAGCAACGTCAAGTCGGTGAACCTCAACGGCGGCAGCTCCGGCACCACCGCGTACCAGTTCACCTGCCCGCGCAACACCTACAAGGCCATCAACGGCGCCTACTCGCCGATCAACGACGCGCACTACTTCGGCGGCGTGATCGAGAAGATGTACCGCAGCTACGTCGGCGTGGCGCCACTGACCTTCCAGCTGGTGATGCGCGTGCATTACGGCACGCGCTACGAGAACGCGTTCTGGAACGGCTCGACGATGAACTTCGGCGACGGCAACACGCGGTTCTATCCGCTGGTCAGCGCCGACGTCGCCGGCCACGAGGTCTCGCACGGCTTCACCGAGCAGCATTCCAACCTCACCTACTCCGGCCAGTCCGGCGGCATCAACGAAGCGTTCTCGGACATGGCCGGCGAGGCCACCGAGTACTACCTCAAGGGCACGAACGACTTCAAGGTCGGCACCGAGATCTTCAAGGCCAACGGTGCGCTGCGCTACATGGCCACCCCGACCCAGGACGGCAATTCGATCGACAACGCCGCCAACTACCGCAGCGGCCTGGACGTGCATTACTCCTCGGGTGTCTACAACAAGGCGTTCTACACCCTGGCCACCACCTCCGGCTGGAACACGCGCAGCGCCTTCGAAGTGTTCGCCCGCGCCAACCAGTTGTACTGGACGCCCAGCACCAGCTTCAACAGCGGCGCCTGCGGCGTGCAGACCGCAGCCAGCGACCTGAGCCGTTCGGTGACCGCGGTGCGCAATGCCTTCGCCGCGGTCGGGGTGAGCTGCCCGCAGTAACGCGCCCACTCGCGCACGGCCATCCGCGCGGATGGCCGTGCGTTGCAGGAATCGGGATTGGGGATTGGGGATTGGGGATTGGCAACAGCTGCTCTCGCCGATCGTCGCGCAGGAGCGGCGCTTGTCCCCTTTTCGGGATCAGCCGCGACGAGCGAAGCGGCGTTTTTTCGATGGCGCAATGCGTCGGGACTGAAGTCCCTCCCACGGTGCACCCGGCGAGCTCGCCGCAAGCCCTTGTAGGAGCGGCTTCAGCCGCGATGGGCGAAGCGGTGTGCTTTCCGATGCCGCAATGCGTCGGGACTGAAGTCCCTCCCACAGTGCACCCGGCGAGCTCGCCGCAAGCCAATGTAGGAGCGGCTTCAGCCGCGACAGACGAAGCGGCGTGCTTTCCGATGCCGCAATGCGTCGGGACTGAAGTCTCTCCCACAGTGCACCCGGCAAGCTCGCGGCAAGCCCTTGTAGGAGCGGCTTCAGCCGCGACGGACGAAGCGGCGTGTTTTCCGATGGCGCAATGCGTCGGGACTGAAGTCCCTCCCACAATGCACCCGGCGAGTTCGCGGCAAGCCCTTGTAGGAGCGGCTTCAGCCGCGACGGGCGAAGCGGTGTGCTTTCCGATGCCGCAATGCGTCGGGACTGAAGTCCCTCCCACAGTGCATCCGGCGAGTTCGCCGCAAGCCCTTGTGGGAGCGGCTTCAGCCGCGACGCGCGATCGCCAGACGCGTCACGACGGAAGCCGCGCGTGCGCCGGGTCGGCGATACTGTCCAGTCTCACCTTCGCTGCCCCTCCCGATGCCGTTCGCTTCCCTCGGTCTGTCGCCCGCGCTGTATCCCGCCTTCGCCGCCGCGCTCGCGCGCGCCGGCTGGCAGACGCCCACGCCGATCCAGCAGCAGGCTGTGCCGCTGATCGTCGCCGGCCACGATGTGCTGGCCATGGCGCAGACCGGTTCCGGCAAGACCGCGGCGTTCGCGTTGCCGCTGCTGCAGGCCTGCGCGCAGGCGGCCAGGCCGGCGCGCTCCACCCGTGTGCTGGTGCTGGTGCCGACCCGCGAACTGGCGGTGCAGGTCGCCGATACCTTCGTCGCGCTGGGCCTGGAATTGCCGCGGCGGCCGCGGGTGGTGGTGGCGGTCGGCGGCGTCTCGATCAATCCGCAGATGCTGGCGCTGCGCGGCGGCGCCGACGTAGTGGTGGCCACGCCCGGGCGCCTGCTCGACCTGCTGGCGCAGCGCGCGCTGCAACTGGACGCGGTGGCGCACCTGGTGCTGGACGAGGCCGACCGCCTGCTCGACCTGGGCTTCGGCGCCGAGCTGGAGCGGCTGCTGCAGTTGCTGCCGCAGACGCGGCAGACCCTGCTGTTCTCGGCCACCCTGCCGGCCCCGATCGCGGCGCTGGCCACGCACCTGCTGCGCGCGCCGCGGCGGATCGGCGGCGCCGCCGACGCCGCGCCGATCCCGGCGACGCTGCGCCAGCGCGCCATCGAGGTCGACGACGGGCGTCGCCTGGCCTTGCTGCAGCATCTGCTGGAACAGGAAGCGTGGCCACGCGCACTGGTGTTCGTCGCCAGCCGGCGCAGCGCCGAGCAGGTCGCCACGGCGCTGGCCAAGGCCGGCATCGCCGCACAGCCGCTGCACGGCGACCTCGCACAAGGGCGGCGCCTGCGCACCCTGGAGGCGTTCCGCCAGCAGCAGGTGCGCGTGCTGGTGACCACCGACCTGGCCGCGCGCGGCATCGACATCACCGCGCTGCCGGTGGTGGTGAATTACGACCTGCCGCGGTCCACCGCGGACTACACCCATCGCATCGGCCGCAGCGCGCGCGCCGGCGCCGAGGGCCAGGCGCTGAGCTTCGTCGACGCGGCCAGCGCGGCGCACCTGCGCCTGATCGAAAAGCGGCAAGGCGTGTGCGTCCCGCGCGAACGCATTCCCGGTTTCGAGCCCACGCCTGCGCCGGTACCGGCCGCCGCACCGTCCACGGAGGCGACCGCTTCCACCGGCGGCATCAAGGGCAAGCGACCGAGCAAGAAGGACCGGCTGCGCGCGGCGCGTGCGCAGGACGAGGAGCCGCCCGCGAGCGCCTGAGCGGCGCCGCGTGGGCTGCGCCACGCTTTGCTGCGGCATCCGTCGCCACACAGACGTGTGCCGAGATCAGGCACGTTTCCGGCCAGAACATCAGGACGGCCGCGTCGCCATGCTACGCGGGCTTGTCGGACGGATCCGACCAAAAACGCCAGGAGCGTCGCGCCAACGCGTGCCGCAGTCGGCCATCCGGCCAGAAACGCCTGGCGCACCGCGGCAAGCGCAGCGGCAATGCCAGAGGGCGCGGGCAGTGGCGTGGCGTCGCACGTCGCTGCCACGGCGCCACCCCCGGCGCGACAGGCGCGCCGGATCGCGCTCAGTCCTCGAAGGGATCGTGCTCGCTTTCGTCCTGGCCACCCTTGGCCCGCGGCGGCCGCGTACACGCGCGGCTGCGGATTTCCACGTAGAACTGCTCGCCGCCGGCGGCGACCAGCGCGTCGACCGCACGCAGCAGCTCGGCCGGCGGCAGCACCGCGGCGGTGGCTTCCTCGGTGCCGAACAGGGTGTCGAAATCCCAGTAGTCCGCACCGGCCGGCAAGGTCTTGCGGCGCTCGCGGCGGATGTACTTGCGGATGTCGTGCTTGGCGGCGTCGAGCAGGCGGTCGGGATGCTTGCCTTCGATGCGGAGCCGGTAGGTCTTCTTCACTGCGGGAAATCCTGGAAAGGGAATGCGGCGGTCATCGCAGGGCGACGGCGCGGCGGGCGCACCGACGGACGGCGCGTACGACGGCCGCCATGGTGCCAGAAGCGGCCACGCGCTGCGGATTGCGCGGATAATCGGCGCACGCCCCACGGCACGCAGGAGCCACCGATGACCGATCCGTCCGCTTTCGCGGGATACCGCGTGCTCGTCGCCGGCGCCAGCCGCGGGATCGGCCTGGCGATCGCCGATGCCTTCGCCCGCCATGGCGCCGCCGTGGCGATCTGCGCGCGCAGTCCCGCGCCGCTGGCCGACGCCGCTGCGCAGTTGCAGCGCCACGGCCACCCGGTCGCGGCGCAGTCCTGCGACCTGGCCGACGCCGCGCAGATCCAGACCTGGGTGGCGCAGGCCGCGGACGCACTGGGTGGCATCGACGTGATGGTCAACAACGCCTCCGGCTACGGCCATGGCGACGACGATGCGAGCTGGCAGGCCGGCTTCGACATCGACCTGATGGCCGCGGTGCGCTGCAACCGCGCCGCGCTGCCGCAGCTGCGCGCCAGCGGTCGTGGCTGCATCCTCAACATCAGTTCGATCAACGGCCTGCGCCCGACGCCGCGGGTGCCGGCGTACTCGGCGGCGAAGGCGGCGCTGAACTACTACACGACCACGCTGGCGACGCAGCTGGCGCGCGAGCGGATCCGGGTCAATGCGATCGCACCCGGTTCCATCGAGTTCCCCGGCGGCCTGTGGGAGCAGCGCCGCCAGCAGCAGCCCGAGCTGTATCGGCAGATCCGCGCCAGCATTCCGTTCGGCGCCTTCGGCGCGATCGACGATGTCGCCAACGCGGCGCTGTTCCTGGCCTCGCCGCAGGCACGCTGGATCACCGGCCAGGTGCTGGCGGTGGACGGCGGGCAGTCGCTGGGCGCCTGAGGAGGCTCGGTGTGCGGCCGCGTCCAGTGCGCGCGAGCGCGCTGCGGCGAGCGTGGGCGGCACGCGATGCAGCTGTGATGTGGCCTGGCGCCGGCGTCACGCCACAGACGACCCCGCAGAGAAGTCGCCTAAACGTGCGTTGGCGGGCAATGCTGCGGACTCGCGCACGCCGCTCCAATCCCGAATCCCCACTCCCCAATCCCGGCCCCTAAACCAACTGCGCCGCATCGACGACCTGCACGCCCGGTCGCGGCTGCAGCGCGGCCGCGACCAGCGCCGCGGCGATGCGTTCGGCCGGATTGATCCGGTAGCGCCGCGGCAGCAGCGGCCCGAGCGCACGCAACACCACGCTGGCGGCATGCTCGCCGCGGCGTCGCTGCGCACGCTCGCCGCCGATCAGGCCTGGCCGCACCAGGGTCAGCGACGGAAAGCCGAGCGCGCGCAGGTCGTGTTCCAACTCGCCCTTGACCCGGTTGTAGAAGGCCCATGACTGCGGATCCGCCCCCAGCGCCGAGTTGAGCGCGAACGCCGCTGCGCCGTGCTCGCGCAGCAGCCGCGCGATCGCCAGCGGATAGTCGTGGTCGACCCGGCGGAACGCCTCGCGCGAGCCGGCCTGGCGCATCGTGGTGCCGAGCGCGCAGATCGCCGCCTGCACCTGCCACCACGGCGCCTGCGCCGGCAGCGCGTCGAAGTCGAGCACCGGGTTGAGCAGCTTCGGATGGACCAGCGCCAGCGCGCGCCGGGTCGGCGCGATCACCGCGCTGCAGGCAGGGGCGGCCAGCAACTGGCGCAGCGCATGGCCACCGACCAGGCCGGTGGCGCCGGCGAGCAGGATGTTCATGGGGCGTCCTTGGAGGCTGGCGGGGAGAGGTGGCGACTATCGCAGGGGCGGCGGCAAGGCGTTGTGGGCGGGGTGTGCGGTCCATGAGGCGCTCCGCGCCCGTACCCTCACCCCAACCCCTCTCCCGACGGGAGAGGGGCTTTGGCTGCTCCCTTCTCCCACCGGGACCATGGCCCCCTTTTCGGGGAAGGTGCCCCGCAGGGGCGGATGAGGGTACGGGCGCCAGCCAGGCATCGCTCTTAAACGCCCGCATGCAGCCAAGCGCGCCAGCACAGCGCCGGCCGCTCGCCTCCAGGATCCATGAGGCGCTGCGCGCTCGTACCCTCACCCCAACCCCTCTCCCGGGGGGAGAGGGGCTTTGGCTTTTCCCTTCTCCCACGGGGAGAAGGTGCCCCGCAGGGGCGGATGAGGGTACGGGTGCCAGCCAGGCATCTCCCTACAAAAGGGGACGGCCGCCAGCCAGGCATCCCCGCCAGATAAGGGGACGGGCGCCAGCCGGGCACCCACATGCCAAGACACCCAAACCCACCATGCTCCCCCTCCACCCCACCCGGTCGCCGCGCCGCAGCAGGTACGCCACAATAGCCGCCCCATCGCGCCGGCCGGCGCGCTGCAACCTGACGAGGAGCGGTTCGATGTTCGTGGTGTGCGGAGAGGCCTTGTACGACATCTTCATCGACGGCTACGCCGGCACCTCGGTCGGGATGACCGCGCGCCAGGGCGGTTCGCCGTTCAACGTGGCCATCGGCCTGGCCCGTCTGGGCGCGCCGTCGGCGCTGTTCACCGGCCTGTCCACCGATCCGCTCGGCCGCCAGCTGCGCGCCACCCTCGAAGGCGAGGGCGTCGCCCTGGACTACTGCATCGACAAGCGCGAGGCCACCACCCTGGTGATGGTCGCGCTCGACGCCGGCGGCGTGCCCAACTACGCCTTCTACGGCACCGGCTGCGCCGATCGCGCGCTGACCGAGGCCGACCTGCCGGCGCTGGACGCGCGCGTCGGCGGCCTGCATTTCGGTTCCTACACCCTGGTCGCCGAGACCACCGCCAGCACCTTCCAGGCACTGGCCGAGCGCGAGCGCGGGCAACGGCTGATCTCGCTGGACCCGAACGTGCGGCCGACGGTGGAGCCGGACATGGCGGTGTGGCGCGCGCGGCTGGCGCGCTGGATCGCGCTGGCGCACGTGGTCAAGGTCAGCCAGGAGGACATCGAGCTGCTGTATCCGCAGCAGGATCCGTTCGCCATCGCCCGCAGCTGGCTGCAGCAGGGGCCGTCGCTGGTGGTGATGACCCTCGGCAGCGACGGCGCGGTGGCGTGGCGCGGCGACAGCGAAGCGCGCGTGCCCGGCCGCGTGGTGCAGGTGGTCGATACGGTCGGCGCCGGCGACAGCTTCCAGGCGGCGCTGCTGCAGCAGTTGCCCGATCCGGCCGCACTGGCGGCGCTGGGCAGCGAGCCGGCCGCGCTGGAGCGCCTGCTGCAGTTCTGCGTGGCTGCCGCGGCGATCAACTGCACCCGCGCCGGCGCCAACCCGCCCAGCCTGGACGACGTCCGCGCCGCGCTCTGAGGCCGGCCCACGGCATGCACGCAGCGCCCGTGGCCGGGCTGCCTATGATGGGCCGGCCGCCTGCGGCGACACACCCACCGGGAGACCTGCCTTGACCGACCTGTCCGAGATCGCCGTGCGCCTAGGGATCGCCGCCCTCGCCGGTGCGGCGATCGGGTTGAACCGCGACCTGCACGGCAAGCCGATCGGCATCCGCACGCTGGGCCTGGTAGGCCTGGCCACCGCGATGGTGGTGCTGCTGGCCGACCCGCTCGGCAAGGGCGGCTTCACCGATGCCGGCAGCCGCGTCATCCAGGGCATCCTGACCGGCATCGGTTTCCTCGGCGCCGGCGTCATCTATCACACCCAGAAACATGTGCGGGTGCATGGCCTGACCAGCGCCGCCTGCGTCTGGCTCACCGCCTGCGTCGGCATCATGTGCGGCGCCGGCCAGTGGCAGATCGTGGCCGTGTCGCTGGCCATCGCCTTCGTCATCCTGCTGTTCGGCGGCCGCGTCGAACGCGCCCTGCACGCGCTTCTGGGCGGCAGGCCGATGCATGACGCCACGCCGGATCAGTCGTCGGACAAGGGCCCGCACCAGCCCGGCAAGTAACTCGCCTCCTTGCTCTTGGCGAGCGCGAGCGCGGTCTCCATGGAACGGGCGAAATCCTCCTTGACGTCGCGGCGCCGCAGCCGGCGGCGGAACAGGTCGGCCCACAGGAACTCGCTGAACGGCGTGGTGTCCTTGGCGTAGCCGCCGGCGCGGCGCACCTCGCCGGCGAGGCTGCGGTAGGGATCGTCCTTCAGATCGGCGATCGACGTGGGCATGTCCTTGAACGGGCGGCGCTCGCCCTTGGCGTCGTAGGGATAGGCCCAGCGGCGATGATCCAGCACGCTCCACAGCGCGGCCTTGTCGACCATGCTGAGGTCGGCGATCACCGTGACCAGGATGTCCTCCACCCCTTCGTCGTGCAGCGCCCGGGCCAGATGGTGGTGATCGACCACGTAGTAGCGGCCGTCCGGTCCCAGCACCACCGGGATCATGTGCTTGCCGAGCAGCTCGGCCTGCTTGTGCTTCGACGCGTGCGCGCGCCAGCGCTTGCGCTTCTCCTTCACCTCGCGCATGCCCACGGTCATCTGCGTGGGGCGCAGGGACAGGATCGGAACGGGATGCAGCAGCGGTTCGCGGGGATCGGCCATGCTCAGTCTCCGAGGAAGTGTGCGCGTCGGCGCCAGGCGCGCCCGCCAGAGTGCCAGCGTCGGGCGCGTTCTGCACAGCGCCGCGGCACACGCGCCCCTCTCCCTCCGGGAGAGGGGCTGGGGGTGAGGGTGCGACCGCCGCGAAGCTTTCTTCCCCAGACACCTCCCCAGCAACTCGCACCCTCATCCGCCCCTTCGGGGCACCTTCTCCCGGAGGGAGAAGGAAAGGCACCGGCGCCGAGGGACCACGTTGCTCCCCTCTCCCACCGGGAGAGGGGTTGGGGGTGAGGGTACGGCAGCCGCGGAGTTTTCTTCCCTAAACATCTCCCCGCAGCTCGCCCCCTCATCCGCCCCTTCGGGGCACCTTCCCCCGAAAAGGGGGCCATGGTCCCGGTGGGAGAAGGAAAGGCGGCCGTACGGAGGGACCACGTGAGGGTGCGACAGCCATGGAGTGCGCTTCACAGAGCCGCCGCCCGCCGGCTCAAGCGCGCGCCGCCAGCGCCGATATCCAGTTCCTGAGCGCCAGCATGGGCGGCGCCTTGACCTTGGGGAGGAGCCGGCTGGCATGTCGGATCAACGCGACGAGCCGCCGATCAGCGGACTGCGCAAGCTGCTGTCGCCACGTCGGCGTGATCCCGCGCCGACAACGGCTGCGGGGCTGCCGGCGCGCGCGAAGGGGCACGGCCATGGGCACGCGCACGGCCCTGCGGCGACGCCCGCGGAGGCGGCCACCGATCCGGCTGCGGCCACCGCCGCGCTGATCCGCCTGTTCCAGCAGGCGCACGAGCCGCAGGGCCTGCTCGGCGCCTTCGCCGACGGCATGGCCTCGCTGCACGGCGAACTGGGCGACATGGGCCGGCGCCTGCAGTCGGCGGCGAGCAGCGGCGACTGGCCCAGTTACGGCCGCGCGTTGCGCCAGCTGATCGACAAGTACATCCGCACCATCGACGTCGACGACCCGCTGGCCGGGCCCAGCGACAGCGAGCGCCTGCGCGACCTGCTGCGGCAGACCGTGGCCGGCGCGCTCGCGGCGTTGCTGCACACCCTGCCCGAGCTCGCCGGCGAGGCCGAGGCCAGCGGCGAGGCGCTGCGTCAATGGCGTCCCGGGCAACCGCTGGAGCCGGTGGCGCAGCAGGTGCGCGAGCTGTGCCACCAGATCGCGTTGCGCGCCAACGACAGCCAGGAGCAACAGGCGCTGTTGCTGAGCCTGTTCGACCTGCTGCTGGAGAACGTCGGCGAACTGCTCGACGACACCAGTTGGCTGCAGGGCCAGATCGCGGTGGTGCGCGACCTCATCGCCGGGCCGCTGGACCGCTACTCGATCGAGGAGGCGCGCGGCAGCCTGCGCGAGGTGATCTACAAGCAGGGCCTGCTCAAGCGGGGCATCGCCGAATCCAAGGAGGCGATGAAGGATCTGATGCTGAGCTTCGTCGCGGACCTGGACGGGATGGCCGCCAGCACCGGCGAATTCCACGACCGCATCGCCGACTACTCGCAGACCATCCGCGACGCGCGCAGCATCGCCGACCTCAACCGCCTTCTGCAGGAAGTGCTGCAGGACACCAGCCACGTCCAGGAGCAGGCGCTACGGGCGCGCGACCACCTGATCGCGGCGCGCCAGGAAGTGGACGCGGCCGAACAGCGCATCCTGCGCCTGGAGCAGGAGCTGCAGGACGTCAGCGGCCTGGTCCGGGTCGACCAGCTCACCGGCGCGCTCAACCGCCGTGGCCTGGACGACCTGTTCGTGCGCGAACTGGTGCGCACCGAGCGCAGCGCGCAGCCACTGTGCGTGGCGATGCTGGACCTGGACGATTTCCGCCAGCTCAACGAAACCTTCGGCCACCCCGGCGGCGACAGCGCGCTGCGCCACGTGGTGGAGGTGGCGCGTACCACCTTACGCGCCAGCGATGCCATCGCCCGCTTCGGTGGCGAGGAGTTCGTGCTGCTGATGCCGGACTGCACGATCTTCGAGGCCAGCGCAGCGGTGACCCGGGTGCAGCGCGCCCTGGCGCAGCGCGCGGTGGTGCACGAAGACCAGCGCGTATTCGTCAGCTTCAGCGCCGGCGTCGCCCTGCGCCAGCCCGGCGAAGCGCAGGACGCGCTGATCCGCCGCGCCGACCGTGCGCTGTACGAGGCCAAGAAGGCCGGCAAGAATCGGGTGGTGTCGGCCGACTAGCGCCGGCTTTGCCGGCGCGGGATTGGGGAGTCGGTGTTTCGGGATTGGAGAGTCGGGATTGGGGATTCGCAAAAGCGGGGGTGCGCGTCGCTGTTGCGAATCCCGACTCTCCAATCCCTAATCCCTATGCCGCACCTTCTGCACGCCCAATACCACCGCCAGCACCACGGCACCGGCCACGATTCCCACCACCGCATTGCCCAGGGCAAGCACCAGGCTGCCCATGCCGCCGGTCGGGGCGATGGCCTGGATGGCGTGGTGCAGCGGGCCGATGCTGTGCACCAGGATGCCGCCGCCGACCAGGAACATCGCCGCGGTGCCGGCGATCGACAGCGTGCGCATCAGCCACGGCGCCAGCCACAGGATGCCGCGACCGATCGTCGCCGCGGCAGCACCCTTGCGGCTCAGGTACAGGCCCAGGTCGTCGAGCTTGACGATGCCGGCGACCAGCCCGTAGACGCCGGCGGTCATCGCCAGCGCGATCGCCACCAGCACCGCGAGCTGCTGCACGAACGGTACGCCGGCGACCACGCCCAGCGACAGCACGATGATCTCCGCCGAGAGGATGAAGTCGGTGCGGATCGCGCCCTTGACCTTGTCCTTCTCCAGCGCGACCACGTCCACCTGCTGGTCGGCCAGCGCCTGCACCTGCTGCGCGTGACGTTCCGCATCCTCCTCCTTCGAATGCAGGAAGCGGTGCGCCAGCTTCTCCACGCCCTCGAAGCACAGGAACGCGCCACCGATCATCATCAGCGGGGTGATCGCCCACGGCAGCCAGGCGCTGATCGCCAGCGCCGCCGGCACCAGGATCGCCTTGTTCAACAGCGAGCCCTTGGCCACCGCCCACACCACCGGCAGTTCGCGGTCGGCGTTCACCCCGGTCACCTGCTGCGCATTCAGCGCCAGGTCGTCGCCGAGCACGCCGGCGGTCTTCTTGGCCGCGACCTTGGTCAGCAGCGACACGTCGTCGAGCAGGGTGGCGATGTCGTCGAGCAGGGTGAACAGGCTGGCGCCGGCCATGCGGGGATTCCATTCGGGGTGAGCGGCGATTCTCGCCGATTCCGCCGACCAGGTGCGTGAGCAGGCCGGCCTCAAGCGCGCGTAACGCCGGCCCGGCTATCGTGCGCCACACCGCCGCACGGCCTGCACAGGACACCCGCATGGACCAGTTCCTCACCGCCCCCCGCGCCATCGTCGACGACGTCCTCGCGGCCGCGGCCGTGCTGCAACCGCTGCTGCTCTCGGAGACCGGCAGCGGCACCCGCATCGTGCTGCAGGCCGCGCGCGATCCGCGCCAGGTCGCGGTGCTGTCCGGCGGTGGCGCCGGGCACGAACCGGCGCATGCCGGCTTTGTCGGCCCGGGCATGCTCAGCGGCGCGATCGCCGGCGACCTGTTCGCCTCGCCCGGCGTGGAGGCGGTGCTGGCGGCGATCCGCGCCTGCGCCGACGCGCCCGGCGTGCTGCTGGTGATCAAGAACTACACCGGCGACCGGCTCAATTTCGGCCTGGCCGCCGAGCGCGCCTGCGCCGAAGGCATCGACGTGGCCAGCGTGCTGGTCGCCGACGACATCGCCCTGCCCGACGCCGCGCAGCCACGCGGCATCGCCGGCACGGTGCTGGTGCACAAGTACGTGGGCCACCTGGCGCGCGAGGGCGTGCCGCTGGCCGAACTGGCGCAGCGCGGCCAGGCCTTCGCCGACCGCCTGCTGTCGCTGGGCATGGCGCTGTCCAGTTGCAGCGTGCCCGGCCAGCACGTCGGCCGTCGCGCACCGGAACTGGGGCTGGGCATCCACAACGAGCCGGGGGCGCGACCGGTGCAGCCGGGCACGGTGGAAGAGGCGCTGGCGCTGGTGCTGGACCCGCTGCTGGCGCAGGCCGATGCCCGCCTCGGCGCCGACGCGCCGCTGGTGCTGATGCTCAACGATCTCGGCGGCTGCTCGACGCAGGAACTGGGCGTGCTGACGCGGCTGGCGCTGCAGCGCATCGGCGTCGCGCGAGTCGCGCTGATGCCGGTGCCGGCGGCGCTAATGACCTCGATGGACATGCACGGCTTCTCGATCACCCTCGGCCCGGCCGATGCCGACGTGCTGGCCGCGCTGCAGGCACCGGTGCAGACCCTGGGCTGGCCCGGCGTGCGTGTGCCGCATGCGGTGCAGACCTTTGCGCCGGCATTGAAGCGCGACGACAGCCACCGCGATGGCGCGCGCGATGCGCGGTGCGCAGCGGCCTTGGGCCGGGTGGCGCAAGCGCTGATCGCCGCGCAGGCCGAGCTGGACGCGCTGGATGCGCGCAGCGGCGATGGAGACGCCGGCAGCACCTTCGCCGCCGGCGCGCGCGCCCTGCAGCAGGCGCTGGACACCGATGCGCTGGCCACCGGCGACGCCGCGGCACTGGCGCGCGGCCTGGCGGCGACGATCGAACACAGCATGGGCGGTTCCAGCGGCGTGCTGCTGTCGATCCTGTTCACCACCGCCGCCGGTGCGCTGGCGGACGGACGTGACTGGGTGCAGGCGCTGCAGGCCGGCGTGGCGCGGATGCAGCACTACGGCGGCGCGCAACGCGGCGACCGCACCCTGCTTGATGCGCTGCTGCCGGCACTGGACGCCCTGGCACAGGGCGCCGACGTGGAGGCCGCCGCGCGCGCCGCCCGCGCAGGCGCCGATGCCACCGCCCAGCTCACCCGCGCCGGCGCCGGCCGTGCCGCCGCGGTACCCGCGGACGCACTGCGCGGCGTGATCGACCCCGGTGCCGAAGCGGTGGCGCGGGCGTTCGCGGCGTGGCGGTGAGAGGCGGCCGGTCATGTGGCCAACGCGGTTCAAGGCAGGCCTGTGTCACCCGGGACGGCAGGCGTTATCGGGACCGCCTGTCGCGGCTGAAGCCGCTCCTACGACGAGCCCCACACCTCATGCGTGGCGTAGTCGCCGCACACGTAGGCAACGCCACATGCAATGCAACAAGGAATCGGTGACCGTGCCCCCCTCGTTGTAGGAGCGGCTTCAGCCGCGACAGGCTTCACCAGTCACGCCCTTCGCGGCTGAAGCCGCTTCTACGGATGGCGCCATCGGGGCTGCAATGGGCTGTCCGGGCGCACTGTGGGAGGGACTTCAGTCCCGACGCGCGCAAGCCGGAATCGCCAGCTGCTTCGGAGCAACGCCCCGTCGCCCACTACTCCGCCGACTCAGCCTCCAGCACCTGCGCCACCGCCTGCAGCGAGCCATGCACCGAGCCGGGCTGCAGCGCCAGCGGCTGGGCCTTGCCGCGCACCACCACCTCCATGCGCTGCGGCACGCCCTGCGCGTTGCCGACGATGCGGTAGGTGGTGTCGCCACGCGCGAAGCTGAGCACGTGGCCATCGGCGTCGTAGTCCATGGCTTCACGTTCGGCATCCGGATACAGCAGGTCCACCCGCTGCTGCGCGCCGATCGCCGCATAGAACGGCTTGCTGCTGCCGCCGTCGCCGACATTGGCGAACACCACGATGCGCTTGCCGGCCGGCGCCAGGCGAAACTCGAGCAGGATCTTGCGCTCGCCCGCGGTGGTGCCGCCCTGCTCGTCCCACAGGTAGTGGGTGTCGGCCACGCGCTTGCCGGCACGGTCGCGGTACACCGTCTCCTGCGCCAGGCCCGGCCCCTCGCTGCGCGCATCCTCCACCACCTCGCGCTCCAGCAGCGGCGCGCCGTCGCGTACCGAATACGTCGCGTACTGGTGCCAGCAACAGCCATCCTTGGTCATGGTTTGGATCTCGCGGGCCTTGGCATCCACCTGAAACAGGCCGCAGTTGCTCTGCGCCAGCTCGGTGAAACCAGGGCTGGCCTCGAAGCCGTCGGCGGTGCCCAGGTACACCTGATAGGACGGGCCGTGATAGCAGCTGTTCTGCCCGTCCATCACCGCCAGGTCCTTGATCCCGTCGAAATTGAAGTCGGCGTAGATCAGCACGCTCTGCTCGCCGTACGGCAGTTCGTGCACGTTGGCCTTGACCTTGCCGCTCTTCGCATCGGTGTCCACTACCAGCTCCGGCGAGGCCACTTCGAGCAGCGGCGTGGCGTTGCCGCGGTCAAACACGCGCACGATGCCGGGACGGAACACTCCGTCGTTGTCCTCCACTTCAAGCGTTGCGCGGTAGCGGTCGGAAAAGTCCTGCAGCGCGTAGCTGCGGCGCTTGCTGGCGGCGAAGGCCTTGGCGTCGAAATCCTCGCCGGCATAGCGCTGAGGCGCAGCCGCGGCGGTCGCATTCGCCGACAGCAGCACCGCCAGCAGCGCGCACGCGGCAAGGACAGCGGCACGACGGACGGCGGGCAAAACAACGACGGACATGGCAGCGCTCCGGGCAGGTGACGGGGAGCGCCCAGGGTAAGCCGGGCCGCGGCACCGGAACAGGGGCGGCCGACCGCCTGTGGCCTCAGAACAGCGCGCGCGCGAAGGCCCGCAGGGCGCTGCGCACCTCGGCGGCGACGCCGGCCCCGTCGTCGCCCAACCAGGCCATGACCATCAGCGCCAGCGCCAGCACCACCACCGCCGCCAGCAGCGCGAGCCGACGTCGGCTCATCGGGCCACGGCCATGCCGACACCGCTTGCCTGTGCGCGCAGCGCGCCGTGCCATGGCACGGTCTCCGGCGCATCGCACCGACGACCGCGCCGCAAGCGGGAGCACCGCCGCGCCCCGAGCGATCCCGCCCGTTCACTCCACCGCATTCCGCTTCCTCCGACCCTCGCTATCGCAACGCTGCAGGATACGACGCATCACCATGACCAGGACGCCAGCGTCAGCGCCGGGCGTCGCGCCGACGACGGCAGACCATCTGCGTGGCGCCCACGGCGCGGGATCGCGCCTGTCGCACAGTCAGCGACCATCGTCGCCCCCTCCCCTCCCGGCAGCGGCGCACGGGCGATGCGCGCAGCAGGATTCACCGCGCGACGACCCGGCCGTCGCCACACTCGATCGCGCCCATCCTTGCCCGGAGCCCACCTTGAGCGCGACGCCCGACGCTGCGGACGCACCGCACGTGATCGGCGGCCTCAGCCGCCGTACCCAGATCCTGCGCCTGCTGCTGCGCTACCGCAGCTCCGGGGTGTTTTCCGGCATGGACATGGAGACTGCCCAGGGCGAGCACGAGCTGCCGCCGGAAGGCACGCCGGAACAGTTCGTCACCGACCTGGAGGCGCTGGGCCCCACCTTCGTCAAGCTCGGGCAGATGCTGTCCACGCGCCCGGACGTGGTGCCGCCGGAGTTCGCCACCGCGCTGGAGCGCATGCAGGAGAACACCGCGCCGATTCCGAGCGAACGCATCCGCGAGATCGTCGAGGCCGAGCTCGGCGTCGGCATCAACAAGGCGTTCTCCGCCTTCGACGACACCCCGCTGGGCAGCGCCTCGCTGGCGCAGGTGCACCGCGCCGCGCTGCGCGACGGCACCCCGGTGGCGATCAAGGTGCAGAAGCCCGAGGTCGCCGCACAGGTGCGCTCGGACCTGGAGGTGCTGCGCAGCTTCGCCAATGCCGCCGACAAGCTGACCGGGCTGGGCCGGCGCATCCGCTTCGCCGACTGGCTGGCCGAGTTCGGCAAGGCGCTGCTGGCCGAACTGAACTACGAAGCCGAGGCCGAGAACCTGGCGCGCTTCGGCGAGCACCTGAGGCCGTTCCCGCAGCTGTGGGTGCCGCAGCCGGTGTGGGACCTGTGCAGCCGCCGCGTGCTGACCATGCAACTGGCCGAAGGCGTGCGCGTGGACAAGATCTCCGGGCTGCGCCGCACCGAGCAGCCGATGGACGACCTGGCCGCGGCGCTGGTGCGCGGCTACCTGGACCAGATGTTCGTGCACGGCGAGATCCACGCCGATCCGCATCCGGGCAACCTGCGCGTGCTCGCCGACGGGCGCCTGGCGATCTTCGACCTGGGCATGGTCGCGCACGTGCCGCCGAAGCTGCGCGAGCGCCTGCTCAAGCTGCTGTTCGCGGCGGTCGATGGCCGCGGCGAGGAAGTGGCCGAGGAAACCATCGCGCTGAGCACGCGCCTGGAGGACTTCGACGAGGAGCGCTACCAGCGCGAGACCGGGCAGATGATCGCCCGCTACGCCGCGCACGACGCCACCTCCGAAGGCCGGGTGGTGCTGGACCTGGTGCGCATCGCCACCGCGTACGGCCTGCGCACCCCGCCCGAGCTGAGCCTGCTCGGCAAGACCCTGCTCAACCTGGAAGCGGTGTGCCGCGCGCTGTCGCCGCACCTGGACACGCGCGTGGTGGTCGAGGACCAGTTGCAGCACGTGATGCGCGCGCGGCTGAAGAAGTCGCTGTCGGCGGCCAACCTGGCCAGCGAGGCGATGGAACTGCAGGCGTTGCTGCGCGAAGGCCCGCGCCGGCTCTCGGACATCCTCACCCTGGCCGCGGAGAACCGGCTGCAGGTGCGCGTGGCCGGCCTGGAGGAATCGCGGCTGATGGAGAGCCTGCAGAAGATCGCCAACCGCGTCGCCGCCGGCATCGTCACCGCCGCGCTGATCCTGGCCTCCACGCAGATGATGCGCATCGACACCGGTACCAAGTTGTTCGGTTATCCGGCGATCGCGATGGTGCTGTTCCTGCTCGGCGTGATCCTGGGCCTGGGCATCGTGGTCAGCGCCGTGCTGTTCGACCGGCGCATCCGCGCCCGCGAGGAGCGCGGCAGGCGCTAGAAGCCGGGATTGGGGAGTCGGGATTGGGGAGTCGTAGGAGCGGCTTCAGCCGCGACCTGAAACGCCGGCAGGTCGCAGCCAAGCCTGCTTTGCGCTCCACCAATCCCGAATCCCCAATCTCCAATCCCCGCTACTGACGCAACAGCTTCACTTCCTGCGGCGACTCCAGGGCGATGCCCTCCTCGGCCAGGCGCTGCAGCAGGGCGAAGAACAGTTCGCTGCGGGTGCCGTAGGTCAGCCGCGGCGAGGCCACGTAGGCGAAGCTGTTGAGGGTGACGTGGCCGTTGGCGATGGAGTCGATGAACACCGACGGCGCCGGGTCGTCCAGTACCCCCGGGTGCGCCGCGTACAGCTCCAGCAGCAACGCGCGCAGCTTGGTCACGTCGGTGCCCAGCGACACGGCGAACTGGATCTGCACCCGGCCCAGCGGCCCGGCCAGGGTCATGTTGCGCAGGGTCTTGGTGATCAGTTCGGAGTTGGGGACGATCAGGGTGGAGCGGTCGCCGACCTGGATCTCGGTGGCGCGCACGCTGATCCGGCGCACGTCGCCCTCCTGGTCGCCGATCTTGATCCAGTCGCCGATCTTCACCGGGCGCTCGGCGAGCAGGATCAGGCCGGACACGAAGTTCTGGGTGATCGACTGCAGGCCGAAGCCGATGCCCACCGACAGCGCGCTGACCACCAGCGCGATCCGCTCCAGGCCGATGCCCAGTGCGGCCAGCGCCCACAACGCCGCCAGGATGATGCCGACATAGCGCGCCACCGTGCTGATCGAGTTGCGCGAGCCGTCGTCCAGTTCGGTCTTGGGCAGGTAGGTCTGGGTCAGCCAGCGATGCAGGTACTGCATGACGCCCAGGCCGAGCAGCAGCACCAGCACCGAGCGCACGATCGCGCCCGGGTACAGCACCACCTTGTCGCTGACGCGGATGCCGTCGGACAGCAGCGAGAACCAGTCCGAGACGATCGAGACGTTGGTGCCGAACGGCATCAGCAGCGCGCCGATACCGATCAGCAGCAGCACCACCCGCAGCAGCGCCGAGGTCAGCACCCCGGCCTGCTCCAGCCGGCTCGAGCGCACCCCGAACGCGCCATTGGCGGCGCGGCCGATGCGGCCTTCGCTGGCGAACAGCCACAGCGCGAAGTCGTCGGCGAAGGTCATCAGCAGGCGGATCGCGCCGACGATCATGGTGATCCAGATGATCTGCCGGGTGATGAACAGGCCCAGGTGCAGATAGCCCAGCAGCGCCGCCAGCAGCGCCACCACCACCGCGACCTTGACCAGCACGCCGATCAGCGCCAGCGCGCCGCCGTGCTGCCCGGGCGGCGGCGGTTGCGCGTTTGCCAGGGCCTGCGCCGCCGCTTCGGCGTACTGGCGCCGGCGCAGCCGCGACAGGCTGGTCAGGGTGGCCAGGATCAGCACGCCGTAGACCAGCGCGATCACGCCGTCGGCGGCGACGGTGGCCGAGTCGCTGGTGCGCGCGGCCTGGTTGATCACCAGCAGCATGCTGCTGAGCCAGGCCAGCGCCGCGGTGGCCCAGGTGTACTTGCGCAGGCGTCGCGCGGTGGCGTCGTCGATCGGGAACAGCCGCCAGCTCGGCTGGTTCGGCAGCAGCACGCTGGCGCCGAGCGAGCCCATGAAGGCCGCGGCGAAGCTGACCACCACGAAGCCGTTGAGCACTGCGTCCAGGCGCTCCGGCACCGCATCGATGCTGCGCAGCGCCTCGGCCAGGGCCAGCGCGGCCAGGCCCGGGGTCAACGTGCCCAGCAGCAGGAACCAGATCGCCAGACCCGACCGGCGCAGGCGGCTGCCCGGCGCGCGCGACACCGCATAGCGCTTGCCCAGCCAGCGCAGCAGGTAGCGCAGCGGGAACAGCAGGATCACCGCGATGGCGATGCCGACACCAAGCGCGCCGCTGCCATGCTCGGCGATCGCGTCCTGCAGCGACTGCACGCCGAGGGTGTACAGCGCCAGCAGCTTGGCCTGGTCGTCGGGGAAATCGGCGGCGATCTGCTTCCACAGCGCCGGCGACAGCGGCGAGGGCGAACGCAGCGACAGCTCCTGGCTGAAATGCTCGGCGCGCGCGCGTTCGATCTCGTCGGCCAGCTGCCGCGCCTCCACCACCATCAGCTTGCCGCGCTTGACCCCCGAGTCCAGGGCGTCGCGCTGCTTCGTCAGCGCCTTGCGCTGCGCGGCGATGTCGGGCGAATCGCCGGTGGCGGCGGGACCGAGCTGCTGCAGGCGTGCTTCCACCTGGGCCAGCTGCGGCGCTAGGGCGTCGACCGCGGTCTGCGCATCGTTGGAGGCGTCCGAGACCTGCGTGACCAGGTCCTGGAAGGCGGTCTGGTTGCCGGCATCCACTTCCTTGCCGCGCGCGTCCTTCAGCGACTTTGCGGCGTTGTCCAGCAAGGTCTGCGGGTCCGGCGGCGCGTCGGCGGCGTCCTGCGGCTGGGCCGACGCCACCGCCGCGCACAGCCACAACAGCAGCAGGACGTAACGCAATAGGAAAGAAGACGACGCGGAACGGGGCAGCAGGCGCACGCAGGGACCGGCACGGGCAAGCGCGGACCACCGCGCGTGCGGCGCACTATACGGCGCGGTGCTTGAACCGGGCCAGCGGCGGGCGCGGGCCCGCGTGCCGTATGGGCGCGCCGGTGCCTGCGCCGGCTGCCTGTCGCGACCGAGCGCGCCGCTCATCACGACCGGAACCGGGTGTAGGAGCGGCTTCAGCCGCGATGGGCGTTCCCGGTAAAGCCCATCGCGGCTGAAGCCGCTCCTGCAAGGCTAGCGGTGGGCGCAGCTGTGAGGGCGCGGAACGCCTGTGCACTCGAGGGCGACCGAGGGTGGCCTCCCATCACGACCGAAACCGCGCGTAGGAACGGCTTCAGCCGCGACGGGCGTTCCAGGTAAAGCCCCGTCGCGGCTGAAGCCGCTCCTACGACGGCAGGCGGGTCGCCGCGACCGATACCCGGTTCACCGCGCGTCAGTCACCAGCACGATCTTGCCGATATGCGCGCTGGACTCCATCAGCGCATGCGCCTGTGCCGCCTCTTGCAGCGGGAAGCAGCGGTCCACCTGCGGCTTGATGCGACCCTCTGCCAACAACGGCCACACCCGCTCCTCCAGTTCGCGCGCGATCGCCGCCTTTTCCATCACCGAGCGCGGACGCAGGGTCGAGCCGGTATGGGTCAGCCGCTTGGCCAGCAGCGGCATCAGGTCCAGTTCGCGCACTTTGCCCTGCTGGATGCCGATCTGCACGATGCGCCCGTCCAGCGCCGCGGCCTGGTAGTTGCGCGCCAGGTAGTCGCCGCCGATCAGGTCCACGATCACGTCCGCGCCGCGGCCCTCGGTCAGGCGCATGGTCTCGGCCACGAAGTCCTCCTCGCGGTAGAGGATCGCCGCCTCCGCGCCCAGCGCCAGGCTGGCGGCGCGCTTGTCGGCCGAGCCCACCGTGCTGATTACCCGCGCACCGAACGCCCGCCCCAGCAGCGTAGCGACGCTGCCGATGCCGGAGGTACCGCCGTGCACCAGCAAGGTCTCGCCGGACTGCAGACGGCCGCGCTGGAACACGTTGGTCCACACGGTGAAGAAGGTTTCCGGCACCGCCGCGGCCTCGGTCAGGCTCAGCGCCGCCGGCACCGGCAGGGCGTTGCGCTCGTGCACCACCGCGTACTCGGCATAGCCGCCGCCGGCGACCAGCGCGCAAACCTGGTCGCCCAGCCGGTAGCGCTCCACACCCTCGCCCAGGCCGACCACCTCACCGGCGAACTCCAGCCCCGGCAGCGGCGAGGCGCCCGGCGGCGGCGGATAGCTGCCCTGGCGCTGCATCACGTCGGGCCGGTTGACGCCGGCCGCGGCCACCCGCACCAGCAGTTCGCCGCGCCCGGGGTGCGGCAACGGCACGCGCACCGGCACCAGCACCTCGGGCGCACCGGGCTGGCGGATCTCGATCGCGGTCATGGTGTCGGGCAACGCGGCGGCGTGGGTCGGGGACATGGCAGGGTCCTGGCAAAGAGCGCGGCGCACGCAGGCGCAGGCGCGTGGGGGAACCGCGATGATCGACCTTCCGCGCTGAGTGGTCCGTGACGGCGGGCGGCATTTACCCCGGCACCGTGGCACGCGTAGGCGCGGCTTCAGCCTCGCCTACGGTGCCGTCAAGCGCTGGCGCCAACTAATCGCCCACTGGCGCCGCCTGCGCCGGCCACTCGGTCATCGACGGCACCGCAGCCTCGACCCGCTGCGGATCCAGGCGTGCCTGCAACGCCGGCAGCGCGATCGCCAGCGGACAGCGCATGCGGCCGCCGCAGCCGGGCAGCGGCCAGCGCCGCTCGCGCAGGCTGCGACCGTCGAAGCGGTTGGCCCGCAGCGCCGGCAGGGTAGGCACCACGCTGCGCAGTTGCAGGAAGTCCTGGCCGTCCTGCCGCACCAGCTCCAGCAGCAGCGCACCGCCTGGCGGATACGCGTCCGGCTGGCCGCGCACGATGGGATCGATGCCGAACAGGCCCGCCAGGTGCGCCAGGTTGGTGTCGTGGCCGAGCAGCACCAGCGCGCGCGTGTCCGCCGGCGCCAGCGGCGCCACCGCCGGGGTCTGCCCGGCCGCCACCTGCAGCGTCGCCAACAGGTGCGCGAGCAGGTTGGAGCCGCCGGCACGCGCCGCCGGCAGCGCCCGCTTGCTGTAGGCGAAGGAGGCGTTGTGCAGGCCGACCAGCCGCTGCAGCGCCGCCGCATCGGCACGCCCCCACGCCACCTGCGGCAACGGCAGGCCCTGCGCGTATTCCAGCATCAGGTTCTCGGACAAGCTGCCGGCGGTCTTCAAGGTCTTGGCCACCTGCGCCGGATCCTGCAGCCGCTGCGGATCGTCCAGGCGCGGCGCACCCGGCGCGGCGCAGGCCGAACCGGCGCAGCCGGACAGCACGTGCTGCAGCGCGCGCAGCCGGCTGCGCACGGCCGCGTCCAGGTGCAGCGGCGGCGCGGACGCATCGTCGTCCTTGTCCTCGTCCTTGCCGAAATGGAACAGCGGATTGTTCTGCGTCGTCGGCAACGCCAGGTAGTGCGCCTGGCATCCCGGCAGCAATCCTTTGGTGAAGGCCGCCGCGCTGTCGTGGTTGCGCGGCGTGCTGTCGGCGATCACCACCGCGCCGGACGCGGCGCAGTCCGGCGCCAGTGCCGCCGTGGACAGCCAGCGCTGCCGGTAGCGTGCACCCAGCGCCTGCATGCCGGCGGCGCCGTGCGCCGTGAGCTGGCCCGGCGGCACCGGCCATTGCGGCCAGGGCTGCGCGCCGTACTTGGCCAGGTCTTCTGGCGATTGCGTCGGTGCACGTACGCCGTGGCGCATCACCACGATCGTCAGGCGAACCTCCGCCGCGTTCGGTGCCGCGGCAGGCTTGGGCGATGCGACCGCCGGACAGGCGGCACTGGCGACGCACAGCAACGCGGCCAGGCGCCATGCGCTGCGCACGCATGCGAATCGGGAAGCGGACATGGCGGGCCTCAGAACTTCAGCGACAGGTCGAGGAACACGCCGCGCCCGGCCAGGCCGAAGTACAGCGGCTGGTTGTCGGAGGAGCGGGTGCCGGCGTAACCGATCAGCGCATGCCGGTTCAGCAGGTTGTTGACGTCCATGCTGATCGAGTACCCCTTCAGGCCGTAGGGCCCGTGTGTGCTGCGGTAGCCCAGCGCCGCATCCAGGCTGGCGTAGCCGCCCAGGCGCTGGTCGTTGCCGAACACGGTGGCACCGCTGGCCGTGGTGGTGTTGTCGACGCCGTACTGCGCGCCCACCACCTTCTCCATCAGCGAGCCGAAGTAGCCGGTGCCGCTGTTGTACAGCAGGCCCAGGGCGGCGGTTACCCGCGGCGTGCCGGCGACCTGGGTGCTGCTGTGCTTGTAGGTGGCCTCGTTGTAGCTGGCGTTGGCGTACAGGCTCAGGATCGGCGTCAGCGCGTAGGTGGCCTCGGCCTCGGCGCCGCGATATACCGCACCACCGCCGTTGACGAAGGCACTCTCGGTGCCGCTGTCGGTGTTGACCAGGGTCTGGCTGATGTAGTTGCTGAAGTCGATGTAGTAGACGTCGGCACCGAAGGTCAGGCCGCGCGCGGCATAGCTGGTACCGAGCTGGTAGTTGCTGGTCAGTTCCGGGCGCAGGCCGCGCGTGCCGTTGAGTTCGATCACGTCGATCGGCGGCGCCAGGAAACCGCGCGCGGCCTGCACGTAGCCGCTCCAGTGCTCGTTGAAGGCCTGGTGCAGGCTCAGCGACGGCAGCGTGGCGTCGTAGCTGGCCGTGCTGTGCGCAGGCGCCGGCGGCGTGCTCTTGTTGAGCTCGGCATCGAGCTGGCGCTGCACCCGCGCGTAGCGCAGGCCCGGGCTGAGGGTCAGGCTGTCGCTGAGCTTCCAGTCGTACTGCAGGTAGGGCTGCAGGGTGTCGGTGCGGTCGTGCAGGTTGTAGTTGTACAGCGGGCCGTACTTGGTGCCGCTGGCCGCGCCGGTCGTCATGTCCACCGGCAACTGCTGGCGCTCGTCCAGGTTGCGCTCCACCCACACGCCGGTCTGCAGTTGGCCCGGGCCGAGGTCGCGCGCCAGCCGCAGCACGTCGCCGAAGGCGCGGAAATCGTTGTCCGAGAGCTTGCCCGGCACGTCCTTGGCGGCCTTGGACAGCTTCTTGCCAGTCGCGCTGTAGAAGGTCACGCCATTGTCGGCAGCGCTCTCGCTGGTGGGGATGCTGGTCTTGGAAGCGGTGTGGTCGAAGCTGTTGTAGTAGACCTTGTTGTCCAGGTCCCAGTCGCCCAGGCGCGTGCTCAGGCCCAGGTAGGTGAAGCTGGAGTAGTAGGCGGCGGCGTTGTAGCCGGTGTAGTTCTGCAGGGTCGGATCGTTGCCCAGGCCGTAGCGCCAGCCATGCTGCGCGATCTGCGCGCGGGTGGCGCCCTGCACGGTGTTCTGGTGTTCCTGGTTGTAGCTGCTGACGAGGGTCAGCGTGGTCGCCTCGCCCAGATCGGTGACGGTCTTGAGGAAGGCATGCTCGCGGCGGTCGTCGGTGCCCTTGAGGTAGGTGTCGCTGGCTTCCTTGGACAGGTCGGCGAACAGGCGCGTGTTACCGATGTGCTCGTCGGCGCTGACACCGCCGGCCCAGGTGTTCCAGCTGCCGCCGGTGCCGTACACGGTCACGCCATCCACCTCGCTGGGGTTGCGCGTGCGCAGCGCCAGGGTGCCGCCGAAGGTGGCGTTGCCGATGGTGGCGCCGCCGCCGGGGCCGCGGTCGATCTCGGCCTGGCCAAGCACGTGGTTGTTGAAGTAGGCCGAGGTGGTGTGGTGCAGGTCGCTGGCATCGCCGAACGGGATGCCGTCGAAGGTGATGTTGAACTGGCCGTCCTGGAAGCCGCGGATGCTGACGCCTTCGTTCTTGCCCAGGCCCGGTCCTTCCGGCGAAGTGGTGACCACGCTGGGCGCGTACTTGATGATGTCGTCGTAGTTCGAGTTCAGGCGCAGGCCGTCGCGGATGAAGCGCTCGTCGATCACCGAGGTCGGCTGGCTCGCCTCCAGCGGCGCGGCGCTGGGCGCCAGCGTGTCGACGCTGTTGGCGGTGACGTTGATCGGCGCCAGTTCGCGCGGGCCGTCGTGCTCGCCATCGGCGTCGGGGCGGGCCGGGGCGGCACTGCGTGGCGCGCGCGGGGCGGCGGCCGGCGCGGCGGCGACGCTGCTGCGCACGATGGCGACCGAGCCCGGGGTCAGCATGCGGTAGTCCAGGCCGGTACCGGCGAGCAGCGCATGCAACTGCTGCGGTGGCGCCAGGCCGGCCGGCGCGCCGCTGCTGCGCAGGCCTTCGGCCAGCGCCGGGTCGTACATCAGTTGCAGGCCGCTGCTGCGCGCGAACTGGTCCAGCGCCTGCGCCAGCGGCATGGGTGCGATGGCCGAGGCGGTGGCTGCGGGCGCCGACCAGGCCGGCAGCGAGGACGTGCAGCCCAACAGCAGGGCGATGGAGACGACGAGAGGCTTGCGCATGACGATCACACCGGAGGGGAGGAAGGGCGGCCCCGCGCGTGCTGCGCGACGGCCATGCTTCCTAGGAGTGCCCCGGTGCGCCGTGCGGCTACCGTCGATTGCATGAATTTTTTCTTACAGCGGGGCCGGTGCGTGACGGATGGTCACCGCGTGCGCATCGCGCTGCACCTGCACGTCCGGCAGGCTGCCCAGATAGGCGACGAAGGCCTCCGGATCGCGCAGGTGGAACACGCCGCTGACCCGCCGCGCCGCCAGCGCCGGGTCGGCGATGCGCAGCGGCTGCGTGGTGTAGGCGTTGAACAGCCGCGCCACCTCGCCCAGGCTGCGATCGTGCACGCCGACCTGCGCCGGCAGCCAGGCGGTGGCGTCGGCGATGTCGGCGTGGTCGCGCCGCGCCAGCACGCGGCCCTGCGCATCCACCCGCGCCTGCTGGCCGCCGCCCAGGTCCGCCAGCGTCGCTCCTTCCGACGGCAGGTCGCTGCGGCGCCACCACGCCGGGGTATCGCGCGACACCTGCACCCGCCCCTGCAGCACGGTGACGCGCGCGCCGCCGGCCTGCGGGTCGACCCCGAACACGGTGCCGACGTCGCGCAGCACCAGCGCGCCGACGCTGACCCGCAGCGGCCGCGCCGGATCGTGGCCGAGATCGAACACCGCCTTGCCGCGCAGCAGGGTGATGTCGCGACGCTGCGTGCCGTAGCGCACCGCGATCGCGCCACCGCGCTCCAGTTGCACCACGCTGCCGTCGTCCAGGGCGACGCTGCGCGCCGCGTCCGCCGGTGCTTGGTACACCGTCGCCTGCACCGGGTCCGGCGCGCTCAGGCGCAACGCCACGCCCGCGGCGGCCAGCGCGAGCACGGCGGCAGCCGCCAGCGGCCAGCGCCTGCGCCGTGGCAGGACACGGCGCGGGTTGGACACCAATGTCGGCGTGTCCACGTCCGGGCGCAGCGGCACCACCACCGCCCCGCTGCGCAAGGCATGCGCGCGCAGTTGCGCACTGCTGGCCTGCTGCGCCTGCGCCGCGGACGGCAGGTCGCCATGCATCCGCGCGATGTCGAGATAGGCGGCCACGTGCGCCGGCGATTGCCGCAGCCAGGCCAGGAATTCGGCCTGCCGCGCCGGCGGCAGCGTGGACTCGCGCTGCGCCAGGTACCAGTCCGCGGCCGCCTCGGCGACGCGCTGCGGATCCTCACGCATAGCGCGCCATGCCCTGCCGGCATACCGCCAGGCCCTTGATGATGTACTTCTTGACCATGTGGCTGGAGATCTGCAGCTGCTCGGCGATCTCCTGGTAGCCCAGTTCGTCGCGATAGCGCAGCACCATCGCCGCGCGGCACTTCGGCGGCAGCCGCGCCATCAGTTCCGCCAGGCGCTGCCGGCGCTGCGCGCGGTGCACCTGTGCATCGGCCTCGCAGGGCACCGCCAGCCGCTCCAGCACATCGTCCAGGCAGGTGTCGCGCTGGCTGCTGCGCTGATGCAGCAGCGCGTGCTCGCGCATCAGGTTGGCGGCGATGGTGAACAGGTAGGCTTCGGGATTGGCGATCTCCGGCGCATGCGCCTCGCTGCGCTGCAGCCGCAGCCACACTTCCTGCAGCAGGTCGTCGGCATCCCAGGCCGCGGCGCGGCGCTTGCGGAAATAGCGGCTCAGCGACGGCCGCCATTGCAGGAACAGCCGCGACAGGGCCGGCAAGGGTTCGGGACGCACCAGGCGCTCGCAGGATCGGAAAAGCCTGCGATGCTGGTCGCGGCAGATGACAGTGCAATGACGCACGGGTCGTGCAGGCGCAGATCAGCGGTTGCGCCCCAGCAGGCATTCAGTGCGCCCCGCTGACTGCCGGGTTCGCTCGCTCGGCGCATGCGACGCGGCCGGCCACCGCGCCGGCGCCATCGCCACGGACGCGGCGGCGGCGCATCCCAGTGTTTCCCGTGCGGGACAGGATGTCTTTCGGACTGGCCTTCCGTTCCGTCGGCATCGCCCCATATCGTGAGGGTTGCCGCCTTCAACCTCGGGTGGCGTTCGCACGAAGGATCTCTCCATGACCGACCCCATCGTCCAGATCAAGCCGCTCGGCTTCCCTTGGGACACGCTCGACCCGTTCCTGTTCTGCGTCTACCACGACGATGCCTACCCCGCCGGCAACGGCGCGATGGGGCCGGCGGCGTCCCTGCACGGCCGCGCCATCGGCCAGGACTTCAGCCGCAAGGACGGCTGGAGCATGTATCACGGCGAGGAGATTCCCGGCTTTCCCGGTCATCCGCACCGCGGCTTCGAGACCGTGACCATCGTGCGCAAGGGCCTGATCGACCATGCCGATTCGCTCGGTGCGGCGGCGCGCTTCGGCGCCGGCGACGTGCAGTGGGTGACGGCCGGCGCGGGCATCGTCCATTCGGAGATGTTCCCGCTGCTGGACACGGCGGCGCCCAACCCGCTGGAACTGTTCCAGATCTGGCTGAACCTGCCGGCGCGCAACAAGCTGGCCGCGCCGCACTTCACCATGTTCTGGTCGGAAGACCTGCCGCGCTTCACCGCCACCGACGACGCCGGTCGCACCACCGAGGTGGCCTGCGTGGCCGGCCGCATCGGCCCGGTCGACGCCGCGCCCGGCAGCGCCGGCGGCCCGCTCGCGCCGCCACCGGATTCGTGGGCCGCGCAGGACGATGCCGATGTGGCCATCTGGACGATCCGCATGGCACCCGGCGCACGCTGGACCCTGCCCGCCGCGCAAGGCCGCGGCACGCGCCGCAGCCTGTACTTCTTCAAGGGCGCAGCGGTGACCGTGGGCGGGCGCCCGGTGACCCGCCATGCGGCGATCGAGCTGCGCGCCGATCAGGCGGTCGAGTTGGTCAATGGCGACAGCGAGGCGAGCGAGTTCCTGGTGCTGCAAGGCCGACCGATCGCCGAACCGGTGGCCCAACACGGTCCGTTCGTGATGAACACCCAGGCCGAAATCGCCCAGGCCATGGCCGACTATCGCCGCACCCAGTTCGGCGGCTGGCCATGGCAGGACGAGGCGCCGGTGCACGGCAGCGACCCGACCCGCTTCGCGCGACATCCGGATGGGCGCGAGGAGCGGCCGGCGTTGCAGGCGATCGCCGCCGACGGCTAGGGCGTGTCGCCGGTCGCCGGGGATGCCGCGTTGGGCCTGGTAGCTGGACGCGCCATGGGCGCGTCATCGCTCGGCCTCGCTTTTCCTAGCCACAGGCGCACGCAATCGCGGCGCGGCATGCTCAGGGATTGATGGCGCGCCCTAGCGGCTGTTTCTTCTCCCCCTCGGGGGCATGGCCCCCATGCTCGGGAAAGGTGCCCCCGCGGGCCGGACGAGGCTATTGGCGCAGCCTCGTGCGCCTGAATTCTGCGAGTCGCTTCGCGCCGTACCCTCACCCCAGCCCCCGCTCCGCGCCCCGGCCCGCGCTTGCGGCGCGGGCGCTCCAGGGTGCGCGCGCCAGTGGCGCGCAGGCCGCACCCTGTCGCCCCAACGGGAGAGGGGCTAGGTGCTCAGTAGCGGGCCGAGGCCAGCGCCTGCGCGCGCTCCAGTTGCTCGGCGATGCGCTTGCGCGCCTGCTGCAGTTCCTGGCGGGTGGCGTCTTCCTTGGCCGCCGGCACCAGTTCGGCATCGATCACCGACAGCGCGTCGGAGTACTGCCGCACCACTGCCGCCGCGTAGGCGTTCATGTAGGCGGAGTTGTCCTTTTCATCGCCCAGCGCCTGCAACTGCGCGCGGCCCTTGGCCACCTGCGCGGCGATCTTCTCCGCATCGCCGGGGCCACCCTTGCCGGCCGTGGCCGGGTCGGCGTCGTGGTGCAGGGCGATGGTCTCGCGGGCGAAGTCGGCCACGGTCTTGCTGACGTTGCGCGACAGCGCCTGCTTCGATAGCGCCACCACGTTGCCCTCCAACACCTGCAGCATCGCCTTGGCCGAGGCGTCGCCGCCGATCGGTGCGCGTCCGCTTTCGCCACCGACCGGCGCGGCGGTGGGCTCCGGCGAGGTGGCCGGTGCGGTGCGCGAGGCCTGGTCGCCAGGCTTGCCGCAGCCGCTCGGCGCTACAGCGGTGAGCGCGGCAAGCAGGGTCAGGCGGACGGGATGAAGAGGTGAAGTCATGGAACGCTCCTGGTTGGTCTGCGTTCCACCATGCCCAGCCAGCGCGCAAACCTGCGTGAATCGGCGGTGGATGACCAGGATGCAGGGCGCAATCGCGCGCACCGGGAGCGACTTGCAGGTTGGCGGAGTGATGACGGAGTCGCACCGCGGCAGATGCTCACTGCGATCCCTGATCGCCGCCATCGCGGCCCCGATGCCGGAGCCGGCCTGGCGCGGCCGGCTCCGGACACGGCTCAGCCGCAGCAGTAGCAGACCAGCGGCTTTCCGGGCCCGCCCGGCCCCAGCTCACCGCCGAACGGTGCGCACTCCTGCTGGCACGCCCAGGCGCTGCAGGCCGCCTCCTTCTCGATGCCGTCGCCGGCGGTCGCCTGCACCGCGCCGAAGCCCATGCTGGCCAGGAACACGGCCGCAAGCATCCCGTTGCGTAACGCTGTCCAACGCTGTTTCATGGCTTACTCCTCGATGGTTGCCAAGGCCGGCGGCGCATCCGTGCGACGCACTGCGGCCATCAGGTCCTGCATCCGCTCCGTGGTATCGAAGACGCCGACGCGCGCATAGCGCACGCGTCCTTCGTGGTCCAGCGCCAGCAGCGTCGGCACATTGCGCGCGCGGAACAGCATCAGCGCGCGGCGGTCGGTCAACGTGGTCACCGGAAACGTAAAGCCGTGCTCGGCGGCGTAGCGCTGCGCCTGCGCGGGGCTGCACTGGCACACGCCCAGCACCTGCACGTCGGGCTGCTGCGCGGCCAGACGCTGCGCGGCCTGCACCATCTGTGGCGCCGAGCGCTTGCAGTACGGGCAGGTGGTGGTGAAGAAGAACAGGACCTGCCGCTCGGCCGCCGGCTCACCCAGCGTCAGCGGCGCACCGTCCAACGTGGTAGCGGCGATGCGCGGCACGTACATGCCCAAGTACGGCTCGGTGGTGCGGGTGACGAACCAGCGCCGTTCCTCGCGCAGACCGCGGTTCTGCCAGGCCAGCACCAGCACCAACGCGCAGGCCGCCAGCACCGCCAACCAACTCCAGGGAAACCGCCGTGCCATGCCGTGTGTCCGTGTCGCCGTGTTCCCTGCAGGCTGCGCAGCGGTGGCGCACAGGTCAACGCTTTGCGCGCACGTACAGCGACTGCGTGATCAGGCTGGGGATCGAGTCACGTGCACCGTGGGCGCGCATTCCAGCGGTGTGGCGCACATGTGGGCATGCAGCGCAGGCGAGGGCATGCGCTGACCTTGCCGCGCGCGCGGTACGCGGCGCGAGAACAGCGGCACGAGGGATGCTTCGCATGGTCGACGCACGGGTGGCGGCACGTCAGTGAGGCCTCCCAGCGCTGCACGTCGCAGACGGGTCAGGCGGCCTACCCTGCGTTAAGCCGCGCCACGAAGTGGCGCCGGCTTGGATCGATTGTTAGGCAGCAGCCCTTGATCTGCAGTAGGAACGGTTGCCAACCTTCTTGTGTTCAAGCACGCCTTGATCTTCGAGCACCCTGGCGAGGATAGCGAACAGCCAGCCCTTCGGGCCGTACTGCCGTCCTTGCTGCGGCGTGGCGACAAAGTTCAGCTCCAGGGCGTCTTTGACGTGAACCGTGGGAACCCATCGTTCAACGTAGTCCGCCTCACAGCTGCGCACAAAGGCGAGGAGCTCATCGGCAGCCACTTGGATGTGCGCGTGAATTTTTTTCTTGTAGTCCACGATAGCCTCGTTCTCTCCGTGCTGCATAACACCTGAGTTAAGCCGAGCCGCGAGGCGGCGTCGGCTCGAAGGAACCGTCAGACAGCAAGCACATCACTGCCTGCCCCAGCGCTCCTCTACATTGGACAGCACTTCGCAGTCGCAGAAGCCGCCGTACTCTCCAAGCCATGCCACCAGCAACTCCGGCCGAATCTCGCGGGACGCAAGGAACTGTTCCGTCAGCCGCAAGGAATGGTCGCAACCGACTGCAAGCGACATGTCCAAGTAGTCGAATAGCGCCCAAAGTGTCTCCCTGGGAACAGGAAGGCTGCTCTCCTCGGATTCGCGCTGCTTGGCTTCCGCTGCCCTGCGGAGTTGCTTGCGCCGTTGAACTTCCAATTTATCTGCCATTGCTGCCTATCACCCGAGTTGAGGCACATAGCGAAACGGCATCGTCTCGGACGAATGATTAGGGCGTACCGTTGGGATACCACGCTTCCAAGCCGGTGACCGCCCAGCCGTCTCGGCCGCCAGGACCGCAGCTAGCCACCGAATAGTTGTCATAGTTCACGCTCATTTTACAGTTGAACGCTGGCTCGTTCGCGTAGCGGATCTGCAACAGGTGGACTTCGTCTGGCCCGCATGCCACCGGCGTAGCCACACCGCGCACGCTCTTGCCGCCGACAACTCTGACCAACTGGTAGTGGCTTCCAACCCGCTGTACGCGAAGGGTGCCGGAGTAGAGCTTTCCGGTGCGACGCTGCTGGCCGATCACGTGGTAGTCCTCATCAACCTGAAATTTGGCAAGCTCCGGCTGAACCGGGGTGCAGAACCCGCGGACAGCCGGCGGCGGCATAGGTGGCGTACCAGTCGCCATCTGGATCAAGAGCGAAAGAATCATGTGTGTGCCCTAACGCCAGAATTGGCCAGCGCCGCGAAGCGGCTTCGACTTGGGAGTGCTGTTAGGCGGCACAGCCTCTGGACCAGAACCGCCGCCTGGAGGATAGCTGCGCTCCATGATTTCCAGGTAGCCAAGACCGTGCAACGCCTTTCGACAGGGTGCGAGATCTACCTGCTCGCCAAGCTGCTGCTCCACGAAGGAATCGGCATGCGCCTGACGCCTGCCCAAGCACCGCCTTGATTCGAGATAGACGATCTCCGCGAGGCTGAGCCGCAGCCGCTGTTGCGGAGAAAGAGACGCGACGAGCTCGGCATGCGAGCGCTCGAAGCGATCCGGTGAGCTCCCATCGATTCTGACCACCGGCGCAGCATTCGCCGAAAGCGCGGCGAGCGCGATCCAAGTCGAACACAATGCGCGTGCAATGTTCATATGCCGCCTAGCACCTGAGTTAACCGCACCACGACGCGGGTTCGGCTTGAATGAATGGCTAGCCTCGAACCGACGCAAACACGGCTGCTATGCCAACGCATGGACTATGCTCCCCAGCACTGCCACCGAGCGTTGAGCATGCCACGGATCGCGATCGCGGGGCTTACGCGCTCCACTCGCTTCTTGCACGCCGCCATCGCATCCCAGCCCCGGACTCGCCAGGATCACGACACCTACGCCAACGCCGCACTGATCTGCGCCGCGGCATCGCACACCGCGCGCATCGCGGCCTGTGCGTCGATCGGTTGCGGGCGGCGTTCGATGAAAGGCACGGTCAGGGTGTAGCGGGCGACGCCGTGCTGCAGGATCGGCGCGGTGAGATCGATCACGCCGACCACCGCCTCGCTGGGATGGATGCTGTAGCCCAGCGCGTGCACTTCCTGCGCCGCAGCCAGGAACGCGGCGCGGTCGTAGGCCACCTCGCTGGCGTCCAGGCGTTGCAGCAACTGCGCCTGCGCGTCGGCCGGCTGGAACGCGAACAGCACCAGGCCGGAGGTGGAATGCGCGAACGGACGGCGGTGGCCGGGGCGCACCACCAGGCCGAGGTCGCTGGGCACGTCCATCTGCGCGATGACCACGATCTGGTCGTCCGACGGTGCCACCAGGTGACAGGGCTGGCGGATCGCGTCGGCCAGCGCGCGCATCACCGGCAGCGCCACTTCGGTGACGTTCTGCACCCGCGGTTGCTGCATGCCGAGCATGAACAGGCGGTTGGTCAGCGTGTAGCCGCCCTCGCCCGCGGCGCGGGTCAGGTAGCCGCGCTCTTCCAGCACCTGCAGCATGCGGAAGATCTCGCCGCGCGAGCGGCCGATGCCCTGCGAGATCTCGCCCATGCTCATCGGCCGCCCGTCGCGCGCCAGCAGCTCCAGGATGTCCAGCCCCTTGTCCAGGGCGGGCGCGCGGTACTTGGGCAAGGGGGTGGTCATTCCGTCGAGGACCCGGCAGCAGGTGAAGAGGACTAGGGTACAGGGACGCCGCACCAGCTCGCACCGCCTGCGGCCTGCAGCTCATAGGCCGAGACCGCGCCGCCATCCACATATGAACTCAAATTTTATATTTGCATGGCACTCGCCGGCGCAGTACGCTCCGCCGACAATCCGAACGCGACGCGGCACACCTTGGGAGGGGTAGGCGGCAATGCACTACAGCAGCGAATCCGCCGCACCGGCGCCCGCCAGTCTCACCCGGACCGCGCTTGCGCCGTTGGTCCTGATCGTCAGCCTGTTCTTTCTCTGGGGCATGGCGAACAACCTCAACGACATCCTGATCAAGCAGTTCAAGAAGGCCTTCGAGCTGAGCGACCTGCAGGCCGGGCTGGTGCAGAGCGCGTTCTACCTGGGCTACTTCGTGTTCGCGATCCCGGCGGCGATGTTCATGCGCCGCTACAGCTACAAGGCGGCGGTGGTGCTGGGCCTGTTGCTGTACGCGGTCGGCGCGTTCCTGTTCTACCCCGCCGCGCAGGTGCACACCTACTGGCTGTTCCTGCTGGCGCTGTTCGTCATCGCCAGCGGCCTGGCCTTCCTGGAAACCACCGCCAATCCCCTGGTCACCGTGCTCGGCCCGGCCGAGGGCGCGGCGCGGCGGCTGAACCTGGCGCAGGCGTTCAACCCGCTGGGTTCGATCACCGGCATCCTGGTCGGCCAGCACTTCATCCTGTCCGGCGTGGAGCACACGCCGCAGGAACTGGCGGCGATGGCGCCGGCCGCGCGCGAGGCGTTCTTCGCCACCGAGTCGCTGGCGGTGCAGACGCCGTACCTGATCATCGGTGCGGTGGTGCTGCTGTGGGCGCTGCTGATCGGGCTGACCCGCTTCCCCGCCACCCGTGCCGGTGGCGATGGCGCGCGCGCCGGCGGCTTCGGCCAGCTGCGGCGCAATGGCCGCTTCGTGTTCGCGGTGGTCGCGCAGTTCTTCTACGTCGGCGCGCAGGTCGGCATCTGGAGCTACCTGATCCGCTACCTGCAGGACGGCGTGCCCGGCACCCCGGAGAAGACCGCCGCCGATTTCCTCACCCTGTCGCTGGTGCTGTTCATGGCCGGCCGCTTCATCGGCACCGCGCTGCTGCGTTTCCTGGCGCCGGCGCGGCTGCTGGGCGTGTTCGCCCTGCTCAACCTGCTGCTGTGCGCGGTGGCGGTCGCGCTGCCCGGCTGGATCGGCCTGTATGCGCTGGTCGCCAGCAGCCTGTTCATGTCGGTGATGTTCCCGACCATCTTCGCCCTGGGCCTGGACGGACTGGACGACGACGCGCGCAAGCTGGGCGCCTCGCTGATCGTCATGGCGATCATCGGCGGCGCCGCGCTGACCGCGGTGATGGGCGCGGTGTCCGACCATGCCGGCATCCACTGGGCGCTCGCGGTGCCTGCGATCGGCTTCGCGGTGATCCTCGGCTTCGCGCTGCATGCGGCGCGAAACCGCGTGACGCCCCTTCCCTCTGCCCGCGGAACCTGAGCCATGCCGCGTCATTGCTACCTGCTGGACCTGCACGACGACCCGGCGCTGATCGCCGAATACGAACGCTGGCACCGTCCCGACACCGTCTGGCCGGAGATCGTCGCCTCGCTGCGCGCCGCCGGCATCCGCGAGTTGGACATCCATCGCTACGGCGACCGCCTGGTGATGCTGATGGAGGTGGACGAGGACTATTCGCCCGCGGCCAAGGCCGTCGCCGACGCCGCCGATCCGCGCGTGCAGGCGTGGGAGGAGCTGATGTGGCGCTTCCAGAAACCCCTGCCCGGCTCGGCGCCCGGCGAGAAATGGCGCGAAGCGCTGCAGATCTTTTCGCTGCAGGCGGCGGTGGCGGAACAGGAGCGCAAGGGCGCGGGCTGAGGCGTTTGCGAGCGGGGATGTCGGTCTTGACTGCTGGTGCAGCCGGTTAAATTGCCGCTTCGCTCGTCGCGGCTGAAGCCGCTCCTACGGAAAGCGATGCGGGGCCACTGGCGCTGTCGTAGGAGCGGCTTCAGCCGCGACCGCTTTGACGCCGCAGGTGCGCTTCCGTCAGCGGAAACGCACCTGCACTGCAAACCTCAGCCGCCCTGCGCCGCCAGATCCGCGCTCCAGAACGGGCCATCCGGATACAGGAACTCGCTGACCGAAGTCGCATGCATCTCGGCCGAGAAACCCGGTGCGGTCGGTGCGAGGTAGCGACCGTGCACGATCCGCACCGGATCGACGAAGTGCTGGTGCAGGTGGTCGACGAACTCGATCGCGCGGTCTTCCATCTTGCCGGTGATGGCGACGAAATCGGCCATGGCGAGGTGCTGCACCAGTTCGCACAGGCCCACGCCGCCGGCATGCGGGAACACGCGCACGCCGAACTTGGCCGCCAGCAGCAGGATCGCCAGGTTCTCGTTGACGCCGCCGACGCGCGCGGCATCGATCTGGATCAGGTCCACCGCACCGGCCTGCAGCAACTGCTTGAACACCACCCGGTTCTGGGTGTGCTCGCCGGTGGACACCGGCACCGGGGCGATGCCGCGGCGGATCGCGGCGTGGCCAAGCACGTCGTCGGGGCTGGTCGGCTCCTCGATCCAGGCGATGTCGAATTCGGCCAACTGGCGCATCCAGGCGATCGCCGGGCCCACGTCCCAGCGCTGGTTGGCGTCCACCGCCATGGCGATGTCCGGGCCGATCGCGGCGCGCGCCAGGCGGCAGCGGCGGATGTCGTCCTCCACGTTGGCGCCGACCTTGAGCTTGATGGTGCGGAAACCATCGGCCACCGCTTCCTTGGCCAGGCGCACCAGCTTCTCGTCGGAATAGCCCAGCCAGCCGGGCGAGGTGGTGTAGGCCGGATAGCCCTGTTCGAGCAGGGTCTGGATACGCTCGGCGCGCAGCGGTTCGGCGTCGCGCAACATGGCCAGCGCCTCGTCCGGGGTCAGCGCGTCGCTCAGGTAGCGGAAATCGATCGCGGCCACCAGTTGCTCCGGCGACAGCTCGGCGATGAAGCGCCACAGCGGCTTGCCGGCGCGGCGCGCGGCCATGTCCCAGGCGGCGTTGACCACGGCGCCGATGGCCATGTGCATCACGCCCTTCTCCGGGCCCAGCCAGCGCAGCTGCGAGTCGTCGGTGAGGCTGCGCGCGAAGCCGCCCAGATCGCCGATCACCGTCTCCACGTCGCGGCCGACCACGTGATGCGCCAGCGCCGCCACCGCCGCGCTCTGCACGTCGTTGCCGCGGCCGATGGTGAAGGCCAGGCCGTAGCCAGCCAGGCCGTCGTCGGCGTCGGTGCGCAGGCGCAGATAGGCGGCCGAATAATCCGGATCCGGATTCATCGCATCGGAACCGTCCAGTTCGCGCGAGGTGGGGAAACGGACGTCGAAGGTCTCGAGCGCGACGATTTTGCTCATGGGGATCCTGGTGGGTGAGGCGGTAATGAGGAACAGCTAAAAAGAACGATGGAGCAGCCCCTCTCCCCCCGGGAGAGGGGTTGGGGTGAGGGTGCGGTGGTGCAGTGATGTCACCGACGCTGCAAAACAAGAACGAAGTAACCGCACGCGGACGTGGCGCTCGCGCGGAAGCGAAAGCCACATGCATGGCGAGGTGGCTTCGCCCCGGACCCTCACCCCAACCCCCCTCCCGGAGGGAGAGGGGCTTTGCATCTCGCGCGTCGTTTACTGCGCGTCGCGCGGATGCGCCACGACGGCCTGGCGTTGCTCGCCCAGGCCTTCGATGCCCAGCCGCATCACGTCACCCGGCTTCAGGTACACCTGCGGCTTCTGGCCCAGGCCCACGCCCGGCGGCGTGCCGGTGCTGATCACATCGCCCGGCAGCAACGTCATGTAGCGGCTGATGTGGCTGACCAGCTCGGCCACGCCGAACACCATCGTGCGGGTGCTGCCGTTCTGGTAGCGGTGGCCGTTGACCTCCAGCCACATCGACAAGTTCTGAGGGTCCGCCACCTCGTCGGCGGTGACCAGCCACGGGCCGATCGGGCCGAAGCCGTCGCAGCTCTTGCCCTTCACCCACTGCCCGCCGTGCTCGAGCTGGAACGCGCGCTCGGACAGGTCGTTGATCACCGCATAGCCGGCGACGTGCGCCAGTGCGTCCTCCACCGACACGTCGCGCGCGGTATCGCCGATCACCACGCCCAGCTCCACTTCCCAGTCGGTCTTGAGCGAACCGCGCGGGATCGTCACGGTGTCGTTGGGGCCGCTGATCGCGCTGGTCGCCTTCATGAACAGCACCGGCATCTCCGGCACCGCCATGCCCGACTCGGCGGCGTGGTCGGCATAGTTCAAGCCGACGCAGATGAACTTGCCGACGCGGCCCACGGCGGCGCCGTAGCGCACTTCACCATCCACCTGCGGCAGCGTGGTCGGATCGAGCGCGCGCAGCCTGGCCAGGCCGGCGGCGGTGAGATGCTCGCCGGCGACGTCGTCGATCACCGCCGAGAGGTCGCGCAGGTGGCCGTCGGCATCGAGCAGGGCCGGGCGTTCGTGGCCGGGTTCGCCGTAACGCAGCAGTTTCATGGGGAAATCCTCTGTCGTAGTGGGAAGGCGCGGTCAGTTCGACCAGCCGCCGTCGATGATGTGGGTCTGGCCGGTGGTGAACGAGGATTCGTCCGAGGCCAGGTACACCACCAGCTGCGCGATCTCGCGCGGGTCGCCCAGGCGGCCCATCGGCTGGCGGTCGGTGAAGCTCTTCCACACCGCCTGCTCGTCGCCGCCCAGCGCCTTGACCCGCTCGCCCAGCGACGGCGTCTTGATCGTGCCCGGGCAGATCGCGTTGCAGCGAATGCCCTTGGCCACGTAGTCGGCGGCGATGGCCTTGCTCAGGCCGATCACCGCCGCCTTGGTCACGCCATAGGCGAAGCGATTGGGCACGCCCTTGATGCTGGACGCCACCGAGGACATGTTGACGATGCTGCCGCGGCCCTGCGCGAGCATGCCCGGCAGCACCGCCTGGCACAGGTAGTACATGGCATCGACGTTGATCGCGAACGAACGCTTCCACGCCGGCGTGTCGCAGTCGAGGATGCTGCCCTGGTGCACGTAGCCGGCGCAATTGAACAGCACGTCGAAGGTCGGCTGCGCCGCCACCAGCGCCTGGATCGCGGCGGCATCGGTGACGTCCAGGGTCTGCGTGACGATGCCATCGGCCTCGGCGGCCAGCGCCTGCAGCGCGGCGGCGTCGATGTCGGTGGCCAGCACCTGCGCGCCTTCGCGCGCGCAGGCCAGTGCGCTCTCGCGGCCGATGCCGGCGCCGGCGGCGGTGATCAGGCAGCGCTTGCCTTGCAGACGGCCGCTCATGCGCGGCTCCCGGAAACGAACGCGAACGTGGTCATGCGGCGGGACTCCAGGTGGGGGAGGAAGCAATCGGATCGGACAGGCGATAGACGCGCCGCGCCGTGCCGGCGAACACCGCCTCGGCGTCATCGCCGGCGTGCTGCGCGACCCAGGCCCGCGCCAGCGCCATCCAGGCGGCGTAGTCGGCGCGCTGGGTCAGCACCGGCCAGTCGCTGCCCCACAGCAGCCGCTGCGGGCCGAAACAGGCGAACAGATGCGCCACGTAGGGGGCAAGCGCGGGATTGTCGATGGTGGCGTCGGCCGGCAGTTCGGTGAGCAGACCGGACAGCTTGCACACCACGTTGGGGTGCTGCGCCAGTTGCGCTACGCCGTCGGCCCATGTCTGGAAATCGGCGCCGCTGATGGCCGGCTTGGCGGCGTGATCCAGCACCACGCGTAGCTGCGGATGGCGCTGCAGTCGCGCCAGCAGCGCCGGCAGGTGCAGCGGACGCACCAGCGCGTCGAAGGCCAGATCGTGCTGCAGCAGCGCGTCGAACGCCGCATCCAGCTGCGGCCGCGCCAGCCACTGCGGATCGGCCAGGTCCTGCACCATCGGCCGCAGTGCCTTGAGCAGGCCGGCGCCGTCGGCGCACAGCGCGGCGATGCGCGCGGCGACGTCGGCGGCCTCGAACTCCACCCAGCCGACCACGCCGACGATGCGCGGCTCGGCCTGCGCCAGTTGCAGCAGGTAGCGCGTTTCCGCCTCGCTCTGCGCCGCCTGCACCGCCACCAGCGCGGTCACGCCCTGCGCCTCCAGCGTCGCGGCCAGGTCCTCGGGCAGGTAATCGCGGTACAGCACGCCCAGCTCCGGCGTCAGCCAGGCATAGTCGCCACGCGCCAGGCGCCAGAAATGCACATGGGCGTCGATGATGTTCACGGCGTCGGCACCGGCGCGCGCAGCAGGCCGTCGTCGCGCAGTTGTTGCCACAGCGCAGCGGGAATCGGCGCGCGCAGGCGCGTGGCGGCGCTGGCCACTTCGGCCGGCGTGCGCATGCCGGCGACCACCGCACTCACCGCTGGATGGGCCAGCGGGAACTGCAGCGCCGCAGCGCCCACGTCCACGCCGTGCGCGGCGCAGGCCGCGAACAGGCGCTGCGCGTGCTGCAGCGTGGCCGGATCCACCGGTGCGTAGTTGTAGGTGTCGCCCGGCCCGCGCGCATCGCTCAGCAGGCCCGAGCTGTACGGCCCAGCGACCAGGATGCCGATCTGCCGCTGCAGCGCCTGCGCCATGATCCGCTGCGCGGCGTGCTGTTCGAGCAAGGTGTAGCGGCCGGCCAGCATCACGCAATCGAGCGGGAACAGCGGCATCAGTTCCACCGCCACGTCTTCCTCGTTGACGCCGATGCCGATCGCCCGGCATGCGCCCTGCGCCTTCAGCGCGGCCATCGTCGGCAGCGCCTCGTCCAGCGCCTGCCGCAGCATCGCCGGGTGGCGCTCGCCGTGGGTCAGGCGGCCGATGTCGTGCAGCAGCAGCACGTCGATGTGATCGGTGCCGAGCCGTTGCAGGCTGCTGTCGAACGCACGCAGCACGCCGTCGCGGCTGTAGTCGAATTCGGCGCGGCGTCCGGCCACGGCAAAGCCCTCGCGTCCTGGCGCGGCCGCGGCATCGTCGTAGACGCAGCGCCCGACCTTGGTCGAGAGCGTGTAGCTGGCGCGCGGCAGCCCGCGCAGGCCCTGCCCCAGGCGTTGCTCGCTCAGCCCATAGCCGTAGTACGGCGCGGTGTCGAAATGGCGGATGCCGGCGGCATAGGCGTCGGCCACCGCGACCAGCGCCACCGCGTCGTCCACCTCGGCATACAGATTGCCGATCGGCGCGGCACCGAAGCCCAGCGTGGACAGCTGCACGCCGCTGCGACCCAGCGCGCGCGGCGCCAGGGTGGCGTCGGCGGCGACAGCGCTCAGCGCCATGCGCACACGCTCGGAACGACGGCCACAGCGGATCGCCCACGGACGCGCGAGGGACGGGAGTTGCTGGGGTTACGCATGGCACGCCTCTGCCCGGGATCGGGCGCGGTGGGTTATGGCCGCAGCATGCACGCCCGGGATGGCAACGGGCACCGCGACTGTTCGCATATGAATATAGCAATCACAAGTGAACAATCAACCTGCAGTGCAGCAATTCCGCTCGGCGTCCGGCCGCGCCAGCCGGCGCATGGCGTGGCCGAATCCGAAGGCTCCCGGTGCGCCCCCTGGATGCCGCAGCGTCGGTCGCGGCACATGCCACTGGGCACGGCGGGGAACAATGGACGGCGCGACGACGCGATGAGCAGTTCCCTTTGCGCCGCGCGCGCCTGTCTGCCTCGCCCGGGTCGGTGGACTCAGCGCGCGGCCGGTCGCGTGCCGAAGGCCAGCCGGGTCGCCTTGCGGTCGAACTGCAGCGCCACACGCATGCGCCCCTCGGTCATCGGCCGCACGATCCACTGCACCTGCGCGCGGCCTAAGCCGGAGGTCACCACCGGAATGGCCAGGAACCAGCTCGGTCCCGGCCCGACGCAGTACCAGAACGCATCGGCGGTCCGCAGCGCGGCACCCGGCGCGATCGAATACACATGACCATAGCTGCCCTCGATGGTCTGCCTGGATCGCTTGACCACGGTCAGGTCGCTGCCACGCAACGGCCCGTGCTCGCCCGGAAACGCCTGCTCACGGAACGAAGCCTCCAGCAGGTCCGTCACCTGGTTGCGCCCCATGCGATACAGCGCTCCCATCGACAGGGCGGCGCTGCCCAAGAAGACGACCGCGATCACGCCCGCGACCACATACTGCAACCACGTCATGCGTCGCCGCCCACGGCCGCGCAGGCGCCGCGCGCGCCTGCCTGCGCCAGACGCGACTGCGCGCAGGCACCGGCGCCAAGCACGAGCGCCAGCAACGCCTCCGGCCGCTGCAGCAAAGGCAGCGGCGTGTGCGGCTGCAAGGCGGCCGGCAAGGTGTAGCCCCAGGCGACACCGGCGAAGGCGATGTCGGCCTGGCGCGCGGCCTCGGCATCGCGGATCTCGTCGCCCACGCACAGCGCCCGCGCGGCGGGAACGCCGCAGGCGCGCAGGCTGGCGGGCAGCTTGCGGCGCTTGCCCAGCACCGCCGCGCCGCAGCGCACGTCGCGGAACTGCGCCAGCAGCGCCGGGCCGAGCACGCGCTCGACGTTGGCGTGGCTGTTGGAGGTGACCAGGGCCAGCCGCACCCCGGCCTGCGCCAGCTGCGCGAGCAGCTCGGCGACGCCGTCGAACAGGGCGATGCGCTCGATCTGCGCGCTCATCAGCGTGCGCATGCGTTGCGCTACCGCCGGCACCCGCCACCAGCGCAGGCCGCTGCGCGCCATCAGCTCGCGCGCGCTCAGGCTGCGGATTTCGTCCAGCCGCTCCACGTCGAAGCGGCGGAAGCCGAACGCGTCGGCGACGCCATTGATCGTGGCCAGGAACCAGGGGAACGAATCGGCCAGGGTGCCGTCGAAATCGAAGATGACCAGATCGTAGCGGTGCATGCGGCGCCAGCATGCCGGAGCGTCGGAGTCCGCGCCAGCGGCGGGCGTGCCAACCGCGATGGCAAGGCGCACGGATCGGCCCGCCTTTCATCCGTCCTTGGCATGCGCTTCACCCGCACGCGCTGCCATGGCGCGCACCCTGGAACGCCATCGCACGGAGAGGCTCATGCACATGCAATCCCCCAATCCTGGCCAGGACCCGCAGCAGCCACCGAACGAGGTGCCGGGCCAGGTGCCGAATCCGGGCGTTGACCCGACCCCGGACCGCCCGATCGATCCGATCCCCGATCAACCGACCGATCCGACCATTCCGCCGATCCAGGACCCGGTCGGCGACGTCGACTCCCCGGTGCCAGGTCCGCGTGGGCCGACGCAGTACGTTTGAACCATCGCCGAGCGAGTTGCGGTGCGGGAAGCGCTCGCGGGAATGGCGATGCTCGCGATTGAAGCACGGCGACCGGGCTTTCGCTGGCACGCCCGTCGCGGCTGAAGCCGCTCCTACGAGACTCAAGTCGCGGCTGCCAGCTTCGCGGCAGCACGAACGATGAAGCGGTCTTGCTGCCGACAGACGCAAGGCATCCCACCGTCGTAGGAGCGGCTTCAGCCGCGACCAGGCCTTCCCAGGAGCGCCCGGTCGCGATTGAAACCGCTCCTACGTGTCTTGCTCGCCTCAGCGAATCCGGAACCCCATCGTCGCCTCCACCGCCTGCTGCCAGCCGGCGTACAGCGCTTCGCGGCGCTCGGCCGGCATGTCCGGCTCGAAACGGCGGTCCACCGCCCATTGCTGGGCGATCTCGCCGCGATTCTTCCAGAAGCCGGTCGCCAGGCCGGCCAGGTAGGCCGCACCCAGCGCAGTGGTCTCGGCCACCTCCGGACGCAGCACCGGCACGTCGAGGATGTCGCTCTGGAACTGCGCCATGAAGTCGTTGGCGATGGCGCCGCCGTCGGCGCGCAGTTCCTTCAGCTCGATGCCTGAATCGACCTGCATCGCGGTCAGCACGTCGCGCGTCTGGTAGGCCATCGACTCGATCGCGGCGCGGATGAAGTGCTCCTTGGTGGTGCCGCGGGTCAGGCCAAACACCGCGCCGCGGATGTCGCTGCGCCAGTACGGCGCACCCAGGCCGACGAAGGCCGGCACGAAGTACACGCCGTCATTGTCGCCGGCACGCTCGGCGTAGGCCTGCGAATCGCTGGCCTTGCCGAGCATGCGCAGGCCGTCGCGCAGCCACTGCACCACCGAACCGGCGACGAAGATCGCGCCTTCCAGCGCGTACTCCACCTTGCCGTCCACGCCCCAGGCGATGGTGGTGAGCAGCCCGTTCTTCGAGGCCACCGCCTTCTCGCCGGTGTTCATCAGCATGAAACAGCCGGTGCCGTAAGTATTCTTGGCCATGCCCGGTTCGAAGCAGGCCTGGCCGAACAGCGCCGCCTGCTGGTCGCCGGCGATGCCGGCGATCGGCACCGCATGGCCGTAGAAATACTGGCCCTGGGTGTTGCCGTAGATCTCACTGGACGAACGCACCTCCGGCAGCATCGAGGCCGGGATGTCCAGCAACTGCAGCAGTTCCTCGTCCCAGCGCAGTTCATGGATGTTGTACAGCAGCGTGCGCGAGGCATTGGTGTAGTCGGTGACGTGGACCTTGCCGCCGGTTAGGTTCCAGATCAGCCAGCTGTCGATGGTGCCGAAGGCCAGTTCGCCGCGCTGCGCGCGTTCGCGCGCGCCCTCGACGTGGTCGAGGATCCACTTGACCTTGGTGCCGGAGAAGTAGGCATCGATCAGCAGGCCGGTCTTGGCCCGCACCAGGTCCTCGTGGCCGTCGGCCTTGAGCTGGTCGCAGATGTCCTTGGTCTGCCGCGACTGCCAGACGATGGCGTTGTAGATCGGCTGGCCGGTGGCGCGATCCCACACCACCGCGGTCTCGCGCTGGTTGGTGATGCCGATGCCGGCGATCGCACTGGCGTCCACCTGGTGGTTGTTGAGCAGCTCGGTGATCGTGGTGTAGACGCTGGTCATGATCTCGCGCGGGTTGTGCTCGACCCAGCCCGGCTGCGGAAAGATCTGCGAGAACTCGCGCTGGGCCATGCCGACGATGCGGCCCTGGCGGTCGAACAGGATCGCGCGCGAACTGGTGGTGCCCTGGTCGATGGCCAGGATGAACTGCTTTTCCATCGGAGACTCCTGCGGGGATGCACGCCGCGCGCACGGGCGCGGCGCCAACGGGGAATTAGGGAGGCGCGCACGCCGCGCGCGGAAACGAAGGCGCTGCCAGCGCGCTAGCCGCGGCGCGCGGCGGCCTGTTCTTCTTCCAGCGCCTTCACCCGTGCCGGCAGGAACGGATAGATCAGCAGCTGGTAGGCGGCGCCACCGATCACGCCGCCGATCAGCGGGCCAACAATCGGGATCCACCAGTAGTTGTCGGCCGACGGCAGCGCCGAGGAGCCCCAGCCGGCGACGTAGGCGAACAGGCGCGGGCCGAAGTCGCGGGCCGGATTGATCGCCCAGGCTTCCAGGTAGCCCATCGACGCGCCGATGGTGGCCACCAGCAGGCCGATGATCAGCGCACCGGAATTGGCGGTGGGCGCGGCCTCGTTGTAGCGCTCGGTGATGGCGAAGATGCCGAAGATCAGGAACGCGGTCAGGATCACCTGGTCGCGCAGCGCGTGCATCGGCGTGATCGCCAGGCCGGGCGCGGTGAAGAACACCCCGGCCGCGCCGCCGCCGGCGCGGGTGAGATGCTGGGCCTGGTTGTAGTGGTCGATCACCGGCGCGAACAGCAGGTAGACGATCCAGGCGCCCAGGAACGCACCGATCACCTGCGCCACCCAGTACGGCAGCACCTTGGGCCAGGGAAAGCCGCGGTACAGCGCCAGTGCCAGGGTCACCGCCGGATTGGCGTGGGTGCCGGACACCGAGCCGGTGACGTAGATGGCGATGGTCACCGCCAGGCCCCAGGCGATGCACACGCCCCAGTAGGCGTGCTGGTACGGGCTGGGGTCGTAGAGCACGTACATGCACGCCACCGAGCAGCCGAAGGCGATGATGATCAGCATCGCGATCGCCTCGGAAATCAGTTCGCCTATCAGTTGCCGGCTCATGCCCATGCCTCCCGGCCTGCCGTCGTTGCCGCTGTCGATCCACCCATGCCTGCCACCCTCCACGGTTGCGTCCAGGTTCGTGCGCCACGGCGGGGGCCGGGCGCAGCGCGATTGTGCACGTGCCGCCGCGGCCCGAACCGGGCCTGCGGCAGCGTTTTGGTCACGCCGGTGCCGCGGCCAGCGTGGCCGGCGCCTGTTGCAGATAGGCGACCAGGCGCTGGCGGCCGGCGTTGTCCACGCGCAAGCCGAGCTTGCTGCGCCGCCACAGCAGGTCTTCGGCCTCCACCACCCACTCGTGCTGGCGCAGGTAGTCGACCTCGGCCTGGTACAGGTCGGCGCCGAAGTGCTGGCCAAGGTCCTGCAGCGAGGCGGCGTCGCCCAGCAGCGTTTCCGCGCGAGTGCCGTAGTTGCGCGCCAGCCGCTGCGCAGTGGCCTCGGCCAGCCACGGCCGCGCCGCGCGCAGCTCGCGCGCCAGCGTGGCGATGTCGTTGCGCTCGCCGCCGGGCAGCGGCGCGCCGTGCGCGGTCCAGGCCGGCGCCTTGCGCCCGGCATGCGCGGTCAGCCGGTCCACCGCCTCCTCGGCCAGCTTGCGGTAGGTGGTGAGCTTGCCGCCGAACACGTTGAGCAGGGCCGCGCCGTCGCGCGCATCCAGTTCCAGCAGATAGTCGCGGGTGACCTCGGCGGCGTTGTCCTCCTCGTCGTCGAGCAGCGGGCGCACGCCGCTGTAGCTCCACACCACGTCGTCCGGGGCGATCTGCTTGCGGAAGTAGCGATTGGTCGCCTCGCACAGGTAGCGCGTCTCCTCGCCGTCGATGCGCGGTGCGGCCGGGTCGGCGCGGTAGTCGACGTCGGTGGTGCCGATCAGGGTGTAGTCCTGCTCGTACGGAATGGCGAAGACGATGCGCCGGTCCGGCTGCTGGAAGATGTAGGCATGGTCGTGCTCGAACAGCCGCGGCACCACGATGTGGCTGCCCTTGACCAGGCGCAGCGCGTGGTCGTGGCCGACGTGCGCCACCTCGTCCAGGAACTGCACCGCCCACGGCCCGGCGGCATTGACCAGCGACCGCGCGCGCAGCTCCTCGCGGTGGCCGTCGGCGTGCTGCAGCTGCACCTGCCACAGGCCATCGACCCGACGCGCGCCGATGCAGCGGGTGCGGGTGAGGATGCGCGCGCCGCGCTGCTCGGCGTCCATCGCATTGAGCACCACCAGCCGCGCGTCCTGCACCCAGGCATCGGAATAGACGAAGCCGGTGCGGAACTCCTCGCGCAGCGGCACGCCCACCGGATGCGTGCGCAGCGCCAGGCGTCGCGAGCCCGGCAGGGTGCGGCGGCCGCGGCCCAGGTGGTCGTACAGGAACAGGCCGGTGCGGATCATCCACGCCGGGCGCAGGTGCGGCTGGTGCGGCAGCAGGAAGCGCAGCGGCCAGATGATGTGGGGGGCCAGCCGCAGCAGCACCTCGCGCTCGGCCAGGGCCTTGCCGACCAGGGCGAACTCGTACTGCTCCAGGTAGCGCAGGCCGCCGTGGATCAGCTTGGTGCTGGCGCTGGAGGTATGCGCGGCCAGGTCGTCGCGCTCGCACAGGCACACCGACAGGCCACGGCCCACCGCGTCGCGGGCGATGCCCACGCCGTTGATGCCGCCACCGACCACCAGCACATCGTAGGTCTCACGCATAGCCGACTCCGGAAGTGTCGTGTCCGGCTCGGCAACAGCGGCCAAGCGCAGGACTGAGGACGAAAAGATCGTAAACGAACATTTCCGAACATATCACGCTGCACTGCAGCGTGGCGTCGACAGCGCCCCGGAAGACGGATCGAACGCCCTACCTTACTTAGGCTGTAGACAGCCAAACGTGCATATGGCGGCGCCGCGACGTGTCGAGCACACCACATCACGCAACATTAACGAAATAATTCGAACATGATCCCCCGTCCGCCGCTGGCGTTAGCGCCAGGGCCGGCGGGCTGACTCAAGGACACCTCCAACAACGCGTATTGCCGGAGCGCGGCGGGATGTCTTGGCTCGATTGATTGCAGGGGCGGCTTCAGCCGCGACGGGCATTCCCGGTAAGGCCTCGCGGCTGAAGCCGCTCCTACCAATGGCCTTCGTCGTTGCTACAGGTGCCCTCAATCCGCAGCCGCGTCCAGCACCGGCGCGCGCCAGTCTGCCGCATCGCCCTCGGCGACGAACACCCGGGTGCCGGCCGCGTCGAGCACGGCGGCCAGTTCGTCCGGCGGCGCACGGTCGGTGAACCAGGCGTGCACCCGCCCGATCGGCCCCAGCCGCACCATCGCGTTGCGGCCGAGCTTGCTGTGGTCGGCGGCCAGGAACACCTGCCGCGAGTGCTCGATGATCGCCTGCGCCACCCGCACCTCGTGGAAGTCGAAATCCAGCAGGGTGCCGTCCGGATCGATGCCGGAAATGCCGATCACGCCGAAATCCACCTTGAACTGGCGGATCAGCTCGATGGTGGCCTCGCCGGTGACGCCCTGGTCGCGGCCGCGCACGCGCCCGCCGGCCACCATCACCTCGAAGCTGGGATTGGCGCTCATCATCACCGCGACGTTGAGGTTGTTGGTGATCACGCGCAGGCCGCTGTGGCCCATCAGCGCGCGCGCCACGTCCTCGTTGGTGGTGCCGATGTTGATGAACAGCGAGGCGTCGTCGGGAATGTGCTGCGCCAGCAGCGTGGCGATGCGCCGCTTCTCCTGCGCCTGCAGCGACTTGCGCGCCGTGTAGGCCAGGTTCTCCACGCTGGACGGCAGGCTCACCCCGCCGTGGTAGCGGCGCAGCACGCCGGCCTCGCACAGCAGGGTCAGGTCGCGGCGGATGGTCTGCGGCGTCACCTCGAAGCGCGCCGCCAGCCCTTCCACCTCGGCATAGCCCTGCTGGCGCACCAGCGCCACCAGTTGCTCCTGGCGGGGATTCAGCGCGGACACCGCGCTCGGCTTGGGAATCGAATGGTCCATGCATGGATGATGGCGCATGCGCCCGCGGATGCAACCGCGCCGCATACACACCCTCGGTGAACCGCAACCCTGGCCTGGGCCTGCGCGGTCTACGCACTGATGCGGACCAGCGCCTAGACTAGCGCCCCTCGCCGGGCCTCCCGCACTCCCACACCTGCCATGCTCAACAACGACATCCTGCGCTCCATCCGCTACATGCTCGACCTGAGCGACCAGAAGATCGTCGATCTGGCGCACCTCGCCGATCCGGCGTTCCCGATCGACAAGGCGCAGATCCCGGCGTGGCTGAAGAAGGAGGACGAAGACGGCTTCGTCGAATGCAGCGACGCGGTGCTGGCGCATGTGCTGGACGGGCTGGTGTTCCACTACCGCGGCCGCGACGAGAGCCTGCCGCCGCGCCCGGTGGAAGCGCGCATCACCAACAACGTGGTGCTGAAGAAGCTGCGCGTGGCGTTCCAGCTCAAGGACGTGGACATGCACCAGATCTTCGACGCCGCCGGTTTCCCGGTGTCCAAGCCGGAACTGTCGGCGCTGTTCCGGCAGCCGGAGCACAAGAATTTCCGCCTGTGCGGCGACCAGTTGCTGCGCAACTTCCTCAAGGGCCTGACCCTGCGCGTGCGCACCGCCGGCTGAGCCGCGCGCACCGCTGCACCAGGGCGCGGCCGTCGCCGCGACGCCGGCCATCCACACGCCGGCCATCGCGAATCGGTAGGATGCGCGCATTCCGCCACCGTGGCGGCGCGGCCGGATGCCGGCCCTGCCCGCCTCCCGTTCCGTTCCGAGGGTCCCATGAAGCTAGAGGCGCTGTTCGACCAGTTGCACACCCTGCCGACCATTCCCCAGGTGGCGCAGGACCTGATCCTGCAGTTCGATGCGCCGGGCACCAGCCTGGACGCGGTGGCGCGCAACATCGAGCGGGACCCGGTGATCGCGGCCAAGGTGCTGCGGCTGGCCAATTCGGCGCGCTTCCGTGGCGCGCGCGATTCCACCACGGTGGAAGACGCGGCGCTGCGCCTGGGCTTCAACACCTTGCGCACCCTGGTGCTGGCCTCCTCGGTGACCGGCGCGTTCCATGCGCCGGCGCATTTCGACCTGCGCGCGTTCTGGCTGCACAGCTTCGAAGTGGCCGGCGTGTGCCGGCTGCTGGCGCGGCAGAAGGGCCTGGACGCGGAGACCGCCTTCACCTGCGGCATGATGCACAACATCGGCGAACTGCTGATCCAGACCGGCGCGCCCGACTACGCCGCGCAACTGCACCCGGACGCCTCGTCCAGCGGCCGCGCCGCCGACGAGACCGTGCAACTGGGCTTCGGCTACCCGGAAGTGGGCGCCGAGCTGGCGCGGCGCTGGCACCTGCCGCAGGTGATCCAGACCGCCATCGCCTTCCAGGCGCGGCCGCTGCAGGCCCCGGAAGGCGAGCCGATGCCGAAGGTCGTCGCCCAGGCGGCGCTGGTCGCCGACGCGCTGGAACGCCACGGCGGCGCCAACGACCAGGCGCGGCAGGCGGTGACCGGCCCGCTGCTGGACGACGTGGACCTGGACGCGCTGTTCGCCGCGCTGCCGGACGTGATCGAGGCCGATCGCGCGTTTACCGAGATGTTGAAGTAAGGGAAGACGCCGGGACGCGGCGGTAGCGCGGGGTCGGTACCTTCCCCGCTTCGCCGTACCCTCATCCGGCGCTACGCGCCACCTTCTCCCGGAGGGAGAAGGGATGGTTTGCGGCGTTTGCCGCCGCGCGCGGGCGTCGGCGGCACCGTGGCGGCAGCACGTGGCGTGCTTGCTTTCGGCGTCTTCGCTTTTGTCGTCTTTGCGCTTGTCGTCTTTGCGCTTGTCGTCTTTGCGCTTGTCGTCTTTGCTGCCGGCGTTGGCTTAGTCGATTTCGCTGCGGTCCTGGCCGTCGTCTTGCCGTTGCTCCGCGCTGCCGCCTTCGCTGCTGGCGACGTCGCGCCAGACGCGGATGGACGTGCAGACTTCTTCGCAGCGCCGCGCGTGGTCTGGCTTCCAGCGCCCTCGACGCCGCGCCTCGGCTTGGCCAATGATTTGGCTGCACCGCGGCCCGGCGACGCGGTCACCGCGACCCAGGTCGGCGCATGGTCGCTGGCATGCGGCAGGTCGCGCACCCAGCGGTCCACGCCGGCGTCGCGCAGGCGCGCGGCCAGCGGGGGATTCAGCAGCAGGTGGTCGATACGCAGCCCGGCATCGCGCTGCCAGTGCTGGCGGAAATAATCCCAGAACGTGTACACGTGGCGCTCGCCGTGCACTTCGCGCAGGCTGTCGGTCCAACCCTGCGCCAGCAGCTCGGCATAGGCCTGGCGGCTCTCCGGTTGCAGCAGCGCATCGCGCCGCCACGAGGCCGGGTTGTAGATGTCCGCATCGGTGGGCACCACGTTGAAGTCGCCGATCAGAGCCACCGGATGCGGCAGCGCCACCAGCTGCTGCGCATGCCGCTGCAGCCGCGCGAACCAGTCCAGCTTGTAGTCGAACTTCGGACCCGGGCACGGATTGCCGTTGGGCAGGTACAGACAACCGACCAGCACGCCGTGCGCCATCGCCTCGATGTAGCGGCTCTGGGTGTCGCGCGGATCGCCGGGCAGGCCGCGCCGGCTCTCGACCGGATCGCAGCCCCTGGCCAGCAGCGCCACGCCGTTCCAGCTCGACTGCCCCATCCACACCGCGCCGTAGCCGGCGGCATGCAGCTCGGCGAGCGGAAAGCCCACATCCACGCGCTTGAGCTCCTGCAGCCCGACGATGTCCGGCGCCTCGCGCTGCAACCATTGCAGCAGCTGCGGCAAGCGGCTGCGGATGCCGTTGACGTTGTAGGTGGCGATCTTGAGCGACTTCATCCGGCGCGCCTGCAGAACCTGCCATCACCTTCGCCCCGCTACCCTCGTCGCATCGTGAAAACGGGAGCCGCCGCATGACCCCGCTCGACAAACCCCTTCGCCGCGAACTGGACATCGACGGCGTGCACTACACCCTGACCGTGGACCCGGATGGCCTGAAGCTCACCGAGAAGGGCCGGCGCAAGGGCCTGGAATTGCGCTGGAGCGCACTGGTCAGCGGCGACGCGGCATTGGCCACCGCGCTGCAGGCCTCATTGGCCGATCGTCCCGGCAAACGCTGAGCGCGAGCGCGGCCGGCGACATGCCCGGGCCACGCGGGCACGCATGGCCACCGATGGTGCTATCGTCGCGCCATCGGCAACCAGCAGGGAGCGGGCGGATGCACAAATGCGGCGATGATGCGTTCGAAAACGGGCAGACGCGCCCCCGGCACGCGCGATGGGGCATGGGCACGCTGCTGCTCGCCCTGCTGCCGCTGGCGGCTTACGCCGCGCCGGACGTGCCGGACAGCCTGCGCGTGTCCAGTACCGACACCTACGCCGCGGGCACGCCCGAATGGCGGCAGGTGCGCGATTGGCTGGCGCAGCATCGGCCATCGGACGCCGGCCCGGCACGGGCCCAGAACCTGGAGCGACTCGGCCCGCTGATGCTGACCTACGCACGTGCGCTGCACGGCGTGCCGACCCAGGCGCCGGTAGCGCTGCCGCTGCCCGACCAGGGCGCGCCCGGCGACAGCATCGCCATCGCCAGCTGCATCGACGGCCTGCGCCAATCGTGGATCTACGGCGTTGAGGAAGCGTCCATGCATGACTGGACGCTGACGTCGTTCGCCATCTCACAGCGTGCGGACTGCACACAGGCGACAGCGCGCGCTGAGCCGGCGACCTCAGCAGACTCTGCAGGCGCGCCATCGGCGCACCGCTAGTCACTTGCCATGGCTCGGTGAGCGAGGTTGACTTGTGGGAGCGGCTTCAGCCGCGACAGGCTTTCCCCCTAACGCCTCATCGCGGCTGAAGCCGCTCCTACGGCGCACCTCCCCGGGAGTGATGGGGTTCCCTTCAGCGGCGACGACCTCAGCACCGCTGGGCATCGACCAAGCAACCGCGCCTCCTACCCGACACACGCAGCGCAAATCACCGTAGGAGCGGCTTCAGCCGCGATGAGCGAAGCAGACCAGCCATCCGTTCCTGGAACCAGTCGGGACTAAAGTCCCTCCCACACTGCCCCCAGCCAGCACATCGCAAGCTCCCGTAGGAGCGGCTTCAGCCGCGACGAGCAAGGCAAACCAGCAATCCGTTCCTGCAAGCAGTCGGAACTGAAGTCCCTCCACACTGCCCCCAGCCAGCACACCGCAAGCTCCCGTAGGAGCGGCTTCAGCCGCGACGAGCGAAGCAGACCGGCCATCCGTTCCTGGAAGCAGTCGGGACTGAAGTCCCTCCACACTGCCCCCAGCCAGCACACCGCAAGCTCCCGTAGGAGCGGCTTCAGCCGCGACGAACGAAGCAAACAGCGCGCGCCGGACTGCCACCAGGACACCCCTGGATGCTGAAGTACACACGCCTCGGCTACCATCGCCGCGGGCGCGCCGCCACGCGTGCCGACCGTGCCCTCACCTGCGATCCCGATGCCTTCCGCTTCGCCCCGACATGCTGCAGACACCCCGATCGGCCGCGTGCGCGCCATCGTCCGGCTCGCCGTCTGCATCGCGGCCAGCCTGCTGCTGATCCCGCCGCAGTGGCTGCTGATGCGCTTTACCCGCGGCCGCGCCGCGTTCGTGCTGCCGCGGCTGTGGTTCGGCTGCCTGCGGCGCGCGTTGGGCATTCGCGTCGAGGTGGTGGGCGCGCCGCGCGACGCAGGCGGCACGCTGTTCGTCGGCAACCACATCTCCCACTTCGACATCGTGGTGCTGGGCAGCCTGCTGCGCGCGCGTTTCATCGCCAAGAACGACATGGAACGCTGGCCGGGCATGCGCCACATCGGCGCGCTGGCGCAGACCGTGTTCATCAGCCGGCGCCGCCAGGATGCTGCGGCAGTGGCGGCCGCGGTCGCCGCGCAACTGCGCCCGGATCACGACGTGGTGCTGTTCGCCGAGGGCACCACCTCCTCCGGCGAGCGGGTGGCGCCGTTCAAGTCCAGCCTGTTCTCGCTGTTCCTCAGTGCCGACCCGGGCGCGCGACAGTGGACGCTGCAGCCGTTCACGCTGGAGCTGCGCAGCGTCGACGGGCACCCCATCGCGCAAGGCGGCGATCGCGATGCCTACGCCTTCTACGGCGAGATGCAGGCCGGTGCGCACGTCGCGCATTTCCTGCGCCTGTCCGGTGCGGTGGTCAGGGTGACCTTCCACGCACCGCTCGCGGTGGCGCCGGGCAGCGACCGCAAGGCGCTGGCCGCGCAGTTGCACGGCATCGTGGCGTCGGCACTGCCCAGCGCGCCGGCGGATGCCGCTGCGGTCGCCTAAGCCGCCACTACCCAACACTGGGCGCGCGCTCGGGCAGCGCGCGATGACGCGTCAGTGCGAGGTGTCCGGCGCCACCGGCTCCGGCAGGCGCACCACCGCGTACTGCTTGCGGAATTCCATGGCGCCCAGCGCCGGCCAGGTCTCGGCGTAGCGACGCAGGCAGGCCACGCCGTCGGGAAAGTCCTCGCCGTTGACCCGGCAGTCGGCCGCGACCTCGCCGTCGGCGTCGCGCGAGGCGAACAGGCGGATCCCGAGCATGCGCTGATCCCGCTGCAGCAACGGCATCAAGGCGTCCAGGCTGTTGGTGAACAGGCAGCACGGGCAGAACGCATGTTCCGTGTCCTCGCCCGCCGCGGCCCGCGCGGCGTCGCCATTCATATGCGCCACCGGCCCCAGCACCACCGTGCGCCGCACCGCGGCCTCGGCCGTGGCCGAGGCCGGGAACTCCATCTGCAGCGTCATGCAGCGCGCATCGGCCGGTGCCGCCACCGCCTCCGACAGCGCCACCAGATCGGTGCGCGCCCAGGTCGTGAAGCCCGAGGCCAGGCTCGCGTCGGTGTCCTCGCCGATGGAATGCTGGAACTCGACGATCCCGTCCGGGAACAGGCTGCGGTGATGCACGCGAATGCAGCTGGCCGTGCGCACGCCGCTGCGCAGCTCGGCCAGATCCACCAATTCGGTGAGCAGTTGCAGGCCGTTGCCGAGCACGACCACCTCGTCGTGCAGGGTCGCCGCATGCCCCTCGCGCTGCAGCACCTGCAGCAACAGCTGCTGCAGTGCATGGCGCGGTTGCGCGTCGGGCGCGGGCTCCGACCCTGCAGCCTTGTGGGCGGTATCGGCCCCGCGTGGCGAGGTGCGGGACAACAGGCGTCGCAGTCGATCGATCATCCTTGCTCCAGGGCGCCAATGCGCAATCGGTCGCCGGAAGTATGCGCAGTCGCCCGCGGCCACGGCAACCGGCGACGCCCCGGCGACCAGTGGGCCATGGGACGGCGCCAGGTGCCTCGGTGTCTCTCGCGCCGCACGCCAACTGCAGGCACGTCCACAGCCAGCGCGCCGCATCTCGCAGCGGCGGACAGCGCCCGGTGCAGCGGCCATCCGCGCGCCGCACCCACACAGCGTCTGTCAGCGCCTGGCCGCCTCGCACAGCTTGCGGTTGAACCAGGTGGACTTGGCGATCGGCAGGTAAGCGTCCCAGTCGCTGGGCGGCAGCATGGTGCTCTGCTTTTCCAGTTCCGCCTGGAACGAGGCCTCGTCGCGGCTGCGGCCGGCCAGGGTGCCGTCCAGCGTCGCCAGACACTCCTGCGGCCGGCCCAGGCGCAGCAACGTGATGGCGCGGTCGTTGGCGAAGCGGTCGCGATCGAGCCAGTTGAGGAAGCCGCCACACTCGCCTGCGAACGCCTGCATGCCGGCCAGCGCCTTGTCATAGCGCTTGCCGCGGTAGTCCTGCAGATAGGCCTCGCGCCGCCGGCTGCTGGCCGCGGCGGTGCAGCCGGCCGGCAACTGCAGGTAGTCGCCCTCGAAGCTGGCGCGCATGCCGCAATAATCGCGGCAGCTTTCCTCGGTCAGCGCGGCCACGTTGAACCCGCCCGGCACCGGCTTGAACGCCAGCTTGCACGGCACGTCGCCTGCATCGTTCACCTCCGCCTTGTCGCCCTGCAGCGTGCCCGACAGCGAGCAGGTGTGGCCGTTGGCGCCGACCGACAACAGGTCGAACTGGCGCGCGCCGCCCTTCTCGGTGACCCGCATGCTGCCCCAGCCTTCCTTGGTGCTGTATTCGCCAGGTGCGGGGCCGGCCGCTGCCGCAGCGAACGCCACCAGCCCCACCAGCATCGCGCTCCATCCGTATCGCCGTGCCATCGCCTGTTCCTGCCTTCGATCACAGCCGGCAAGTGTGCGGCATCGCCGCGGCGGCGGACCAGTACCGATGTCGCATCCCGCAGCGACCGCCTGTGCGCTCGGCCGAATCGCATCGTGCATGGAGGCGACGGCAGGCGTGCCTGGTACACGGCCCTGGCCACGACGCGGCGGTGTACGCCGATGCGCACGTCCTGGCGCAACGACGCCAGGGCATGCGTGACGCCGCAGGACGCGATGGCGCGGATTGAGGCATGCAGGCAGTGGGCGACCTGCGCGATCATCGCGGCAGCGTGCGCGTGCATGCCGCTGCAAGGACCGTTGCAGGTGCCCGTCCTTGCCCGCGCCTGTTGCGACCACCGCCGCCCATCCAGTTCAGCGTAGCGGCATCCGGCTGCGGAACTCGGCCAGCACCAACCCACGGAGCCAGCGATGCGCTGCGTCGTGCTCCAGGCGCGGATGCCACAGCATCGACACCGTGATCGGCTCGGTGACCACGGGGAGCGCAAATGTGTGCGCGGGCTCGCGCAGCATGTCGGGCTGCGCCGCCATGAACGAGGCCGGCACCAACGCGATCAAGTCCGAGCCGCGCGCCACCGCCAGCGCCGCGGAAAAACTCGGCACCACGGTCGCGACATGACGCACCAGGCCCAGCTGCTGCAGCGCCGCGTCCACCGGCCCGTGCGCCCGTCCGCGCCGCGAGGCCACGACGTGGCCGAACGCGACATAGCGCTGCGCGCTCACCTCCCTGTCGCGCGCCAGCGGATGGCCGCTACGCACCGCGCCCACGAAGCGATCGCGAAACAGGCCCTGCACGCGCACCTCCGGCCCCATCGTGCCCAGCACCCCGATTTCCAGATCGGCCAGGCCCTCGCGCAGCGGCCCTGCGCTCTTCTGCGCCTTGGCGACGAACTGCAGGCGGACCTGCGGCGCCGACGCCGCCACCGCGGCGACCAGCATCGCCGCGAACGCCTCCACGAAGGCGTCGTTGGCGCGCACGGTGAAGGTGCGCTGCAACGTCGCCGGATCCAGATCGGCCGGTGCCGGGCGCAGCACGGCACGGGCGGCCTCCACCGCGTCGCGGGCGCGCTCGCGCAGCTGCAGAGCATGCGGTGTCGCCACCATCGTGCCGCCCGCCCGCACCAGCAGCGCATCGCCGGTCGCTTCGCGCAGCCGGGTCAATGTCCGGCTCATTGCCGACGCGCTCAGCCCCAGCCGCCGCGCGGCGCCGGCGACGCTGGCTTCCGCCAGCAAGGCGTCGAGGGCGATCAACAGATTCAGATCCGGTTCCGGCATACGCGCTTCCCGACAGTGGCGAACGGACACAGGCGTCCCATGCAAGGCCTCAATGCATCCGGCGCGCGTTCCGCCGGGCGGCATGCGCGCCTAGAGTGCGCAGACCGCTGGTGGGCCTCGCGTGCCGAGGCCGCGCCGGCCTCGAGGAGACCACCATGACCCACACCCCTGCACACACCACCGTCCTGCTGATCGGCGCCTCGCGCGGCCTGGGCCTGGCGATGGCCGAAGGCTACCTGAGACGCGGCTGGCGCGTCATCGCCACCGAGCGCGCCGGCACGCCCAGTGCGCTGCACCGCCTCGCCGCCGAACATCCGCAAATGCTGCGCATCGAATGCGTCGACATCACCGTCCCGGCGCAGCTTGCCGCGCTGCGTGCGCGCCTGGAGGGCGAGGTCCTGGACCTGCTGTTCGTCAACGCCGGCGTCAAGAACGACGACCGCGAGACCGTCGCCGATGTCGCCACCGACGAGTTCGTCCGGGTCATGGTCACCAACGCGCTGAGCCCGATGCGCGCCATCGAAACCTTGCGCGACCTGGTGCGCGACACCGGCAGCATCGGCGTGATGTCGTCCGGGCAAGGCAGTATCGCCAACAACAGCAATGGCCAGTACGAGATCTACCGCAGCAGCAAGGCCGCGCTGAACATGCTGATGCGTAGCTACGCCGCACGCCACCGCGACAGCGCGCACACCTTGCTGCTGATGGCGCCCGGCTGGGTGCGCACCGACATGGGCGGGCCGCAGGCACGCCTGTCCATCGACGACAGCATCCCGCCCCTGCTCGACACCATCGACGCCGCCCATGGCCGCGGCGGCCTGCACTACCTGGATTACCTGGGCCGCGTGGTGCCGTGGTAGAGGACGCCGCGTGCATGGGCCGCAGGCCTGCATCGGCCAGGCTGCCCATCGATCGCGCCACGCCCGCAAGGACGCGCCGCGGCTCAGCCGGCGTCGGACAGCGCCAGGGCCAGCGCCGCATCCTCCGACAGCGGCCGTGACAGGAAATACCCCTGCACCAGGTCGACCTGCAGCTCGCGCAGCGCATCCAGTTCCTGCGCCGTCTCCACACCTTCGGCCACCACCCGCGTGCCGATCTCGTGGGCGAAGTTGGTCAGCCCCTTGGCCAGCGCGCGGCGGCTGCGGTCGGAATGGATGCACTGGGTGATGCTCATGTCGAGCTTGATGACGTCCGGCTGCAATTGCAGGATGTGGCGCATGCTGGCGTAGCCGGCGCCGGCATCGTCCACCGCCACCTGCGCGCCGCGCTCGCGCAGCGGCGCCAGCGCCTGCGCCAGCGCCTGGTAGTTGCGCACGATGGCGTGCTCGGTGATCTCCAGGGTCAGGCGCGTCACCTCGGTGTCGTCGCCGAGCAGGCCCGCCAGGGACGCGGACATCATCAGCTCCGGCGACATGTTCACGCTCAGCCGGTACTGCGGCGGGAAGCGCCGCAGATACGCCAGCGCCTTGGCCAGCACGTGCAATTCCAGACGAATGCCGACGCCGGCCAGCTCGGCCTGCTGGAACCACTGCGCAGGCCCACGCTGCGGCGCGACGTCGAAACGCGACAGGCACTCGAACCCATGCAGGCGCAGCCCCTGCAGCGCGAACACCGGCTGGAACACGATGCGCGGCGCGCCCGCCGCCAGCGCGCCGTCGATCTCGTCGATCATCGCCTGCCGTTCCAGCTTGTGCGCCTCCACCTCGTGCAGGCGCAGCGCGAAGATCTCGGCGAACGCACGCAGCATGCCGATGTCGCGCTCGCCCAGGTCGTGCCTGGGCAGGAAGCTGAAACAGCACAGCGTGCCGTAGATCCGGCCGTTCACCTGGATCGGCACGCTCATGTGCGAGCCGATCGGAATCTGCCACGTCGCCGGGATGCACTGCGCCGCCGGCACCAGGGAGGTATCCGGAATGAGTTGCGGCAACTCGCCCTGCACCACGCGCATGCAGTAGCCATCGGCGAACGGCAGGATCTGGCCTTCGTGGATCGGCCCGTCGGGCGGCCCGTCCACGTGATCCAGCACGCGGTCGGTTTCGCGGAAGCGCGACAGGAACGCCACGTCCATGCCCAGGTGCAGGCGCACCACGCGCAGGCAGCGGCGCAGTTCGCGGTCGCTGATCTCGCCCGACAGCAGCTCGAACAACGGATGAGGTTCTGGCAGATCCTCGGTCGACGCCATCCCGCTTCTCCCCTGAAAGCGTTGCGACCCGCGCGGCGCGCGCCGTGACCGGCGCGATCGAGCAGCGGGGAACCCCGGACCTTCCCCCGTTTGTCCCAGCGGGCGACACGTCCTTGTCGTTCGACTGTAAGCCGTGGCGTACAGCGGCGAAAGCGCCGACTTGTTCAGGAATGTAGCTGTCTACGCCAGCGACCGCGCCAGTGAGGCCGCAGCCGCGAATTCAGCCAACGGGCGGCCGAACACCAGTGCCGGAGTGGTCAGGCATGGTGGCCGACGGCATGTCGTCGATGGAATGGGCGGCCGGGCTCGCGCATGCCGACGCTGCGACCAACCGGTGCACGCCCGCCTGCCGTCGCGCGCGCCCTGCGCATCAGACGTAGACCATCAATCCCAGCAAATCCAGCGCGGCATGCGCCACGATCGCCGGCCACAGCCGCCCGGTGCGCGCCACCCACCAACCCAGGATCAGCCCGACCACCACGATGCCGATGGCGCCGACCGGCCCCTGGTACAGGTGGTACGACGCACGGATCGCCACGCTCACGTTCACCGCGAACGCCGGACTGTGCCGCCGCTCCAGCGCGCGGATCACGTAGGCGCAGACGAACACCTCCTCGAAGATCGGATTGAGCAGCGAGACCAGCACCACCACGCCCGCCGACAGCGGCCCGGCCACCATCGCGTCCATCGACGGGTTCACCTCGGCCGCCACGCTGTCGTTCAACAGATTCAACGGATAGGTCGCCACCAGACAGGCGGCCAACAGCGCCAGGCCAACGCCGATGTCGCTCGCCTGCCACTGCAGCCCCAGCGCCTGCGGCGTCCAGCCGCGGAACCACAGCGTCGGCAGCAACAACGCCAGCACCAGCAGCTCGTAGAACACCATGCCCCACAGGTTCGCGTCGGAGAACGACGGCTCCACCACCGGCGCCAGCACCGCCAGCGCACTCCAATAGATCGGCAACCCGAACGCCACCGCCACCACCAGCAGCAACTCGCCCCATCCGCCTGACGGCTCCCCACGTCCCCGCATCCACACTCCCCTGTCGTTCGCTGCGCGCCGGAACGGCGTCGCCGCCGCTTCCCACCAGGGCGCACCGTAGCAGGGTGGCATGACCGGGAACATCGGTGGCGGCGTCACGCGGCGGCGTGCAGTTCAACCGGCGCGGCGTGATGCACGCGGCGCTGCGCCTAGACCAATCCAGTCAAGCTAGTACAGCGCGTCACGGGTGCGCTGCGGCAATTCCCGGTCGGCACTTCAACCGGTGCATCGCTTGCGGCACCTGACGTCTGATCAGAACTGTCCACGCTCGACGTCCCGATGCCAGCGCTCGGGCTTCGGCGACCAATCCCCGTCACCCAGCACGGCCTGGACAAGGTGTTCGAGCGGATAGCCCAGGTGCTGCGCAGCGGCCACGCCACCGTCGTCCATGCTTGCTTCAGCGACGAATGCACGAAACGCGGGTTCGTCCCCGGCGGCGAGCGCCGTGATCTTCTTGGCCAGATCGTAGGAAAGCGCGTTGCCATCGTCGGTCGCCAGGAACGACTTTCCGGACCAGAACGTCTGGATGCTGTCCGCATTCCAGTACGCTGCATGGCGGGCCGGGATCTCGTGCTGGAAGTACTTCTGCGCGCTCGGCATGGCCAGCTGCGGGAACATCGTGTGCTCGGTGTTGACCGCCAGGCCTTCGTTCAACCACGCCGGGATCGGCAAGTGCTGCAGCAAGCAATGCGTCAGCTCGTGTGCGATCACAGGCTCCATCGCGTCCATGATCGCCAGCGGCACCACGAAGTGCCCATAGCCGGCCCTGATGAACATCCCCGAGGACATCGCATACTCTCCGCCCTCAGGGTAGTAATTGGAGACATAGGCGTAGTAGTCGTCGTCATCGGCGAACACGATCACCACATGCTTGCCCATGCCCTGCTCGACCGCCAGCGCGCCCAGATTGCGACGGATCCTGGCCAGCATGCGCTGGCAGGTCTGCAACACCACCGTTGCCGGCCGCGCCTCTAGGTTCGACAACAGCAGGAAGTCGGCGGATTCGGTCACCGCATAGTGATCGCCCAACTGCTTGTTCAAGACCTCCAGCCATTGTCGCGCGGCAGAGGTCCAGTAGACATGCAACGCGTCCGCCCCCGCTTCCGCTGGCTCAGCCTCTGCAATGGCCTCCCACTTGGGGATGGGCATGCTGGTATCGCTATCCCAGTGCATGCCTACGCTCACGCGCGCCATCGGCACCGCTGGAAGGGCTTCTAGCGCGCTTTCCCGTCTGTTGGCCCGTCGCACCAGCACAACCGTGAGCACAAAACCCGCGAACACGAATAGAAGGATGGCTGCTGAGATCCATCTCTCCTGGTCTTGAATCATCTTTCCGCCCCCTGCGGTCCTTTGCTCTATCGAAATCGATCCTGGTCGTATTGAAGTGCAGATCCATCTACCAAAAGTGCACCTGACCCGCTCCCCGCGCCCACAGAAGGTTCTGATCTATAACCTCGACATCCCAATCAAAATTCCACTTAAATCAACATCAATTAGCCAATAGAGAATCCAAGAACTGCTCAGACTTCTTTTTCTCCTCTCGATTTCTCTTAACCTTTTCAGAGCACTCATTAAGCTTCACGAGCCTTTCCTCAATTCGCTCAGAAACCAAACTCAATAGACGGCTTCTGACTCCAGGAACTTTAATCAGCTGCTCCACGCAGTCTCTCTTACCAAGAGAAATAGCTGCATGTACCGCACCAATCGACTGATTTGGCGCAAAAAGGCGAATTACACCTCCGTCGCGGGCATCCATATGGATGGTAAAGTGTGCACCTCCATTGACTCTATTCTTATCCCAAGTTACAACTAAATCCCTAGCAGACAACCAATTTATCACCTGGTCATCATTAATGACTTGATTGCTGTCAATTGGTGCAACGAGAGTCTTAAGAAAGGGCAACTGCAGAAATTCCAAGAACCTTACTGAGTTAATTTCCTCAGCAAAGCGGAACACTTGATCCACTGAGGAACCGCTTTCTAGATTTCTCACCTTTTCGCCATAATCAGCGAGCTCCTCATCTCCACAAGACAGGAGAAAGGATGCCGCATAAAACTCTTGGATGCTATTATGGATGAATGCCCATTCCCCCGCCTCCTCATTTATTAAAGACGAAGTGGTAGCGATGTCGTCAAGAAAAAAACCCGCCTCCCCATGAACATCACATAGCTTCATTGCCCATTCCGAAATACGCAAAGATGTCTCACTATCCAGCTTCACAGAAAGCAAGGAAGCAAAACAAAACCGCTGGAAAATTTTTCTATACAAATGGGTAGTTAGTCCAAGCCGCCGAGGTCTAATGAAGGGGGTTTTGAAGCTATCATGCCGCTCAAAAAGCACCGGAAATATATTGTCGTAAAATTCCGCCAACTGCTCAGGAAGACGCTGAGTTTGCGCATACTGAGCGACCAAAAGTGTAACAAGTAACGGGGTTTCCAATAAACTAAGGGCATTCCCCTTATGAAAATCGAGCGCCTTTATGAGCTCTTGAGATGACGAATCATTCGGGCAAAGCTTTCTGACTAATCTATGCACATCAGATCTGTCAAGCTTTTCAATTCTGCAATTGTGCAGATAAGAGCTTTTAGACATACCAGTATGAGGACGCGACGTCAGAAACACGCGCACAAAGGGATATGTTGAAACTAAGTAGTGCAAGTCGCGATCAACTTTCTCAGAGTTTTTTTGATCCAACTCATCAAATCCATCCAAAAATACTATCAGATCTTTCTTTACAGATAGTTCCTTTAGACTTTCCCCGTTCCCCGGAAGTCCAAAATCTCGCAGAGCTTCCATCAAAATAGTGGCTAACGGCTTACTCCTTTCCGCTCGCCTTAGCTCAATAAAAACACCTATTTTACCCTCATTAAGTATTGCATTGGCGCAAAGCATCCTAAGCAACATGGATTTACCCTGCCCAGCAATACCTTCGATAAGTACGTGATCCTCTTTAAAATGATCTACGGACTCAGGCCTACCTCTTGACAAGTCACCCGTCACTCGAGGCGCACAATAAAACTTCCCCAGCGGGGTAAGATTTTCTGGGGCAAGTAAGGTTTTAACCTTCAACAGACCTGCTGCATTGAGTTCCAACCTACTCCGGATAAGCTCCGCATCAAAATTATGATTAGAACTCTTTTTACGCAAACGACCAATAATCTGGTCTAACGCAGCCTTAGTTGCCCCACTAAGAACAGCTTTGAAAATCTCTTCTTTATAATCCATTACTCCCCCTATCCCATAGTTCAACTCACCCGCACTTCGAATACCCACAATTCAAACAAGTCGCACACCCGTCCATGATGACGAGCGCCTTGGTATTGCACTTATGGCACATCGTTGCCGACGGCGGGAAACTCGCGCCGTCGCCGGTGACGGCGATGTCCTCTTCGTGGTCGGCGGTGGAGTCGGCGGAAACCGTCCCCTCATCCGCCCTGCTGGCACCTTCTCCCGAAGGAGAAGGAACCGCCTTGCTCACGTCACTGTTTTTTTTTGAGCGCTCTTCGTACTGCTTGCGCTTCTCGGCGATCAGCGCGCGCTGGTGGTCGCTCATTTCCGGGTCGTGCAGCAGGCCGATCGACTTCATGTGCTCTTCGACGATGCTGCCCAGTTCGGCGACCAGCGACGGCATGTACACGCCGCCGGCCTTGAAGTAGCCGCCCTTGGGGTCGAACACGGCCTTCATCTCGTCGACCAGGAAGGTGACGTCGCCGCCCTTGCGGAACACGGCGGACATGATGCGGGTCAGCGCCACGATCCACTGGAAATGCTCCATGGACTTGGAGTTGACGAAGATTTCGAACGGGCGGCGCAGTTCGTGCTCGGTGCCGGCGTTGAGCACGATGTCGTTGAGGGTCACGTACATGGCGTGTTCCACCAACGGCGACTTGATCTTGTAGGTGCTGCCGATCAGCACGTCCGGGCGCTCGATGCGCTCGTGCATGTGGATGATGTTGTCGGCAGGCGCTTCGGCCTCGGCGGTGGCACGGTCGATCGACGAGGCGGGCACCGCGGCGGCGGCGTCGCGCGCCTTGTCCTCGGGAGTGACGACGGCGTAGCCCTTGATTTTCTGGTCGATCTTGATGGCCATGAGGCGTGCGTTCCTGGAAGGCGGAGCGGGACGGGCGTGGGCCCGGCCTCTCTCCCGCGCACGGGAGAGAGGGTGCGACGGGACGGCTTACTTCTTGGCGCGGGTGGCCGCGGCCTTCTTGCCGGCGGCCTTGCGCACGGCGGTCTTCTTCACGGCGGCGCTCTTCTTGGCGACCTTGGCGGTGCTCTTCTTGACCGCCTTGGCGACCTTCTTCACCGCTTTCTTGGCGACGGCCTTGCGGGCGCCCAAGCTCTTCTTCACCGCGCTCTTCTTGGCGACCACCGACTTCTTGGTCACGGCCTTCTTGGCGGCGACCTTCTTGACCGCCTTCTTCGGCGCGGCCTTCTTGGCGGTCACTTTCTTGGCCGGAGCCTTCTTGGCGACGGCCTTTTTCGCAACGGCCTTCTTGGCAGCGGCCTTCTTCGCCGGCGCCTTCTTCGCAGCCGCCTTCTTGGCGGTCTTCTTGCCGCCCTTGGTCAGCGCGGCCGCTTCGGCCTGGGCGCTGGCCTTGGCCGCTTCCAGCTTCTGGCGCGCGCTGGCGACGGTCTTCTTGACCGCCTTGCCGGCCTTCTCGGCGCGCTTGGCCACGGCCTTCTCGGCCTTCTTCACCGCCTTGCGGGTCTTGGCGACCTGGTCCTGCACGCGCTTCTGCACGTTCTCGGCGGTCTGCTTGACGCTGGCGACGGCCTCGCTGGCGGTGGCCGCGATGGTCTCGCCCACGTTGGTGGCGGTTTCTTTCACGTTCTCGGCGACCTGCGTCAGCGTCGCCGTGACGCCATTCCCATTGCTCATAAAACCCTCCTCAGGGTGTCAGTGTTTATGTAACGCGGGCGATGCTATACCGATTGCAGCGAAGCGGGGAGCCGGAAACGGCGACATTCGGCGGACGGTGGGGAAGCGTTGGGGAAGTGCGGCGCGCCGCACTTCCGGGGCTCCCACCGCCGCCCTCCCCTCCGCCGGCGCGAAAGGGGAGACGGGACGGCGTCAGAACTTGCCGTAATACCCTTCTTTCAGCGCATCGAACAGGTTGGCGGCGGTGTGCATCTCGCCGTCGTACTCGATCTGTTCGTTGCCCTTGACCTCGACCACGCTGCCGTCTTCCAGCTCGAAGCGGTAGGTGGTGTTCTCCAGGTCCGCCTCCTTGACCAGCACGCCCTGGAAGGCGGCCGGGTTGAAGCGGAACGTGGTGCAGCCCTTCAAGCCCTGCTGGTGGGCGTAGCGGTAGATGTCCTTGAACTGCTCGTAGGGATAGTCGGTGGGGACGTTGGCGGTCTTGGAGATGGAGCTGTCCACCCACTTCTGCGCGGCGGCCTGCACGTCCACGTGTTCCTTGGGGTGGATGTCGTCGGCGGCGATGAAGTAGTCCGGCAGGCGCGCGGCAGCGTCCTCGGCGAACGGCATCGCCTTGGCGTTGACCAGGTGGCGGTAGGCCAGCAGCTCGAAGGAGAACACGTCCACCTTCTCCTTGCTCTTCTTGCCCTCGCGGATCACGTTGCGGCTGTAGTGGTGGGCGAAGCTCGGCTCGATGCCGTTGGAGGCGTTGTTGGCCAGGCTCAGCGAGATGGTGCCGGTGGGGGCGATGGAACTGTGGTGGGTGAAGCGCGCGCCCACCTCGGCCAGTTCCTCGACCAGCGCCGGCGCAACTTCGGCGATGCGCTGCATGTAGCGGCTGTACTTGGCATGCAGCAGCCGGCCCTCGATGCGCTCACCGACGCGCCAGCCATCGCGGGCCATCTCCGGGCGCTGCCGCAGCATCGCCGCGGTGACCTCGAAGGTTTCCTGCATGATCGGCGCCGGGCCCTTTTCCTTGGCCAGCGACAGTGCGGTCTCCCAGCCGGCCACGGCCATCTCGCGGGCGATGGACTCGGTGAACTCGCAGGACTCGGCGCTGCCGTACTTCATCCGCAGCATGGTCATGGTCGAACCCAGACCGAGGAAGCCCATGCCGTGGCGGCGCTTGCGCATGATCTCGTCGCGCTGCTGCTGCAGCGGCAGGCCGTTGACCTCGACCACGTTGTCGAGCATGCGGGTGAACACCCGCACCACTTCCCTGTATTCCTCCCAGTCGAAGCGGGCGCGCTCGGTGAACGGCTCGCGCACGAAGGTGGTGAGGTTGATCGAGCCGAGCAGGCAGGCGCCGTACGGCGGCAATGGTTGCTCGCCGCAAGGATTGGTCGCGCGGATGTTCTCGCACCACCAGTTGTTGTTCATTTCGTTGACGCGGTCGATCAGGATGAAACCCGGCTCGGCGTAGTCGTAGGTGGAGACCATGATCATGTCCCACAGGTGGCGGGCGCGGATGTGCCCGTACACCTTGCACGCGACCAGGCCGTCGTCGCGCACGATGTAGTCCTTGTGCGTGGGCCAGTCGCGCCACACCACGGCACTGGCGTCGGCCAGGTCGACGTCGGCCTCTTCCTTGCGGTTCACCGGGAACACCAGCGGCCAGTCGGCGTCCTGCTCCACCGCCTGCATGAAGCCGTCGGTGATCAGCAGCGACAGGTTGAACTGGCGCAGGCGCCCGTCCTCGCGCTTGGCGCGGATGAAGTCCTTCACATCCGGGTGGGACACGTCGAAGGTGCCCATCTGCGCGCCGCGGCGACCGCCGGCCGAGGACACGGTGAAGCACATCTTGTCGAAGATATCCATGAACGACATCGGCCCGGAGGTGTAGGCGCCGGCGCCGGCCACGAACGCGCCGCGCGGGCGCAGCGTGCTGAACTCGTAGCCGATGCCGCAGCCGGCCTTGAGGGTCAGACCGGCCTCGTGGACCTTCTCCAGGATGCCGTCCATCGAGTCGGTGATGGTGCCGGACACGGTGCAGTTGATCGTGCTGGTGGCCGGCTTGTGTTCCTGCGCGCCGGCATTGGAGGTGATGCGCCCGGCCGGGATCGCGCCGCGGCGCAGCGCCCAGGCGAAGCGCTCGAACCAGTAGGCGCGCTGCTCCTCGCCGGTCTCCGCGTCGGCCAGCGCACGGGCCACGCGCAGGTAGGTGCCGTCGATGTCGGCATCCAGCGGCTCGCCCTGCTTGGTCTTGAGCCGATACTTCTTGTCCCAGATGTCCTGCGACGCCGGCTGCATCGGGATGGGGTCGTGCTTGGATCCGGTCTGGACGACTTCCAGGCGCACCGTACTCATTCTGCTGTGTTCTCCTCGAACCTGTCCCGATGGGGCGGATGGGTGGTCATCCGCCGTGTGTCTTGTCTCTATCGCACTTGCGCTGCACGGCAGCGACGGCCGCGGCAGCGCACGCGGCGCCTGCGCTCGACCGACCGAAATTCCCCGAATTCGCGACGTCCCCTGTCACCGTCCCGTCATGCACCGCCGAGCACGCCCCTGGATGTGAAGTCCTGGTGAAGAAAGCCCTAGTTCTAGTGCCGTACCGAACCGATACCGCTACATGTAGTGGCTAATGCAAGCGTGAACGCTAACGCCGGGCAGGCCGACTGTCAACGTCGTCGCGCGCCGATCACATGCTGTCGAGCGGCTGTGCACGCGGGGCGCCTTGGCGGCCTTGCGCAGGTGGCGTCGGAGCGCTTTCACTGGCGGTTAAACGCCGCGCGTTCATCTTGATTTACGCGCACGCGCGCCCATCTGCCCCACGTCTCCCGCGTTCCCCGGAAACCGACCCCATGCGACCGCTGCCCACGCTGCTGACCCTGACCGCCGCCGCTGCCTTCGGCGGTTTCGCCGCCACCGCGATCAATGCGCAACTGGACAACCGCGCCGAGGCCGCGCCGGTCGCGGCGCCGCCGCTGTCCGGGGCCGCGCGCCTGCCCTCCGCGGTGGCCGGCGAGCCGCTGCCTTCCCTGGCGCCGATGCTGCAGAAGGTGATGCCGGCGGTGGTGAGCATCAACACCAAGCAGGTGGTGCGGGTGCGCAATCCGTTCTTCAACGACCCGATCCTGCGCCGCCTGTTCCCGGACATCCCGCAGGAGCGCATCAACGAATCGCTGGGTTCGGGCGTGATCATCGACGCGAAGAACGGCTACGTGCTGACCAACCACCACGTGGTGGAGAACGCCGACGACGTGCAGGTGACCCTGGCCGACGGGCGCAGCTTCAAGGCCGAGTTCATGGGCTCGGACGCGGACACCGACATCGCGCTGATCCGGATCAAGGCCGACAACCTCACCGAGATCCGCCTGGGCGACAGCGACAAGCTGCGCGTGGGCGATTTCGTCGCGGCCATCGGCAACCCGTTCGGCTTCACCCAGACCGTCACCTCCGGCATCGTCTCGGCGATGGGCCGCAACGGCATCCGCGGCCTGGGCTACCAGAACTTCATCCAGACCGACGCCTCGATCAACCCGGGCAACTCCGGCGGCGCGCTGGTGGACCTGCGCGGCGAACTGGTCGGCATCAACACCGCCAGCTTCAACCCGCAGGGCAGCATGGCCGGCAACATCGGTCTGGGCCTGGCGATCCCGTCGAACCTGGCGCGCGCGGTGGTCGACCAGTTGATCAAGAACAACGGGGTGATGATCCGCGGCACCTTCGGCATCGAGACGCAGAACCTGACCACGCAGATGGCGCAGGGCCTGGGCCTGTCGGCGCCGCGCGGGGCGCTGGTGACGCGGGTGCTGGCCGGCTCGGCGGCCGCGGCCGCCGGGCTGCAGCCGGGCGACGTGATCACCGGCGCCAACGGCGAGCGCCTGGACAGTGCCGAGGCGCTGCACAACTACGAAGGCCTGCAGCCGGTGGGCAGCACGGTGACCCTGGACGTGCGCCGCGACGGCAAGCCGCTGCAGCTCAAGGCCACGCTCAAGGAACAGCCGCGCGCGATCAGCGGCGAGTCGCTGGATCCGCGGCTGAGCGGCGCCACCTTCGCCGACCTGCCCGAATCGCTGCGCCAGTCCGGCATCTCCGGCGTGCTGATTGGCAGCGTGGCGCGCGGCAGCCGTGCGGCGCGCAACGGCCTGGCCAGCGGCGACATCGTGGTGGCCGCCTCGGTCGGCGAATTCGCCGACCTGGCCAGCTACCGCGCCAACTTCGCGCGCAAGCCGGCGCAACTGGTGCTGCGCGTGGTGCGCGGCGGTGCGCAGGCCGACCTGGTCATGCAGTGAGCCGGCACGCTCAGTCCAGGCGCGCGGCGTAGTCGTCGCGCACGTGCTGATTGAGATAGGTGGTGAGGCCGCGCCCGGCCGCGGCCAGGCGCTGCATCTCCATGACATGGAGCAGGCCGGGATGCTGGCGGTCGTAGCGGTAGGTGGCGCCGTCGGCGAAGCGCAGCACGATCCAGTCCGGGCCGCTGTCGTAGGCGACCACCCCGGCATGGCCGCTCCGATTGCCGTACGCGTGCATGACAGTTCCTCCGGGACTTGGCTGCTCGCCGGCGAGCGCCGACACTATGGCGCACCGCGTGCGGCGACGAGCTAACACCCCGTACACCCCGCCGATGGTATTGGTGTCGCCCCGTTCTGCGCAGCGTCCGCATTGGCGGACGGCAGGCCCCCAAACCCCAGAGGAGACATGCCCATGAATGCCAGCCCGACCAATACCGAGAACCTCAAGGACAACCTGAGCGAAGCCGGCGCGCACCTGAAGTCCGCGGCCAGCTATGCAGGCGACGCGATCAAGGGCGCTGCCGGTGCCGCCGGCGAAGAACTGAAGCTGGGCAAGGCCAACGTCAAGGCCGAGCTGTCCGACAGCGCGCTGTCCGGACTGGCGGCGGCCGAGTTCGGCGGCGCGGCGGCGAAGGAGCAGGTGGACGTGCTGCTGGACAAGGGCCGCGACCTGATCGACAGCGCGGCCGAACTGATCCGCGAGCGTCCGCTGGCCTCGTTCGGCGTGGCCTTCGCCACCGGCTGGATCATCGCCAAGCTGGCGCGCAGCGGCGGCGACAAGTAAGCCGCGCGTGAGCGAGGAGCAGGCCCGCACCGACGGCGCCGCGGCAGACGCCGCGGCCGCACCGTCGCTGGAGGAATCCTTCCGCGCGCTCGGCACGGCCGGGCGCGAAGGACTCAATGCCACCCTGGACACCGGCCGCGCGCTGCGCAAGCTGGTGGCCGCGGACTTCGCCCTGGCCCGTGCCGCCCTGGCGCGGGCGCTGGTGTGGCTGACCGTGTCGGTGGCGTTCGGCGCGTCGGCGTGGATGCTGCTGATGGGCGCGATGATCGCCCTGCTGCAGCGCATGGGCTGGTCGTGGCTGGCGTCGATCTCGGCGACCGCGGCCTTCAGCCTGGTGGTCACAGCGCTCGGCGCCTGGCAGGCGCTGCGCTACTTCGACATGAGCAAGCTCGACGCCACCCGCCGCCAGTTGGCCAAGCTGGGCATCGGCGGCGACGACGAGGACGGCGACGAGGATATCGCCAAGCGCGAGGCCACACCATGACCCTGCGGCAATTGCAGCACCGCATCGCCCGCGCCGAATCGGTGCTTGAAGGACGCCAGGAGCAGGTGCGCACGCACTGGACGACCCTGCAGCAGGTCTGGCGCGAAGGCTGGACGCCGTGGCGGATCGTGATCGTCGGCCTCGGCACCGGCTTCCTGGTCGGTCGCGCCGAACCGGCGGCCGTGGTCGGCAAGCTCGGCGGCGCGCGCTGGCTGCAGATGCTCAGCGCGGTCTCGAGCCTGATCAACGCCACCACCGCCAAGAGCGCGTCCGACGACGCCGAGCGCGCCTCCGACGATGCCGAGCAGGCGGCGGACACCGCACAGGATGCGGCCGTGGATGCCGCCACCCAGGCCCCGCCTCCCGTTGCACCCGTTCCCCCATCCGCTGCCCGCCCGCAGCCGCCGCGGCCGCCGATGGCCTCGCGCCCCGGGCAACCCGCCGCGGCCGAAGCGGCGACCGACCTGTCCGAGCGCCAGGGCCAGGACTGACGTTCCTGGGATCCGCGCGTGGCTGGCCTGGGCCGCCACGCCGCGCGCACGCGGCGGCCACGCCGCCTTGATATCGCGCCGGCCACGATCCGGCCTACACTTCGCTTCCTTTTCGACGCCGTTCGGCGCGTGCACTGCGGCGCGCGCCGAGGCCACTGCATCGCAGGTCCGATGAGCACAGTTCCCGATCCCGCGGTCGTCGCCGACGACGCCCCGCACGGCACCCTGCCGCCTCCCCCCGCTCCGCGCCCGCGCGGACCGGTCTCGCTGGTGGTGCTGGCCACCCTGGCGGTCTGCTACACCCTGTGGGCCGCGCAGGACGTGATCCTGCCGATCCTGCTCGCCGCCTTCTTCGCCCTGGTCGGCAACCCGATCCTGCGCATGCTGCAACGGCTGTACCTGCCGCGCTTCCTGGCCGCGCTGCTGGTGCTGCTGTCGGGCATGGCGGTGGCGACGACGCTGACCGTGCAACTGGCCGGCCCCGCCGCCGAGTGGGCGCAGCAGGCGCCGGCGCAGCTGCGCCACCTCGCCACCCAGGTGCGCGACCTGACCAAGCCGATGCAGCAGGCCAACCAGGCCGCGGAAAACTTCGCCCGCGCCGCTGGCGGCGAGAGTGGACGCCGCGTGCAGGTGATCCGCACGCAGATGGATGACCCGTACAAGGCGCTGGTGCGGACCCCGCGGGTGGCCGCCTCGGCGCTGGCGGTGGTGTTGCTGACGTTCTTCTTCATGGTGTTCGGCGAGAACCTGCAGCGCCATGCGATCGCGTTGCTGCCCAGTCGGCAGCAACAGAAATTCACTACCGAGATCCTGCGCTCGATCGAACGCGAGGTCTCGCGCTACGTCCTGACCATCACCGTGATCAATACGCTGGTCGGCCTGATCTTCGCCGGCATCTTGATCCTGCTGGGCATCGCGCCACAGGAAGCGCTGCTGTGGGGCACGGTGGTGGCGCTGCTGAATTTCGCGCCCTACGTGGGGCCGCTGATCGGCGCAGTGCTGATGCTGCTGATGGGCTTCGTCGCCTTCCGCGAACCGCTGAGCGCGGCGCTGCCGGCGATCCTGTACCTGGCGCTGCACACCCTGGAAGGCCAGGTGGTGACGCCGATCGTGCTCGGCCGGCGCATGGCGATCTCGCCGCTGATGCTGATCCTGGCGCTGATGCTGTTCGGCTGGCTGTGGGGCATGATCGGCCTGCTGCTGGCGGTGCCGCTGCTGGTGTGCATCAAGATGGTGCTGGCGCGGGTCGAGGGCATGCAGCGTTGGGCGCGGTTGCTGGAGTGAGGCCGGGATTGGGGAGTCGGGATTGGGGATTGGCGGAAGCGCGCGAGTGCTGTCTACCGGGCGCGGCCCGCGGCGGCGGCGGCGCTTGGCGTAAAATGCGCCGGTGACTTCCATGCCCTCCTTCCCCGTCCGCGCGATCACGCTGGATCTGGACGACACCCTGTGGCCGTTCGCGCCGATCGGCGCGCGCATCGAGCAGGTGCTGCACGACTGGCTGCTGCAGCACAGCCCGGCCACCGCCGCGCGCTTCCCGGTCGCGGCGATGCGGCAACTGCGCGAAGAAGTGTTCGCCGCGCATCCGCACCTGCACCACGACCTCAGCGAACTGCGTCGGCTGACCCTGCGCCGTGCGCTGCAGGACAGCGGCGCCGATGAGGCCTTGCTGGAACCTGCGTATGCGGTGTTCCATGCCGCGCGCAACCAGGTGGAGTGCTACCCGGACAGCATCGCCGCGCTGGAGCGCATCGCCGCGCGCGTGCCGGTGGTGGCGCTGAGCAACGGCAACGCCGACCTGGCCACGATCGGCCTGGACCGCCATTTCGCCTTCCAGCTCAGTGCCCGCGAACACGGCGCGGCCAAGCCGGACCCGGGCATCTTCCGCGCCGCCTGCGCGCGCCTGGGCCTGCCCTGCGCACAGGTGCTGCACGTGGGCGACCATATCGAGATCGACGTGGTCGGTGCGATGCAGGCCGGCCTGCGCGGTTGCTGGATCAACCGCGAGGCGCAGGCCTGGCATCCGCCGACCCCGCCCGATCTGCACTTCGACACTCTTACCGGCCTGGCCGACTGGCTGGACGCGACCCAGCCGGCCGACGCGGCGCGCGCCTGATCCGCGCCCTCTCGCCCACCGGTCTTCTCCCTCTTCCAAGGATCCGCTGATGTCCCTGCCGACCGGCTTCACCGACGCCTCCACCCATGCGCTGCCGCTGTACGTGCTCGACCGCGAGCACCTGGCCGAATGGCGCGCGGCGCAATCGCCGGCGTGGGTGGCGTGGATGGACACCCAGCAATTCATGGCCGCGCCGGGCAGCGTGCTGCTGCTGCCGGGCGCCGACGGCGTGGCCGCCGCGGTGCTGGGCGTCGGCGATCGCGGCGATGCGTATGCCTATGCGCATGCGCCGTTCGCGCTGCCGGCCGGCAGCACCTGGCGCGTGGACAGCGCGCTGGACGCCGACACGCTGGCGGCGCTGCACCTGGGCTGGGGCCTGGGCAGCTATCGCTTCGCCCGCTACAAGCAACCGCCGCGGCTGCCGGCGCAGTTGCTGGCCACGCCGCAGGCCGAAGTATGCGACCTGATCGCCGCCAGCCTGCGCGTGCGCGACTGGGTCAACACGCCCACCGAGCACATGGGGCCGGAGCAGTTGGAAGAGGCCGCACGCGCGATCGCGCAGGACCACGGCGCGCAGTTCGAGAGCATCGTCGGCGACGCGCTGCTGGAGCAGAACTTCCCGGCCATCCACGCGGTCGGCCGCGCCTCGCACCGCGCACCGCGCCTGCTGGTGCTGCGCTGGGGCGAGGAGGCGCACCCGCACGTGGCGCTGGTCGGCAAGGGCGTGTGCTTCGACACCGGCGGCCTGGACCTGAAGCCGGCCGACGGCATGCGCAACATGAAGAAGGACATGGGCGGCGCCGCGCACGCGCTGGCGCTGGCCGGGCTGGTGATGGCGCAGCGCCTGCCGCTGCGGCTGACCGTGCTGCTGCCGGCGGTGGAGAACGCGGTCGGCCCGAACGCGTTCCGCCCCGGCGAGGTGATCGCCACCCGCCAGGGCACCAGCGTGGAGATCGACAACACCGACGCCGAAGGCCGCCTGGTGCTGTGCGATGCGCTGGCCTACGCCGGCGAGCAGCGCCCCGACGCGATCCTGGATTTCGCCACGTTGACCGGCGCCGCGCGCATCGCCCTGGGTCCGGACCTGCCCGCGCTGTTCAGCAACGACGACACGCTGGCGCAGGCCTGGATCGCCGCCGGCGAGCGCACCCGCGACCCGGTCTGGCGCATGCCGCTGTGGCGCCCCTACCTGCGCTACCTCACCAGTTCGGTCGCCGACCTGGCCAACGCCGGCTCGCGCATGGCCGGCGCAGTCACCGCGGCCCTGTACCTGGAGCGCTTCGTGCCGGCACGGCAGGCCTGGGCGCACCTGGACGTGTACGCCTGGAACGACAGCGACCGCCCCGGCCGCCCGGCGGGTGGCGAAGCACTGGCGCTGCGCTCGGCGTACGCCATGCTGAAGGCGCGTTACGCGGGGTAAATCCGGCGGGAGCGCGGCGCGCGCACCTGGATCTTGTCGAGCACAGCGCCTCGCGCCATTCGTTTCGAATTCCGAGGTGCGGAGCCGGTCATGCCGCCAGTGCGTCCATCAGAGATTTAGCTGTCGACACGATCATAAGATCCGCGTTCTCGACCACATCCTCTTTTGTTCCATGGCCGAGGCTGAACAAATAGAGTTGCGCGCCTTCCCGACGCGCAAACTTCATTGCAGGAATGAAATCACTGTCTGCCGTGACAAGCACGATGACTTCCACATGCTTTTTTAGAGTCAGGGCAGCGATATCCATGCCGATACGCATGTCCACGCCTTTTTGCTTGATGACCGGTTTCAGGTCCGAGCTTTTCAGCTTCAACGTGTCAGACCCGGCATCGTAGTTCCCCGCGCTTTTCAGCGACTTGAACTTTGCCATCCAACCATCGTGGCTACATTCACCCTGACGAAGCGCAAAATGGGGAAGCTTGGCAACATCCCTCACCAAGGCCACGTTGGATTGGAACACAGGCGTCTTGTCGTACTCGATGACCTCGCCAGTGACAGGCTGCTCAACCGATCTTCCAAGTGGCGCAGCGTCGTAGTAGTAGACGCGATGCAGAAGGCAATCCTGAAGGCATTCGTGCTTGCGAATTGCCTCTACAAGTTGCTGTATGCGGTTGGCGGAAACTTCACCGCTCGACTTCAATTTTCTTTTGACGAATCCCGCATCCAACAGGACGGCAAAGCGCCGATGCATGCCCATCTCCTTAGGCAATAAGATGGCCGGATGCAGGTGGGGGGCAAGCCCCGCTTATATGTCACCTGCAAACGGCCGGTTTTCGGTTCAAATACTGATACCAATCGACGGTACCGTCAAGTGAATCACTTACCAGTGACGCCGGCCGTTTCAAATCAGGCGACATCATTGGTGGTGCAACCAAGCCCCGGACATCCAGAGACAGGTACCCACGACGTCGGACATCGTCCTTGTCTTACCGTCGTTGACAACAGGAACACAGCTGTCAGCCCGCCAACGCCTCCAGCGATTCGCGCTCGATACCGGCGTAGATCGCGAACTCGTCGTGCACCGTCGCGCCCAGCGCCTGCTCGAACGCGGCGCGGTTGGCGTGCGCGGCGTAGGCGCGCTGTTCGCCGCCGCCGAGGTTGGACTGGAAGATGCCGGCGGCGCTGACCGGCAGGAAGTCCTCGTAGACGATCGGGTCGGCGCTAGCCAGGCCATCGGCGATCAGCGCTTCGGCCGGCTTGCCGGCCAGGGCCGCAGCGCCGGCGGCGCGACCGGCATCGGTCAGGGCGTAGCGGAAATAACCCAGGCCCTCGCGGCGCAGGGTGGCGTAGTCGTCGGGGAAATCGGCGAACGCGGCCTGCAGGCGCGTGGCGTAGTCGGCACCGGCGCTGCCATCGGCGGCGCGTGCACGTTCCAGCAACGCGTCGTACAGCGCGCGGCCCTTCGGTGTCAGGGCCAGGCCGCGCTGTTCGATCTCGCCGAACCGCGCGGTGTGGGTGCCGGCCTCGGCGCCGTCCGCGGCCGCCGGGAAGCGCACGGTTTCCTCCAGCGCCTTGAAGCTGGTCTGGCGCAGCAGGATCGGGCAGGCGCGACGCGGCGGGCCTTCGATCACCGCCTTGGCGTCGATGCCCCGGCGCAGCATTTCCGCCTGCGCGGCGTCGATGTCCAGGGTGCGCGGGGTCAGGTGGTTGATGTGCGGGCCGTGGAAGCTGACCACGTCGGCGATCAGCTTGTGCGCCTCGCTCAGCGCGCGGTAGGTCGGCAGGCTCACGGTCGCGTCGCTGTGCCAGCGGAAGGTCTCCAGCGCCTCGGCGACGAAGCGCTGCGCGTCGGCGTCGGCCAGGCCGCCGTCGCGTTCGCACTGCGCGATCAGCGCGAGCGCGCCGTCGGTGAAGATGCGCCGCTTGGCGAGGATCTGCGCCGCCTGTTCGCGCAGCGCCGGGTCCTCGATCAGCTCCAGCCGCAGCAGCGAGGTGAACACGCGGAACGGATTGCGCGCCAGCGCCGCCGCGTCAAGCGGGCGGAACGCGGTGGAGTGCACCGGCACGCCGGCCACCGACAGGTCGTAATAGCCGACCGGCGCCATGCCCATCACCGCGAACAGGCGGCGCAGCGTGGCCAGTTCCTCGGCGGTGCCGACGCGGATCGCGCCGTGCCGTTCCTGGTCCAGGCGCGCGCGTTCGTCGTTGCGCTGCAGCTGCGCCTCCAGTGCCTGGTCCGCGGCCAGGGTCTGCGCGTTGACCTGCGCCACCAGCTCCATCAGCGTGCCGTACAGCGGCACTTCGGTGCGGTACATGTCGGACATGGCCTGCGCGAACAGGCTGCGGATAGCGTCGGGCGAAACGAAGGCGTTGGTCATCGGGCGGTCCGGAGCGGCGGTGGCGCCGGCAGCAGGACCGGCAGAACGCCTATTCTCGCGCTGTGGCGGCGGCGCGGCCAGTGTGGATGAATGGGCGGCGCGTACCGGTGCGGCACGGGAGTGGCCGGCACCGCTGTCTCCTTCTCCCGCCGGGAGAAGGTGCCCCGCAGGGGCGAATGAGGGTCCGGGCGCAGCCTCGTGCACCCAAACTGCCTGAGGCGCTGCGCGCCCCGACCCTCACCCCCTCTCCCGGGGGGAGAGGGGCTCGTGCGCGCTGAAGTGGATGCATAACGTTGCCTGCATGCCGTGCAGGGCAACGGGACGTTCGCGCAACGACATGGGCGCGCGTGCAGGCGGCCGCCCTGTGTCGTCGTGCTGCACCGCGCTTATTGCGTGCGCGCAGATCCGTCCTGCGGCTGTGCCGCGGCGCGGTCGCGTGCGGCGCGGTCGCCCAATTGCCGGCGCAACAGCGCGTCCAGCACGATCGGCCGGTCCCAGTGGTCGTAGCTGGCGACGATGGCATGGCGCAGCGCGCGGTAGGCCAGCGAACCGGGCGGCGCGTCCATGTCGCTCGCCACGGTCGCCCAGCCGGCCGCGACGCCGGCGGCCGTGCGTGCGCGCACCACCTCGCGGTAGGGCCGTCCCGCCGCCTTGGCGAGGAACGCGGCGACATAGACATCGCGCGGCGGCCAGCGCCGATCGCGCAGCAGCACCTCGGCATAGCCGCGCGGCATCTGCGCGTAGCGCGCCACCTCGTCCAGGAAGCTGTCGGGGTAGCGCGCGGCGTAGCGGTCGATGTCCAGCAACTGCCGATCGATCCAGGCATCGTCGGTGCCGGGCACCTCCACCGGTGCGGCGTCCGCGGCAGCAGCGGCGGGCGCTGCGGTGCTCTGCGCCATGGCCCGGCCGGCAACGCACAGCGCGACGCACAGGAACAGACCGGCAGGAGACGGAGGCAAGCGCATGCGCCGATTCTGCCGGAGGCGGCGGGCGCTGTCAGCGCGCGTGACGGAGGAGACCAACCGGCAGGTGCGCACTGCGGCCTCGGTGGCATGGCGACCGGCCGTGCGGTGCCCACCGCCGCCACGCGTACGCGGCGCATTGGCGCAGGCGCGCCCCTGCTTGCTCACCGACAGCCGTTGTCGGCAGCACCGCGTGGACATGTGCGTTACTGACGGAGGCCGGCTAGCGCAGGGATCAACAAAGCGTTTGAATCAAGCAAGAGAACACGACGGGGCGCAATCGCCGGCTCTTGTAGGAGCGGCTTCAGCCGCGACCGGGCCGTACCGGGAAAGCCTGGTCGCGGCTGAAGCCGCTCCTACGAGACGCTACCAGGCCGGCACGCCAACACCGCTGGGCAGGGGAATCGCTCAGCCCTGCTGCAGGCTCGCCGCATGCCGGTTGAGATCGGCCACTGCCTGCGGCCAGTCCGCGGCCGCGGCCACTTCGCGCAGGCGCGGTTCGTCGGCCGACAGCCCGTGCTCGGCCTCGTGCGCCCAGGTGGTGGTGTAAGGCGTGTGGATGCCCCAGCCACCGAGCGCGATCACCGGCTCCACGTCCGACCGCAGCGAGTTGCCGATCATCACGAAGCGCTCGGCGCCGATACCGAACTCGGACAGCACCCTGGCGTAGGTCTTGGGATCCTTCTCCGACACGATTTCAATGCGCGGGAACAGCTCATCCAGGCCGGATTGCGCGATCTTGGCTTCCTGATGGAACAGGTCGCCCTTGGTGATCAGCACGATCTCGAACTCGGCGGCGATCGCCGCCACCGCCTCGCGCACGCCGGCGATCACCTCCACCGGATGCTGCAGGGTGGCCCGGCCGATCTCGACGATGCGCCCGATGTCGTGCGCGGAAATGCGCGCGTCGGTCAACTCGATCGCTGCCTCGATCATCGACAGGGTCATGCCCTTCGCGCCGTAGCCGAACACCTTGAGATTGCGGCGCTCCACCGCCAGCAGATGCCGCAGGGTGCCGGCGTCCTGCAGGTCCAGGTACTGGCCGAGGATGGCTTCGAACGCGGCCTCGGCGTCGCGGTAATAGTCCTCGCTCTTCCACAGGGTGTCGTCGCCGTCGAAACCGACCAGGGCGATGGGAGAGGAACGCAAAGCGATAGGTGTCGGCATCATCCGCCAAGCATAGCAGCGGGTCGCCGACCAATAGACGACAGGCACTGCCCTGAGGCACAACGCACGACGGCGGCCCAAGGCCGCCGTCGTGATGGAGCGTCAGCGTGCAACACGAGGCTCGTGGTGCACCAGAGTCGGTCCCGGCCAGGCGGCGCGCGTCCTCATCGCCGCGCGACCGCCGTGCCGGTACCGCTCCCGTTACTGGCCGCCGTTGCTGTCGCTGCCGGTCGCCGCGCCGCCCTGCTGCTTGGCGACGTAGGCCTTGTACTCGTCCGGCGTCAGCTTGCCGTCGTGGTTGGCGTCGGCCTGCGCGAAGATCTGGCTGAGGCCCGCATTGACCTGCGCCTCCTGCTTGCTGATGGCGCCGTCCTTGTCGGCGTCCACATCGGCCCAGGTCTGGGCACCGCCCGAGGCCGCGCCGGCCTGCCCGCTCTGGCCGGTGGCGCTGGTGGACGACTGCGTCTGCGCCTGCGCGGCGGCATCGGCCTGCGCGTCCTGGGCGAACGCCGGCAGGGCCAGCGCGGCGGCGAGAAGGGCGGCGGTACCGATCAGCGGGGTGCGGGTGCGAATGTTCATGGGTGGATTCTCCTTGGCTCTCTCGGTGTGGCATGTCCGGTCGATTCCGGAACACGGCGCTACCGTGCCGGTCTCAGACTGAATCCATTCCCTGTCGAAATTTGCCGCAAAACGCTTCGTTAACCACGGCGTCCGCGCGGCGCGCTACCGCGCTGGTTAGGATTCCGTCAGCAAGCAGTAAGGCGTCCATTCGAGACGTTTGGATTGCAGAAAGAAAACGTCTGTTTCAGCGTGTTTCGTGACCGCCGTCGCCGGCGTTTTCGCTTGAACGCGCCCTGAATACGACCCACGCCAAGGCCACGCCGGAGAGTGCGCCGGCCACTTCCAGCACCACCCGCGAGCCCAGTTCGTCCGGATCGTGGATGCTGGCCAGGGCGATGCGCGCGTACAGCGGCGACTCCAGGCGCACGATGCTGGTGTAGAACAGGTTCCAGCAGTCGATCCCGGCCGACACCGCCACCGCGATCAGGCAGGCCCCGCCCAGTTGCTGGCCCTCGGACCAGCCCAGCCGCCGACCCAGCCATTGCCACAGCGCATACACCAGGAAGCCGACCGCCAAGGCGATCAGCCCGGCTTCCAGCGAGCCCAGCAGGCCGAAATGCAGCGGCAGGTTCATCGGGTGTCCTCGGTCGGCAAGGCCGCAAGTCTAGAGGGTGTCGCGCATCGGCGTACGAGGCACCGCGCCGGCGCCCGGATCAACTGGCGTTTTCGGCGATCGCGCTCACCACCGGCGCGCCGTCCTCGTCCCAGCGCACCGTCATCAGCATCGGCTTGCAGCACACCTGGCAGTCCTCGACGTACTGCTGCACGTCCACCGACGGATCCAGCGCGACATCGATCCACTCGCCGCAATAAGGGCATTGCAGGTCGACGAACTGGTGCGTGCCGGTCATGGATGGTCCGTAGCGAAGGCGAGGAGGCGCTAGCGCACCGGCACGTCGAAGGCGACGCCGGGGCTGGGCTCGGGCTGGAAGGTGTAGTGCCACCATTCCATCGGATAGTTGACGAAGCCGCGCGCGGCCATCGCCTTCAGGAGCTGCTGACGATGCGCGCGCTGGTTGGCGTCGATGGTGGGCGTGTCGGTATGCGCGCTGGGGTCGAAGAAGTCGAAGCCGGTGCCCATGTCCACTGCCCGGCAAGCGCCGTGGCGGCAGTCCAGCAGGCCCAGGTCGACGGTGGCGCCACGGCTGTGGCCGGAGCGCTCGGCGATGTAGTCGCCCAGCAGCACGCTTTTTTCCAGCTTGGGGTAGTAACGCGCCTTGGCGACCTGATCCTGCGGATCGCGCGCCCAGGCGACGAAGGCGCGCACCGACCGCTGCGGCCGATAGCAGTCGAACACCTGCAGGCGGTAGCCCTTGGCCTGCAGGTCGCGTTGCACCTGCGCCAAGGCCTGCGCGGCCGGCGCCAGCAGATAGCACTTGGGCGCGTCGTAGCCCGGCACCGGACGCCCGGTGAAGTTGTCGTGGCCGGCGTAGCGGATGTCCATCGCGATGTCCGGCGCCAGCGTGTGCACGTCGACCAGTCCCGCCTGCGACGGCGTGGTCGCCGGCGAGGTGGTCGGTTCTGCGGCGGGCGCGACAGCCGCGATCACGAGCGCGAGCGCCAGGCCGACCGCGCGCAACGCGCCATGCCGGCGCCAGGGGCGCGACGGACAGCGGGGGCGGGAGCGGCGGTCATGCGGCATGTGCGCAGCATAGGCCATGGCCGTCGCCGCTGTCCTGTCGCGACGCGTTTGCAACTGGATGCGCGGTCGCGGGATGCAGGGCGGCCATCGGCCCGTGCCGATGGCCGCCCTGCGCGGCGCGCGTCAGCGCCCGGGGGCTTGCGCCTGGGTCTGGGTGCGCTGCTGGTCCTGCACCTGCCGCTCCTGCGCCTGGCGCTGGGTCTCGGCGGCCAGTTGCTGCTGGCTCTGCTCCAGCGGCACGGTCGCCGCCTGCTGGCGGTCGACATAGGCGCGATGCACGTCGTGCGCGTTCTCCGGATTGCGCTGCACCGCGATCATGCCGCGACCATCGGTGCTGGCGACCAGGTCGTCGATACGCGACATGCCGCTGACCTTGGCCTCGAACGCCAACTGCCCGGCCGCACGCTGCATGGACTCGCGGTCGCCGTAGCCACCGTTGCGCCCCTGCTTTTCCAGCTGCGCGACCGCCTGGTCGAACAGCGGACTGTCGCGCCGCAACTGCTCCACGCCCTGCTGCCGCTGCACGCTGCGGTCGATCGCGCCCAGCGTCTCCGGGCCGGCCTTGCCGTCCACGCCCTTCAGGTGCTGGTCCTGCTGGAACTTCTCCACCGCCGCTTCGGTCTTCGGGCCGTAGGTGCCGATCGCATCCTTGGCCTCCAGGTAGCCGAGCGTGGCCAGTTTCTCCTGCAGGCCCTTCACCGCCTCGCCCTGCGCGTTGCGCGCCAGCACGCCGTTGTGCGCGGCCGGCTCGCGATGGCCGTCGTGCGGCTTCGGCGCGGTGTGCCCGTCGCGCTGCTCGCCGGGCTTGGCCACGGTCTTGCCAAGGTCGGCCAGCTTGAGCAGGTCGGCCTTCTCGTTCTCGGCACGGTTCTCCAGCGAGTCCAGGGTCTTCTGCTTGTGCACGCGCGGGAACAGCTCCTTGACGTGCTCGGCCTTGTAGTCCTGCACCGCGCTGACGATCTCCTTGTCGGAAATCTTGGACAGATCCGCCTGCTTGCCGAACTTCTCTTCCATGGCGCGCAGGAACACGCCGGACCCGCCCGGCTTCTTGTCGCTGCCCGGGCCGTACTGGACCGCGGTGCTCCACATCGCGTCCTGCACCGCCGGGCCGCGGTCGGACAGGTCCATGCCCTTGTCCTTGAGCCGGTCGACCAGTTTGTCGAAGTGGGTGCGCTTGATGTAGTCGTGCTGTTCCTGGCCGAAGCCGGGGTCGGTCTTGGCCAGTTCCTTCCACTTGGCGCTGAAGTCGGCCGAACCCGGCTTGAGGCCGGCGAAGTCGTCGCTGTACTTGCTGTCCTTGACGAACGCGGCAACGGTGCCGCCGTTGATGACCTTGCCCTCACGGGTCGTCGTCTGCGAGGTCATCTGGTACGAGCCGTAGGACACGCCGCCCGGGTCGTCGACGCCGGAGGACACGGTCGACGCGCCGCAGCCGCCGGTCTCGTAGTGCTTGGAGGTCTGGCCCAGTTCCCAATCCTTGTCGCTCATCGCTATCTCCTTGGCAGGACGCGCGGCGTGGAAAGCGCCGCGCGTCGGGTTCGATACAGGGGTGGTCAGTGCGCTTCGAGTTCGTCGGCGCGGTGCGCGGTCATTTCCAGCCGGCATTCGGCCGCATCCACGCGCTCGGCCTGGCCGCCGTCCGGATCGGCGACGCACTTCTCGTCGCGCTCGGCGATCCACTTGCGCTGCCGCTCGCGCAGCGCGTGCTGCTCGGCCTCGCCGAGCTTGGCCATCGCCGCCTTGTAGGCGGTGTTGAGGCGCTGGTCCTGGTAGGCGTGTTCGTCGGAAATGCAGTCCAGCATCGCCGGGGTCGCGCCGCCGGCGGCGGTGATGCAGGTGTCGTAGGACGGTCGCAGCACGGGGGAATCTCCTGAAGCGGTGGAAGGGGTGGGCGCCGCAGCCGCTGCAGCCGGCGTGGCCGCGCCCGCATCGGCCTGGGTACCGGCATCGTGCGCGGCGGCAGGGGACGCGGCGGCCGCCGTGTCCGCCGCCGGAGCGGCCGGTGCCTGCGTCTGGCTGGGGGTGGAAGACGGCGCACTGCACGCGGCGGCGGCCACGCACAACAGCAGCAGGGAAGAGTGTTGGAACGCCTTGGCGATGGCCATGGTCGGGTTGCGTCCTTGTCGTTTGCGCGAGCGGGAAGGCGAGGTTCTAATCGATCGTCGTGCACCCTGTCCATCGCACGTCGCGATGGCAGGTGATCGTGTTTGGCCGGCGTTGGGCAATGTCGCGCCGGCGCATGCACGGCGGTCTTGCGCAGCGCTCGGCATCTCCACGCACGACCACCGCCGCGCAATGCGCGACGGCGGCCGTTGCCGCGAGACCGATCAGCGCGGCGCCTGGGTCTTCTCGCGCTGCGGATCCGGCTGCTGCTGCTCTTGCGCCTGCCGCTGGGTTTCGGCGGCCAGCTGCTGCTGGCTGCGCTCCAGCGGCACCGCCGCGGCCTGCTGCCTGTCCACGTAGGCACGATTGACGTCGTGCGGATTGTCGGGATTGCGCTGCACGGCGATCAGGCCGCGGCGGTCGCCGCTGAGCACCAGGTCGTCGATGCGGTTCATGCCGCTGACCTTGGCCTCGAACGCGACCTGGCCGGCGGCGCGCTGCATCTCGTCGGCGTTCTTGAAGCCGCCGTTGGGTCCCTGCTTCTGCAGGTGGTCCATGGCCTGCTTGTACAGCGGGTTGTCGGCCAGCGCCGCAGCCTCCGCCTTGGCCGGCGCGGGCTGCTTGGCGATCGCCTCCAGGGTGGCCTTGTCGGCGATGCCGGTCGGCGCCAGGCCCTTCTCGCGCTGCAGGTTGGCGACCACCTGCTGGGTGCGCTCGCCGTAGTAGCCGGTGCCGCTGAGCAGCTTGCCCTGGTCGTCCTTGACGCCCAGTTCGATCAGACGCTGCTGCATCGCCTTGACGTCGGCGCCCTGCTCGCCCGGCTTCAGCGCCGTGCGCGGCTCCTGCGCGCCCTGGCTCTGCGCCTGGGTCTGCTGGCGGTCCTGCAGCAGGTCGCGGCCCTTGGCCAGCGGATCGGAGGCGAACAGCTTGGCGTTCTGGTGCGTGGCCAGGTAGTCGTCCAGCGGCATGGTGTTGACGCCCTTGCTGCCGGTGGACTGGCTGACCAGCAGTTCGCCGCTCTTGGGATCGCGCACGACCATCATGATGTGGTCGATGCCCTTCCAGTGCTCGTGCGCGGTCTTGCCCGAATCCACGCCGATGACCATGCCTTCCTTCAGCGCGCCGGGCTTGAACACGTCCTTGCCCTGCAGCAGCACGCCGGAGTTGTCGAAGGCCTTCTTGACGATCTCGCCGGAGCCGGACATGCCCTGCACCAGCATGTCCTTCTGGGTGAACACGTCGCGGCCGGCCTTGCGGTTGATCTCGTTCATCGTCGCGTTCTGCAGCTCGGTGACCCAGCCGGAACAGTCGATGTAGCCCTGCGACAGGTGCTTGCCGTCCACGCCGGGGTGGTAGTACTTGCTGCTGCTGACGTTGATCGCGTACTTCACGTCGTCGTGCTTGACGCCCAGGTCGTAGGCGGCGGTCAGCGCGATACCGTCGTGGCCGCCCTGCTTGCCGCCGGCCGGTGCCGGCGTGCGCGCGGGCGCCGGCGCGGCCTGGCCCTCGGCGATCGGCTTGATGCCCTTTTCCGGGATCGCGATGTGGTCGTACTTGGCGTCCCAGTACTTCACGAAGGCCTTGGCCATGTCCTGGTCGGAGAGCTTCTTGAAGTCGGCCAGCGAGGTGCCGGTGTAGGCCTGGAACTGGCGCGCGCCCTGCGCGTCCTTTTCGCCGGGGACGTTGTTGAGGATGTTGGCGCGGGTGCCCTTCAGCTCGAAGTGGCCGGTGGCGATCGCGGCCTGGATCGAGCGATAGCCGCCGGCGCCCTGCTGATGCGCCATGTACATGTCCAGGCCGTCGGGCTGCGCCTTGCCGGACAGGTAGGCGCGGCCGTCGCGCTCGTGCTGGCGGGTCAGGCTGTTGCGATTGTCCTGGTACATGCGCGCGGCTGCATCGGTGTTGGCCACCGCGTCGAGCTCGCGACCGCGGATACCGTAGGCGCTGGCGGCGCCGGGCGTGAACTGGAACAGGCCCTTGGCGCTGTTGGGACCGCGGCTGGCCTGCTCGTCGAAGCGGCCGCCGGTTTCGATGTAGGCGAAACGCATGAAATCGTCGACCGGAATCTGCCGCTGCTTGGCTTCCCGCTCGATGATGTCGAGATTCTCTGCCTTGGTGTAATCGCGTGCCATCTCGTGTAACTCCTTGAGGTTGAGGTACGGCCATCGCGGCCGCCTGGGTCAACCGAGCTCGTCCATGAGCTTGTTAGTGCGCGGTCAACAGAACGATTGCGTGCTGCGGAACATCGGATGCTGCGTCCATCGGCGCGCCGCCGCGCGCCGTGGGGTCATGCGTCGGGCGTCGGCTGGTACTGGCCGCTGTCCGGGTCATAGGCGTATTGCAGGACGTCGCTGCCATCGAGCAGGCGCGCGCGGCCGGGACCGGCGATCGCGGTGCCGTGCAGCGCCACCCGCAGCGCCGGCATGCGCTGGCCGGGCACCGCCTGGAATTCCAGGGTGCCGGTGCTGGACACGTGCGGCACCACGCCGTCCGGGTCGCTGGCCGCCTCGTTGTCCTCGCCGGCCGCCACCGTGCCGCAGTAGACCCAGCTGCGGTAATCGCCGAGGTCGTGCCGGTTGGGATCGAAGACGAACAGCGCGAAGCCGGCCTCGGTGATGCCGTTGCCGAAGCGGGTGGTCGGCACGGCCAGCAGCAGCCGGCCGTCGCCCAGCGCATGCTGCTGCGGCGCGCGCGTGGTATCGAACGCATCGGCGCGGGCATAGGCGCCGAAGCTGCCGACGTAGCGCTGCGCATGCAGCACCATCCACGGCCGCTCGCCGCCCGGGGTGGTCAGCTGGAAGGTGGCGGCACCGAGCGAGACGCCCTCGCCCGGGTTCGGAAAGGTTTCCGCGTCGTCGATGCCGTACTGGCCCGGCGTGGCATAGCTGAAACCGGTGTAGTACTGCTTGCCGTCCAGCTCGAAATGCCGGCCGCCCCAGAAATTCACCACGGCACCGTTGTCGATCTCGTAGGACACGGCGCCATCGCCGTCCCAGCCGTAGATCAGGTACAGCACGCTGCCCGCATCGGGTGGCACTTCGGGAGCGGCGTGCTTGTTGTCGTTCGACATGTCCAGAACATCCTGTATTCGGTGAAGAAGCCGGAAGAACCCACCTGCACATTCCGATGCGCCCGGCCGCCGCGGCCGGCGTGGCGCAGGCGGCGCACGACGCGGACGCGGCGCCCTGCACGGAGAGCACACTCTCCGCAGGCGCAGCTTCGGACGGAACAAGGTGACGTGCACGCCGGCCCCGAGCAGGGGCGGTGACGGCGGTCGCGCATGGCGAACCGCACGCCGGCAATCCACGCCGGCATTTCGGGCGAGTGCAGCATCCCATGCCGCTCGCGAATGACTCGCCTGATCATCAGGCCCCGTGGGGCGCATCTTAAACCAGGTCCTACGCCCGAAACCACCGCCGCCGTACGCGCCGCGTCGCCTCCCCGCGCCGTCCGTTCAGCGGTCCAGCGGCGGGGTGTAACGCTGCTTGGCCGGGTCGTAGGTGTAGGTGACGGCGTCGGCGGGGCCCAGCGTGCGGACCTTGCCCGGCCCCTCCACCGCCGTGCCCTGCTGGGCCACCCGCAGCGACGGCACGCTGCCGCTGGTCGGCGGCACGAAGCTCAGCGTGCCGGTGCTGGTGGCGCACTTCATGGTGCCCTGGTCGTCGCAGGCGGCGCTGTTGTCCTCGCCGGCGGCAACCGTGCCCAGGTAGACCCAGCCCTTGTAGTCGCCCAGGTCGTTCTTGTTCGGGTCGAAGGTGAACACCGCGAAGCCGGTACTGGTGATGCCGTCGGCGAAACGGCTGGTCGGCAGCGCCAGCAGCAGGTGGCCGTCCTTGGTCTCCGTGCTCTGCGGCTTGCGCTGCTCGTCCAGGGTGTCGGCCTTGCCGTCGGACCCGAAATCGCCGGCCCAGCGCTGCGCGTGGAACAGGGTCCAGGCCGGCTTGCCGCCGGCGCTGTCGAGCACGTAGGTGGCCTGGCTGATGCTGACGGTCGCTGCCGGGTCGGGCAGGTGCTGGTCGCCGGCCGGGTCTCCGGGCCTGTCGTACTTGCCGCCGGTGGCGTTGGCGAACCCGGTGTAGTACTGCTTGCCGCCGAGGTCGAAGCGGTAGCCGTACCAGAAGCTGGCCACCGCGCCGTTGTCGATGGCGTAGGAGGCCGAGCCGTCGCCCTTGGTGCCGTAGATGTCGGCCAGCACCTGGCCCGGCGCCGGCACCTCGGCGGCGGCCGGCTGCGCCGCGGCGCTCGCGTCGGCGGGCGCGGCGGAGGCGGGCGCGCTCGACGTGGCCGGGGTCTGCGCCGCGGCCGGCGCATCGGCGGCCTTGTCCTTGCACCCGCCCAACAGCAGGAAGGTTGCCGCCCACAGGGCCGTGGTTCCTCGCCTCATCGCACTGCGTCCTTTGGAGTCCGTTGGCGCGCGATGCTACCAAGAACCACGGCGACGCCAAGTGACAGGCGTGCACGCCGCCGGGACCGGCACCGACGCCGCAGCGCCCCGGCTCAGGGTGCGTCCGGCTCCATCGCCGGGACCGGCTGCGGCCGCGCCAGCAGCGGCTGGGTCAGCGCGTACAGGATCCGCAGGTCTTCGTCGTCGAAGGCGGTGGCGTCGTTGCCGCGGTAGTGGTGATGGAAGGCGCGCAGGGTCGCCGCACGGTCGTCGACCGGATAGCCGATCAGCGCCAGCGCCTGCCACGGATCGAAGCCGGGGGGCGCCGGCGGTGTATCGGCGGCCGGCCAGCGGCCGAAGCCGGCGTCGGCCAGTCGCTTCCACGGGAACAGCGGACCCGGATCGACCTTGCGCGAGGGCGCGAAGTCCTCGTGGCCGACCACCTGGGTGCGCGGGATGCGCAGGCGCGTGCACAGGTCCTCGAGCAGCACCAGCAGGCTGGCGATCTGTTGCGGCGCGAACGGGGTCTTGCCGTCGTTGTCCAGTTCGATGCCGATCGAGGCGGAATTGATGTCGGTGATGCTGCCCCAGCGCCCGGCGCCGCCGTGCCAGGCACGGTCCTGGTCGGCGACCAGTTGGTAGCGCGTGCCGTCGCGGCCGATCAGGTAGTGCGCACTGACCTTGCCCTTGCTGTTGTGCGAGCGCAGCGTATCCAGGCTCTGCTGCACCGAGTGCTGGTCGGTGTAGTGGATGACGATCAGGATCGGCCGGCGCGCGTCGTAGTTCGGCGACGGCACCCAGGTGGCCAGCGGATTGCGCTGCGGCGCGTGCGCGCAGGCCCCCAGCAACGCGAGCGTGGCCAGCAGCAACAGCCGGCGCACGGCGGACAGGGACGGCACGGGAACGCGGGTCATGGACACTTCCTGGTCGGGGACGCACAAGCGTACGCAATCGGCGCGGCGGCGGCGTGCAAGCGCGCGTCGACGGCCACGCGCACGCTCAGAAGCGGTAGTTGAAGTTGACATACCACTGCCGGCCGATCGCGCTGTACACGCGCGGGAAGTACGGCCAGGTGGTGTAGGTGTCGTCGCGCGGGTGCAGCGCGTCGAACACGTTGAGCACGCTCAGGCCCACGGTGGCCTTGTCGGTGATCTGCTTGGCGAGGTCGAGGTTCCACACCAGGTAGGGCGCGACCCGGCCGCGCTCGGCATAGTCGGGCCGCGAGCCGTAGCGGTAGCCGTACACGCTGGCCGACCAGTCGCCGCGGCTCCAGTTCGCGCGCCAGTTGCTGCGCGTGCGGAACGCCAGGTAGTCGACGTCGTTCATCACGTCCACCGGGCGCGCGCCGGCGAACTGCGCCACCTCCATCCGCAGCACCCGGGTCAGCCCGCCCTGCAGGCCGAGCGTGCCCCAGCCACCGAGATCGAGGTCGTAGCGCAGGCTGGCGTCGATGCCGTCGGTGCGCATCAGCGACTGGTTGATGGGAAAGGTCTTGAACGCGGTGATCTGGCCTTCGCTGGTCAGGTCGGTGCCGGGGCTGCGCGTGACCGCGTCCAGGTAGAAGCGGCAGGCCACCGAGGCGGTGTCCACCGCGGCGCCGGCGCGGTCGCGGCCGAGCAGGCAGTTGGCGTTGTTCTCCAGCAGGGTTTCGCTGGAGATGGCTTCGACCCGGCCCTTGAGTTCGATGCGGTAGTAATCCAGGCTCAGCGACAACGCCGGCAGCACGTCCCACACCGCGCCGAACGTGGTCGACTTGCCGGTCTCCTCGCGCAGCAGCGGATTGGACGCCTGGGTGGAGAAGGTCTGGTACTCGTGCGCGCTCGCGCAGGCCGCCGACAACGGATCCAGGCCGTCGCGGCGGCACAGGTATTCGTCGACCACGGTGGGATTGTTGGCGCTGGTGCCGGCGTAGATCCACAGCAGGTCCGGCGCGCGGAAACTGGTGGCATGGCTGCCGCGCAGCAGCAGGGTGTCGAATGGACGCCATTCCAGGCCGGCCTGCCAGGTGGCCGCGCCATCGACCGCGGTGATGTCGTCGTAGGCGTCGTAGCGCGCGGCCAGGGTGGCGCTGAGGCGGCTGGCGATCGGCACGCGCAGCTCCAGGCCGGCGGCGTAGCGCTTGCGCGGGCCGCCGCCCGGCGTCTGGGTGAGGTTGTAGATGCGCTCGCTGCCGGTGTAGTCGACGGTGGTGCGCGGGTCGGGCTGCAGGTCGTAGGTCTGCCGCGCCGCTTCCAGCACGGTGGCGATCTGCACCATGCCCGCCGGCAGCTCGAACAGGTCGCCGCTGACCACGAACTGGGCCTGGTCGGTGGCCGATTCGCCGCGGCTGACCACCTCGGTGGTGAGCTGCTGGTACAGCGCCGGGCTGCCGGGCGCGAACAGCCGGTCCGGGCGCACGCGGCGGATTTCGGTGCCGTCCGGCCGATAGCCCAGCACAGGCCCGAAGTAATAATCGCGCACCGCGTTGGTCAGGAAGCGCGGGCGCCGGGTAGTGATGTCGTAGCGCGACAGCGACACGCTGGCATCCCAGTCGAAGCGCCCGTCGAAGGCCTTGCCGCGCACGCCGGCATTGAGGTTCCAGCTGCGCTCGTCGTAGTCGATGGTCTTGATCCCGCCGACCTCGTCCGGCAGGAAGATGCGCTGCGCGGTGACCAGGCCCAGGTCCGGATCGTAGGCGGTGAACGCGCCTTCGCCGATGTAGTAGTGGGTCTGGCTGGAGCTCTTGTCCTGCGAACGGTTGGCCAGCAGTTGCGCGTAGGCGACGACGTCGTGGCCGAGCTCGGCATCGCCGGCCAGGTAGGCGGAAGTCTTGCCGTAGCCGTTCTGTACCGAGCGCCCGGCGTAGTAGTCGAACGCGCCGCAGCGGTTGGACGCGGGCAGGCTGTCGCTGGTGCGGTAGGGACGGAACGCCGGATTGGTCGCGGTGCAGGCCGCGGCCAGCGCCTGCGGCGAGGTCGACAGCGTGCCCGCCTGCGGCCACAGATAGGTATTGCCGCGGCGCAGGTACACGCCGGAGATGGACACGTTGGGCGAGCTGGGATCGGCCTTGTTGGCCGGATGGTCGTCGTAGGAATCCATGAAGTCGCGCTGGCGGGCGACGATGGGTTCGCGGTCCAGCCGCTCGAAGGCGTAGGTGACACTCCAGCCGTCGCCGCGGCGTCCGCCGGTCCACTGCAGTTGCCCGCTGTCGCCACCGCCGCGGGTGGTGGTGCCGGCGCGCACGCGCAGGCTGTCGCCCTGGAAATCGCGCTTGGTGATGATGTTGACCACGCCGGCGACCGCGTCGGAGCCGTAGATGGCCGAGGCGCCGCCGCTCATCACCTCGATGCGCTCCACCGCCGCCGCGGGGATGCTGCCCAGGCTGACCGCGGTGCCGTTGGCGCCGTAGGGCTGCGGGTAGTCGGCCATGCGCTTGCCGTTGAGCAGGATCAACTGATAGCCCGGCCCCAGCCCGCGCAGGTTGAGGTACTGGCCGTTGGGCGAACTGCCGGTCTGGTCGCTTTCGTTGAAGGTGCTGCCGCTGAACTGGGTCAGCGTGCCCAGCGATTCCCACACCGTGCCGAAGCCCTGCTTGCGGATGTCCTCGGCGGTGATGACGGTGACCGGCACCGGACCTTCCACCTGCGCGCGGGCGATGCGCGAGCCGGTGACCAGCACCGCATCGAGATCGCGTGGCGTCGCGGCCTGTTCCTGCGCCGCGGCCGGCAACGCCGCGACCAGCGTCGTCAACGAGGCCAGCGCCACGCGCACGGACCGCAAGGGAAAAGGACGACGAACGATTCGCATGGGCACGCGGCTCTCCTGCATGGCGCGGTGGATGGCGCGAACGCCGCGGGCGCAGCCACGGCCGAGCGCCTGTCCCTGGCGTCCACGCGCACGGCGATGGCACGTGCACCGCACGCGGCCATCGTGTTGCGGGTTCCTGCATCTTGCCGAGCGGACGCGGCGCTGCCGTGCGGTGCTTGCACGTTCCCCAGCGCCATCGCCACGCGCCCCCTGTGCATTGGGATGTAACACGCGCTCGCAAAACCTGTCAACGCAGCGCCTTGACAGGAAAAAACCGGGAATCGAAGATCCTGGCGTCGGCGCGTGACATCCGCCGGCCTTCTTTCCAGACAGTGGGATCCCATGATCACGATGCGCGGCCTGTGCCTGTTGCTCGCCGCGGCGGCGAGCGGCGGCATCGCACCAGCACGCGCCACCGAGGCCATGCCGCTGCAGGCACAGCCGGCGCAGTTGCAGGCCGCGCACTGGATCGCGCGGCTGCCGGCGGCGTCGCACCCGCTGCTGGAGGCGGCGCAGCGCGCCGCGTTCAACGCCCGGCTGCTGCGCGACGATCCGTCGATGCACGATCTGGCTGCGCTGCCGGCGCACCTGCCTGGCGCGCAGGTGCGTACGCGGATCCTGGCGCTGTCGGCACCGCCGACCCGCACGCTCTACGACACCCGGGGCGGCGTCCTCGACGTCGCGCGATTGCAGGCGCTGCAGCGCGCGCTGGCGCTGGATGCGCTGCCGACGCAGGTGCAGCCACGCTACGCGCTGGTGGTGCAACGCGCCGACCTGCGGCGCTTCCCGACCGCCGAGCGCGTGTTCAGCGACCGCGCCGATCGCGACATCGACCGCTTCCAGGAATCGGCGCTGTATCCGGGCAGCCCGGTGGCGATCCTGCACGCCAGCGCCGATGGGCAGTGGCTGTTCGTGCTGGCGAACAACTATGCCGCGTGGATCGCCCGCGACCGCGTGGCCGAGAGCGACCGCGCCAGCGTGCTGGCGTACGCGCAGCGCACGCCGCGGCTGCTGGTCACCGGTGCGCGCGTGGCCACCGTGTTCACCCCGGAGCTGCCGGCCGCCTCGCAGGTGGCCCTGGACATGGGCAGCGCGCTGCCGTTGCTGCGCGACTGGCCGCCGCAAAACGTGGTCAACGGCCAGTCGCCGCTGGCCGCCTACGTGGTGCAGCTGCCGCTGCGCGACCGCGACGGACGCCTGCAACTGGTGCCGGCGCTGGTACCGCGCAGCGCCGACGTCGCCGAGGCGCCGCTGCCGGCCACGCCGCAGGTGCTGCTGCAGCAGGCGTTCAAGTTTCTCGGCGAGCGCTACGGCTGGGGCAACAGTTACGACGCGCGCGACTGCAGCGGCTTCGTCGTCGACCTGCACCGCAGCCTCGGCATCGACCTGCCGCGCAACACCGGCGACCAGGCGCGCAGTCCTGCGCTTGCGTCGGTGCCCTACACCGCGACCGACCCGCTGCCGCAGCGACGGCAGGCATTGGCGCAACTGCGCGTCGGCGACCTGGTCTACATCCCCGGCCACGTGATGCTGGTGATCGGCCACGAAGACGGCCGGACCTGGGTGATCCACGACGTGGCCGGCGCCAGCTACCGCGACGCCGCCGGGCAGGTGCAGCGCGTGCGCCTCAACGGTGTGTCGGTGACGCCGCTGGAACCGCTGCTGCTCGGCGACGGCACGCCCTTCATCGATCGCATCACCCGCATCCAGCGCCTGCGCGCACCGACCGCCGAATGAAGATCACCGAGATCCGCCTGGGCATGCTGCGCGTTCCGCTGAAGACCCCGTTCAAGACCGCGCTGCGCACGGTGCAGGCGATCGAGGACGTGGTGGTCATGGTCCACACCGACGATGGCCGGATCGGCCATGGCAGCGCCCCGGCGACCCCGCCGATCACCGGCGACACCCATGGATCGATCATCGCGGCCATCGAACGCTGCCTGGCACCGCGCCTGATCGGCGAGGACATCGCCGACCTGCAGCGCCTGCGCGGCCTGATCCAGGGCGCGCTGGAACACAACAGCAACGCCAAGGCGGCGATGGAGATCGCCGTGCACGACCTGTGGGCGCAGCAGCACGGCGCGCCGCTGTACCGCCTGCTCGGCGGCGGCACGCCGCAGCTGACCACCGACCTCACCATCAGCGTGAATGCCGTGGACACGATGGTGGCCGACGCGCTGTCGGCGCTGGCGCGCGGTTTCGTGGCGCTGAAGATCAAGATCGGCACCGATCTCGCCGAGGACATCGCACGGGTCAAGGCGATCCATGCCGCGGTCGGCGATCGCGCGCAACTGCGGCTGGACGCCAACCAGGGCTGGACGCCGAAGCAGGCGGTGCAGGCGATGCACGCACTGGAGCATGCCGGGGTGACGCTGGAGTTGCTGGAGCAGCCGGTCAAGGCAGGCGACGTGGACGGCCTGCAGTACGTGACCGAGCGCGTGCAGACCCCGGTGATGGCCGACGAAAGCGTGTTCTCGCCGGCGCAGGCGATCGCGCTGCTGCAGCGGCGCGCGGCGGACATCGTCAACATCAAGCTGATGAAGGCCGGCGGCCTGTCCAATGCGCTGCGCATCGCCGACATCGCGGCGGTGTACGGCGTGCCGTGCATGATCGGCTGCATGCTCGAATCGAGCATCGGCGTGGCCGCGGCGGCGCACCTGGCCGTGGCGCGCGCGGACGTCATCACCAAGGTGGACCTGGACGGGCCGTCGCTGGGCGCGTTCGACCCGGTGGTGGGCGGGGTGCAGTTCGACGAGGCGCAGATCCGCATCGGCGAGGCGCCGGGGTTGGGGATTCGCGATATCCAGGGGTTGGAGCTGTTGCCGCGGTTGGTGTAGCGGTGGTGCCGTGACGCGGGTGGCGCGAGGGGAGCCGCCATGCCACGAAGAGCCGCACCTGGATGCGGTGGCGGACACGAGGCCAGGCTCTCCCGCTTCCTTCGGCGACTGGAGGAAGTCTCCAATCACGATCGACAATGCACCCGTAGGAGCGGCTTCAGCCGCGACGGGCGTTCCCGGGAAGGCCTGTCGCGGCTGAAGCCGCTCCTACCAGGGACAGGGCGACCGGCGCAGCGCTCGGTGGTGATCGCGGCCTAGGGCGCCGGCGTGATCCGCCTTGCCACGGCCAGCGCCCGTGCAGCGTCGCTGGACATCAGCCTCTCAGCCGCCATAGGGATCGATGGTGCGAATGCTCCCATCCGGCTCGACGTGCAGCGGCGTGCACTTGACCGAGCGCAGGTGGGTCACGCCGCCGGACAACAGGGCGTCGTGGTAGAACAGAAACCAGCGCCCCTGGAACGCGCAGATGGAGTGGTGCGTGGTCCAGCCCACTACCGGCTTCAACAGCACGCCGCGATAGGTGAACGGGCCATACGGACTGTCACCAATGGCGTAGCACAGCAGGTGCGTGTCGCCGGTGGAGTACGACAGGTAATACCGGCCCTGGTCCTTGTGCAGCCACGGTCCCTCGAAGAAGCGGCGCGCGTGGTCGTCGGCGCGCAGCGGTTGTCCGTGCTCGTCGAGGATGACGATTTCCCGTGTGCGCTCCGCCAGCTGGGTCATGCCCGAGTCCAGCCGGGCGATGCGCGGGCCCAGTGCCGGCGCATCGCCTTCGGGTTCAGTGTGTGACCCGTCGTAGCGGTCGTCGCGGTACTTCTGCAGTTGCCCGCCCCAGATGCCGCCGAAGCACAGGTAGTGCGTGCCGTCGTCGTCCTCGAACACGGCTGGGTCGATCGAGTAGGTGCCCGCGATCGGCTCGGGTTCGGCGGCGAACGGGCCTTCCGGGCGATCGGCCACCGCCACGCCGATGCGGAACAAACCCTGCGTGTCCTTGGCGGGGAAGTACAGGTAATAGCGACCGTCACGATGGGCCGCGTCCGGCGCCCACATCTGCCGGCTGGCCCAGGGCACGTCGCGCACATGCAGGGCGACGCCGCAGTCGGTGACCGCGCCTTCCGGCGAGTCCATGCGCAGCACGTGGTAGTCCTCCATGCCGAAGTGCCCGCCGTCGTCGTCGAACGGCGCGCCGCTGTCGATGTCGTGCGACGGATAGAGGTACAGGCGTCCCTCGAACACATGGGCCGACGGATCGGCCGTGTAGATGTGGGTGACCAGCGGTTGTGAGATGGCGCGTGCCGCGAGGTTGCCCAGGTCGCTGAGGTCACTCACGTCGCTTCCCTCCCGCCGCGCCTGCAGGTCGTGTTCGATGCGACGTTCCATGCGCTTGTCGATCCGGTAGAAGCACAGCAACGCCACCGCGACCAGGAACGGAATGGCGCTATAGACGCTCACGGTCAGGCGGATGCCGTCCACTACGGCCTGCGGCTGCTGCGGCGCGCCCGCCTGGTAGCCGTGGTGCGCGAGGATGCCGGCGACCAGCGCGCCGCCGATGCTGAGCCCGATCTTCAGCCCGCACAGCATCGCCGAGAAGATGATCGCGGTGGCGCGGCGATGGTTCTTCCACTCGGAATAATCGGCGACGTCGGCGATCATCGCCCACAGCAGCGGGATGGTGATGCCGTAGCAGAACCCGTGCAGCATGAAGGCGCCGAAGGCCACGCCGATCGCGGTGGGCGGAAACACGTAGAACGCCAGCAGGAACACGGTGGAGACCAGCAGCGCGCCGCCGAAGGCATCGCGCTTGCCGAAGCGGTCGGCCAGGGGCCGCGAGAAGCCGATGCCCAGGATCATGCACAGGATGCCGCAGGCGTTGAACAGGCTGAAGGCCGAGGTCGCCGGATCCTGTGGCCAGGTGAAGCCGGACAGGCCCCATCCGCTGAGCAGCGCGTTCACGCCGCCGATGAAGCCGTTGAAGCCGGAGGCGTCGAGAAAGCCCGCCAGCGCGGCCTCGCTCAGGTAGTACTGGAAGTAGTAGATGTAGGTGCCGCCCTTCAGTGCCAGGTTGACGAAGACCAGCACGGTCAGCGCCAGCATCACCTTCCACGGCCGGTTGTGCAGCAGGTCGGACAGGTCCTGCAGCACGCCGGCGCTCTGTTCCTTGGCCGGCACGATGCGCTCGCGGGTGGTGGCGAAGGTGATCAGGAAGAACAGCGTGCCCACCACCGCGAACACCGTCATCAGGCGCTCGAAGCCGCGCACGTTGTCGCCGTCGCCCAGGATCAGCACCAGCGGCAACAGCAGCACCTGGATGATGAACTGCGCGATCATCACCGCCACGAAGCGGTAGGCCGACAGGCTGTTGCGCTGGGCCATGTTGCCGGTCAGCACCCCGCTGAGCGCCGAGTACGGCAGGTTGTTGGCCGCGTACACCAGCATCAGCAGGCCGTAGGTGGTCAGGGCGTACAGCACCTTGCCGCGCGCGCCGAGCTCCGGCGTACTGAAGGCGAGCAGCGACAGTACGCCGAACGGGATCGCCGTCCACAGGATCCAGGGCCGGAACTTGCCCCAGCGGGTGGCCGTGCGGTCGGCGGCAATGCCGATCAGCGGGGTGAACACGAAGGCGCCCAGCAGGCCGATCACGAAGATGATCGTTGCCGCCGTGGCGGCCGGCAATCGGTACACGTCGGTGTAGAAGAAGGCCAAGTAGGTGATCAGGGTCTGGAAGATCAGGTTCGCCGCCAGGTCGCCCAGGCTGTAGCCCAGCTTCTCCCGCACCGACAGCACGTGCACAGCGGTCTCCGCACTGCGGGACTCAGTCACGGTGCGCCTCCACGGTGAAGCGCCCATGCACGCGGGCATCGGCGCTGGAACCGCCGATCCGTACTTCGTAGCTCCCTGCCGGCACGACGTAGGTGCCACGCGCATCGTCGTACTGGCGCAGCGCCTGTTGCGCGTCCAGCTCGAAGGTCAGGGTCCGCCGTTCGCCCGGGGCCAGGCGCACGCGCTGGAAGCCGCGCAGCGCCTGCTGCGCGTCGCCGGGCGCGACCGCCAGCCGCCGCACGTACAGCTGCGCGACTTCGTCGCCGGCGCGCTTGCCGGTGTTGGCCACCTCCACCTGCACCTTGAGGCGTCCGTCGTCGGCGATGCGCGGTGCATCCACGCGTAGCTTGCCGTAGTCGAAACGCGTGTACGACAGGCCGTGGCCGAAGGGATACAGCGGGGTGCCGCGGAAGTAGCGGTAGGTGCGGCCTTCCATCGCGTAATCGTCGAATGCCGGCAGCGCCTGATCCGCCCTGTAGAACGTCACCGGCAGGCGGCCTGCAGGATTGACCTCGCCGAACAGCGCCTGGCCCACCGCGGTGCCGCCGCGCTGCCCCGGATACCAGCTCATCAGGATCGCCGACAGATGCGCCTGCGCCCACTCCACCGCCAACGCCGAGCCGCCGGTCAGCACCATCACCACCGGCTTGCCAGTGGCGTGCAGCGCTTCCAGCAAGGCGCGCTGCGGCGCAGGCAGGCGCAGGTCGGTGCGGTCGCCACCGGCGAAGCCCGGGTAGTCGACCTTCATCTCTTCGCCCTCGACATCGCCGGTCAGGCCGCCGACGAACACCACCACGTCCGCGTTGCGCGCGGCGTCGAGTGCCTCCTCGAACGGCGGCTTCGCGCCGGGCATGCGCCAGCCCAGGCGCACGCCGGCGTCGCGCTCGGCGTCGTAGTACTCCAGCTTCACCGGATAGGCGCGGCCCGCCTGCAGGTCCAGATCCACCCCGTCGGCGCGCATGCGGTCGCTGTCGGTCCAGTGGTCCAGCACCAGCTTGCCGTCCACATAGAGACGGAAGCCATCGTCGGCGGCCGCCTCGATCCGGTAGCGGCCCGAGACCGGCGGCAGCAGCTGGCCGCTCCAGCGGATGCTGAAATGATCGTTGGGAATGCCCTGCCCCGGCCCCGCTTCGCCACGCGCCAGCAGGTTGTCGGTCGGCGAGCCGCGGTCCCAGCGGAAGCCGATCTGCGCGTCGGTACGGACCAGCGCCGGCGTCCCCGACAGATCGGGCGTGCGGAAGTATTCGCCGCGCAGGCCGCGTTCCGGCGAATCCGCCGAGGGCCGCAGATAGGCCGCCTCGATCAGCGGCGTGGCGCCGGGATCGTCGCGCCCTTCGACCAGATCCACGCCGCGCGCGTAGCGCACCTCGATGCCCTTGGCCGCGTCGCGGATGCCCTGCAGGATGGTCACCGGCGCCGCCGGCGTGCCGAAGTAGTTGCCGAGCAAGGCCATGGTGTCGTCGGCGGTCGGGCCGACCACGGCGATGCGCTTGAGCGTGCGCGAGAGCGGCAGCACGCCATCGTTCTTCAGCAGCACCAGCGATTCCTGTGCGGCCTGCAAGGCCAGCGCATCGTGCGCGGGTGCCTGGTTCACCGAGGCGGGGATCCGCGCCCAGCGCACGCGCTCGGGCGGGTCGAACATGCCCAGGCGCATGCGCGCGGTGAACAGGCGCGTCACCGCGTCGTCGATCTCCGCTTCGCGGATGAGCCCCTGGCGCACCGCCGCCGGCAGCGTGGCGTATTCCTGGCCGCACTCCAGTTCGGTGCCGTTCTTGACCGCGAGCGCCGCGGCCGCCTCGCGACTGGGCGCGAGGTGATGATGCTTCCAGATATCGACGATGGCCCAGCAATCCGAGACCACGTAGCCCTTGAAGCCCCAGTCGCGGCGCAGCACGTCGCGCAGCAGGAACTGGCTGGCGCTGGCGGACTCGCCGTATACGCGGTTGTAGGCGCCCATCACCGCGTCCACCTGGCCCTCCTTCACCAGCGCCTCGAACGCAGGAAGGTAGGTGTCGTAGAGATCGCGCTTGCTGGGGCGGGCGTCGAAGTGGTGGCGGTCGGCCTCCGGGCCGCTGTGCACGGCGAAATGCTTGGCGGTGGCGTCGAGCTTGCGGTACACCGGATCGTCGCCCTGCAGCCCGTGCACGAAGGCCACGCCCATGCGCGCGGTGAGATAGGGATCCTCGCCGTAGGTTTCCTGGCCGCGGCCCCAGCGCGGGTCGCGGAAGATGTTGATGTTCGGCGACCAGAAGGTCAGCCCCTGGTAGCGGCCATGCGCGCCCTCGCGGAGGAACTGGTGGTGCTTGGCGCGTGCCTCGTCGCTGATGGTGGTGGCCACCTGCCCCATCAACGGCACGTCGAAGGTGGCGGCCAGCCCGATGGCCTGCGGAAACACGGTGGCCTGCCCGGCCCGCGCCACGCCGTGCAGCGCTTCGTTCCACCAGTCGTAGGCCGGCACGCCCAGGCGGTCGATCGCCGGCGCGGCGTTCTGCATCTGCGCCGCTTTCTCTTCCAGGGTCATCTGCGCGACCAGCGCCGCCGCCCGGGTCTCGAAGCTGGCGGAGGGGTCTTGCCACGGCGGGGTGTCTGCGGCGTGGCCGACGCCGGCCAGGGTGATGGCGGCGCACAGGGCCAGCGTGCGGAACAGGCGGCCACGAACGCCGCGACGAAAGGAAGACCTGCGCATCATCATTTGCTCCTGGAGGCGCGCTCGTCGCGCGCGAAAGGACCGAGCAGGGCGCCCACGAAGCCGCCTGCACGATCCGTACTCAACACCGTCCCGTCGACATCATCGGCGAGGGTCTGCCAGCCTTGCCCCGTGCCGGCGTCGAAGGCGAACGCGTACTTTCCTTCGTCACCGGAGATCTTCAGACGCAGCGCGCTGGACGCGTCCAGTTCGCGGCTGGCCAGCGTCCTGGTTGCGCCCTTGCCCGCGCGTGCTTCGAGGAAGACCGTCACGCGACTGCGGCCCACGCGGCGCACGCCAAGGAAGTACCACCAATCCTCGTTCTGGAACGCCGCAAGCCCTGCAGCCACGCCCGCCGCCGGCCGCGTCAGTGCGATGCTGGCCTTGAAGCGCAGGTGCTGCTGGCGGCGCCCCAGGAAGGCGGGGTTGCGTAAGGTGTCCAGGTTCTCCGGTAGCGGATGCACGGCCAGGCTGCCCGGACGCGTGCGCAGGTCCGCCCAGTCCCGCTTAGGCACGCGCACGCGCAACCAGCCGCGGCCGAGCGTCGGCGCGTCGAACTCGTCGCGCTCGACGAAGTTGCCGGTGGACGGCGCCTGCGACGCCTCGCCCTGCATCCACGACGGCGCCTTGACCGCATAGGGAATGGCCTGCCCGGCCGGCAGGATCACCGGCCAGCCGTCGCGCCACTGCACCGGCAGCAGGTAGGTCTCGCGCCCGGTGTTGTAGTGGCGCACGTCGTAGGTGCGGCTGGCCAGGAACACCGCCCACCAGGAACCGTCCGGCCCTTCCACCATGTCCGCATGCCCGGCATTGGCGATCAGCAGCGGCCGCTCGTCGGGCAGGTCGCGCTGGGTGAGGATGGGATTGCCTGCGTACGGCTGGTAAGGCCCCCACACGTCGCGGCTGCGCAGCACCACCTGGGAGTGCTGCGGCCCGGTGCCGCCCTCGGCATCGGAGAGGTAGTACCAGCCGTCGCGGCGATACAGGTGCGGCCCCTCGATCCAGATCGGGTTCTTCGCCGGCTCCACGCCGCCGTCGATCAGCACCTTGCGCGGCCCCACCGGAGTGAAGGTCGCCAGGTCGAGTTGCTGCATCCAGATCGCGCGATGACCTTCGTAGCGCGGGCGGCCGGGCGGCACGTCGTTGTTGAGCAGGTAGACGCGGCCGTCGGCGTCGAAGAACAGTGACGGGTCGATGCCACCGATGCCCGGCAGCCAGTGCGGATCCGACCAGGGCCCGGCGGGATCGCGTGCGGTGGCGATGAAGTTGCCGCCGCTGTCCACGGCTGTGGTGACCACGTAGAACACGCCGTCGTGGTGGGCGATGGCCGGCGCGAAGATGCCGCGCGACACGCTGAGGCCATCGAAGTCGACTTGCGTCGGCCGGTCGATCACGTTGCCGATCTGTTTCCAGTGCACCAGATCGACACTCTCGAACACCGGGATGCCGGGGAAGTAGGTGAAGCTGGAATTGACCAGGTAGAACCGCCCGTTCGCGCGCACGATGCTCGGGTCGGCGTGGAAACCGGCCAGGATCGGGTTGCGGTAATGTCCGGCAGGCAAGGGCGCATCGAAGGCCGCGTCGTGCCCGGCGTAGTCGAACCAGTCGAAGTAGACCGGTGGCGCAGGTGCCGCCCACAGCGGTTGCAGCGCAGCGGACAACAGCAGGAGGGCCGTGGCGAGCAACGGGCGCATCAGGGGCCTCCTTCGGAGAGTGAGAGTTCGAACGGTCCTGCCGGCGCACCGGAACTGTCGCGCAGCGTGCAGACCGGGCCGTCGGCCCAGCAGTAGCGCACGCGCGCGGCGGCGGCTGCCTGGGGACTGCGCAGGACGACGGTGTGCCCGTCCAGCGCCGCGTCGGCATACGTGCAGTGCTGCGCCTGGGCATCGCAGAGTTCGAAGCCGATGGGGCCGCTCGCCCCGGTCGTGACCAGGCGGCCTTCGACTTCGTCGAAGGCGATGCGCACCCCGGCCTGCGTGCGCGCTGCCGTGCGCGGGATCGGGCCGGACGGCGCCAGCGCGCGCTCGCCGTAGACCACGTGGCGCGCCACCCGCGCCAGGCGCCGCCCCAGTTCCTGCTTGTTGGGCGGATGGATGTCGTAGGCATCGCCGATATCGATGGCCACCGCAAGCCCGCTGTGCGGGTCTTCGGCGGCGACGCGGCGCTGCGCCTCGCGCACCTGCGCCCAGCCACTCTCCGTCGGTGCCTGGGGCGGCAGGCCGTAGCCGGCGAGCTGCACCACCAGCAGCGGCATCTTTGCACCGAATTGACGGCGCCAGTCGTCGCGCAAGCCACGCAACCGCGTTGCATAGGCCGCGCCCTCGCCGGTGTTGGATTCGCCCTGGTACCACAGCATGCCGCGCAGCCCGTAACGCCCCAACGGCGCGATCATGCCGTTGTACAAGGTCGACATGCCGGAGGCCGCGTGCCACGGCGCCAGCGGCGGGGACTGCAGATCGGGCGCCACGCGGTACTGCCAAGGCGCATCGAGGACGATCCGCGTGCCATCGTCCAACTGCACGGCATGGGCGCTCGCCGGACCTGCCAACCCGCCCTCGCCGTAGGTATCCAGCACGTTGACGACCACCGTGTTGCTGCCCGCCTTCAACAGGCCGGGCGGGAGCGCATATCGGCGTGGATCGCTCGGTGCGTTCTGGCTGCCCACGGCCACGCCATTGACCCAGGTCATGTCCGTCTCATCGACCGGCCCCAGCACCAGCCGTGCACCCTGCGCCGCCTGCGCGGCGGTCAGGGTGACCTGCGTGCGGTACCAGACCATGCCGTTGTAGTCGGCGAGCGCAGGCACGCCCCAGCGCTCCCATGCGCCGAGCGCCGTCGGTGCGTCCTGCCACCCGGTGTTGTCCGTGCCGGGCTGCCAGGGCGTATCGCCCGGCGTGGCACCGGCGCGCGTGGCCCACCATTGCTGCCAGTGCCGGCCCCAGCGTGCGCTCGCGGCGACGGGGTCGGTCGCATACAGCGCCAGCACGTCCAGCGCCTCGTCCATGCCGCCCTGCGCGCGCAGCGCATCGGCGCTGGTCCAGGCCTCGATCCGCGCGCCGCCCCAGGCCGCCTGGATCAGCCCCATCGGCACCTTGACCGTCTTCTGCAACTCGCGTACGAAGTAGAAGCAGGCCGCGGAAAACTCGCGCACCGTCTCCGGCGATGCGGATTGCCACGCCACGGCGGCCGCGAACGCACCCTGCGGCGTGATTGCCGCGGCCTTGGGCACGGTGAACAGACGGATGTTCGGCCGGGCGGCCGCAGCCAGTTCGCGGCTCGCATCCAGCGCGCGCCACACCGGCAGTTCCATGTTCGACTGCCCCGAACACAGCCAGACATCGCCCAGCAGCACATCGCGCACGACCTGGCGATCCCGTCCCGCGCGCACTGTCATGTCGTAAGGACCGCCGGCAGCGATGGGCTTGAGCGTGGCACGCCAGCGGCCGCCGGCATCAGCGCGTGCGCTGACGGACTGCCGGGCGAAGGTCACCGACACCGTGGCACCCGGCGCGGCGTCGCCCCATACCGGCAGCGGCCGGTCGCGCTGCAGCACGGCGTGATCCTGGAACAGCGGGTGCAACAGCGGCGCCGCCGCATGCTGTGCCATGCAGGGCGTGGCGCAGCATCCCAAGGCCGCCGCCAGCAGCCAGCCCCTCCACATGGTCGGCTTCATCGTCCATCTCCGGGTGCGGAAGGAAACTGCAGCGCCTGGTACCAGGCCAGCGGATGCGGCGGCGGTGCTTCGCCTGCAGGCAACGGCCGTCCGCTTACCGACTGGAAGTACGCCACGCTGGCATCGCGCCACCACTGCGCCTCGCGCAACTGGATGCGCAGGAACGCCACCACCTGCGCGTGCCGTTCGTCGTCCACCTTGCCGCGCAGGCCGTCCCAGGTGGCCTGCATGGCCTGCACCTGGCGCACGCCCAGCGCATAGCGGCCGACCAGCTCGTCCCATAGTGGGAGCCCCGAGGCCATGCGGTGGTCCCACGGCACATGGTGGAACCACAGCAGCAGCGGCTCGGGCACCTGCGCCAGATCGCCGTACACGGCGGCCACCTCGGGCGCGTACTGGCTCACCGCATTGCTGCCGCGCGCGGTGCGGTCGAAGCCGATGCCATCCCGATCGGCGCGGTGGTAGTACACCGCGGTCCAGTCCGCGCGCGGGCCGCCATCCACCCAGGGGCCGGGGCCGTAGTGGTGGCCGCGCGCCATCAGGTGGTGCAGGCCCAGCGGGGTCATGTAGTTCACCGCGGCCTCGCGCGAACCCATCATCATCCCGACGATGGGCTGCACCACCTCGGACGCCGGCGAAAAGGTCATCGCCGCCCATTCCGCGGCGATCGCGCGGGCGGATTGGTGCGGATTCCAGGCCAGGCGGCCGAAGGCATACCAGTTGGCCTGGTCGAAGTGCGAGCCGCTCCAGGTGCGGTCGTTGCCGAGGTTGGCGACGCCGGCGATGCCGGTCAGGGCATGGCCTTCCAGCGAGCCGTCCACCACCTCCGCCACCGTGGAACCCGTGCCGCGGGCATGGGTGTCGGCCTGCAGCACTTCCTCGTACAACGGCCCCAGGTACACCAGGTGCGTGGCGAAGCCGAGATACTCCTTGGTGATCTGGAATTCCAGCATCAGCGGCGTGCGCGGCATTGCGCCGAACAGCGGGTGGAAGGGCTCGCGCGGCTGGAAATCGATGGGGCCGTTCTTGACCTGCACGATCACGTTCGGGCGGAAGACCCCGTCGAGGCCGACGAACTCGGTATACGCCTGCATGGCGCGGTCCACCGGCACGTCGTGGGCGTAGACGAAGGCCCGCCACATCACCACGCCACCGTGCGGCGCCAGCGCATCGGCCAGCAGGTTGGCGCCGTCGGCATGCGAACGGCCATAGTCCTGCGGGCCGGGCTGGCCTTCCGAATTGGCCTTGACCAGGAAGCCGCCGAAATCCGGAATGCGCGCATAGATCTCGTCGGCCTTGTCGCGCCACCAGCGCTGCACGGCCGGGTCGCGCGGATCGGCGGTGTTCAACCCGCCCAACTCGATGGGGGCGCTGAAGCGTGCGCTCAGGTAGACGCGGATGCCGTAGGGCCGGAACACGTCCGCCAGCGCCGCCGCCTTGTCGAGGTAGGACGGCGCCAGGCTCTGCGCGTTGGCGTTGACGTTGTTGAGCACGGTGCCGTTGATGCCGATCGAGGCGTTGGCGCGCGCGTAGTCGGTGTAACGCGGGTCGCGCCATTCCGGCAGGCTTTGCCAGTCCCACAGCGAGCGGCCCGCATAGCCGCGCTCGACGTGGCCGTCCAGGTCGTCCCAATGGTCGAGCACGCGCAAGTGGATCCGTGGCGACTCGCGTTCCTCAAGCGTGTCCAGCGACGCGCCGGTCTGCAGCAATCGCAGCAGATGGAACACCCCGTACAACACGCCGATGTCCCGGCGTCCCGCCACCAGCACCACCGCGTGCCCATCGATACGGGCACGCTTGAGCAGGTAACCCTCCTCGCCCAGCGACGCGATCTCCTCGCGGAACGGCGCGAGCGGTGGCGACGACTGCGGCGTGCCCAGCATCACCGCATGATCGCCGCTTGCGGCCGCACGCGCCGCCGGGGCGCGCCCCAGCAGGCCGGTGAGTCCACGCACCAGCTCGTCTCGCGCCACGCGCTGCGTCGGCGTCCGCGCCGGCGCCACCACCTCGTCCAGGCGCGCGGCGTCATCCGCACCTGCGGCGCCTTGTGAGGGCAGGTAACGCAGCCACAGCGCAGCGCCGTCCTCCGCGCGCACGCTGCCCGCGCAGGCCATCAACGCCATGGCAGCACACGCCATCCACTGACACCGCATGACATGCGGACGGCGCCCAAGCGCCGCCAGCAAACCTTGTAAGCTGACGGCGTACCCGCGGCGCGGCAGCGTCAGGAACAACAAAGGGAACGCGTTTTGGACAAGCCGAAGAAAGCGGTCCGCCGCAAGACCAGCGGGGTGACGATCGACGAGGTGGCGGCCTTGGCCGGGGTCTCGCCGATGACGGTGTCGCGCGCGATCAACCAGGGCAAGGTGCGCGATGCCACGCGCGAGCGCGTGATGCGCGCGGTGCGCGAGCTGGGTTACACGCCCAACCTGGCGGCCAGTTCGCTGGCCGCCGCGCAGCACACCCGCATCGCCCTGATCTACACCAATCCCAGCGGCGCCTACCTGCGCGAACTGCTGGTCGGCTTGCTGCGCGTCGCGTCCAACGCCGCCATCCAGTTGGTCATCCACTACTGGGAAGACCTGGACCCCGACGCCGAGCGCAAGGCCGCACGTGCCCTGGGCGGGCGCGTGGATGGCGTGATCCTGCCGCCGCCGTTGTGCGAATCGCAGGCGGCGGTGAGCGAACTGGTGAAGGCCGGCATCCCGGTGATCGCGATCGCCGCCGGGCGCCTCAGCGACGCGATCTCCTGCGTGCGCATCGACGACTTCCATGCCGGCAAGGAGATGGCCGAGCATCTGATCCAGCACGGCCACCGGCGCATCGGCTTCATCCGCGGGCGCCAGGACCTCAGCGCCAGCGCGCGGCGCTACGAGGGCTTCGTCACCGCGCTGCAGGAGGCCGGGCTGAAGGTCGAACCCGGCCTGGTCCAGCAGGGCGACTACACCTACCGCTCGGGGTTGGCCGCCGCCGAAAAGCTGCTGTCGCACCGACGGCCGCCGACGGCGATCTTCGCCAGCAACGACGACATGGGCGCGGCGGCGATCTCCGTCGCGCACCGGCGCGGCCTGGACGTGCCGCGCGACCTGTCGGTGGTCGGCTTCGACGACACCTCGGCCGCCACCACCGTCTGGCCGGAGCTCACCACCATCCACCAACCGATCGCCCCGATGGCCGATGCCGCCATCGACATCCTGCTGCGCAGCATCCGCCGCAAGCGCGACGACGCGCGCGTGTCCAGCGACCACGTGGTCCCGCACCGGCTGGTGCTGCGCGGTTCGGTCGCCGGCCCACCCAAGGGACACTGACGCAGCACGCATGCTCACGCGCTCGGGCATGCGACGGTGCTCTCCGCTTCGTTCAACGCGCCGAGCGCCACCCGCGACACCGACAGCGTCATCGCGCCCGCCGTGGTCAACGCCCAGGGGCGGTCCAGCTTGCTCAGATCCGCGCCGGCCGCCGCCAGGCACTTGAGCGGCACGCCCACGCGCGTCCACTGGTCGACCGGCAGGGCTGCCAGCGTCGGCCCGATCGCCACCCGCGCGGTGCAGCCGCTGCCGCAGCCGACCGCCAGCCACGCCTCGCCCTGCGGGGCGGCGTCCACGCGCAGCGTGGTCACCAGCATCAGGTCGCCGTTGCTCTCGCGCTGCAGGTCCAGCGGCGTATGCGACTGCAGCGCGACCACCGCCTCGCGCCCGCCCGACCAGGCGAGGCGGCGGCCATCCTCCTGCGCCAGGTGGTCCACGCCGGTGACCTTCAGCAGCGCGCCGTCGAGCGATTCCGGCACGCGGGTGACGGTGACGCCCTGGCCGGTGCTGCCTTCCAGGCGCAGCGCCATGCCCGGGCCGGCCGCGCCGCGGACGAAGAACACCCCGGCCGCGCCTTCGTTGCCGGTGAGGCCGGACACCTCGGGCAACCTGGCCAGATTGCCGCTGTCGGCATAGCGCAGGCCGAAGCCGAAGGCGAACAGCGGGTCGTAGCCCTTCTGTCCCACGTTGTTCGCGTATTGCGTCGCCGTGCGCGGCCAACTGAAACTCAACTTGCCCTTGAAGTCGTGCTGCACGCCGCCCTGCGGGTTGCGCAGCAGCACGTCGGCGATACCCGCACCTTCCGAACCCGGCAGCCACGCCGCCACGAAGGCATCGGCGGCATTGAGTTCGCGGTTGACCCACAGTGGGCGACCGCTGAGGAACACCGCGACCACCGGGATGCCGTCGGCCTTGAGCCGCCTGATCAGCGCCAGGTCGGTGTCGTCGCCCGGCTTGTACGCCAGGGTCGGCCGATCGCCCTGGAACTCCGCATACGGGTTCTCGCCGAAGACCACCACCGCCACGTCCGGCTTGGTGGTGTACGTGCCGTCGACCGACAGCACGGCCTCGCCACCTGCGGCCTTGGCCTGCTGCGCGAGGCCTTCGTAGATGGTGTCCGCGTTCGGGAAGTCCTTGCGGGTAGTGCCGGTGCCCTGCCAGTTCAGCGTCCAGCCGCCGGCCTGCTTGCCGACGTCGTTGGCGCCGTCGCCGGCCACTAATATGCGCTGCGTCGGCGACAGCGGCAGCACGCCGCCCTGGTTCTTCAGCAGCACCAGCGACTCGCGCACCGCCTGCCGTGCCACCGCGCGATGCGCCGGGGCACCGATCAGCGCGAACTGGCCACCGACCGCACGCGACGACGGCTTGCCCGCCTCGAACAGGCCCAGCCGCATCTTGACACGCAGGATCCGGCGCACCGCATCGTCCAGGCGCTGTTGCGAGATGGTGCCGTTTTTCGCTGCCGCCAGCGTGGTGGTGTAGAACCCCTTCCAGCTGTCCGAGGCCATGGCCATGTCCAGGCCGGCGTTGATGGTGGCGGGGCAATCGGTGGGGGTGCAGCCCTTGACCTGGCCGTGGCCGTTCCAGTCGCCGACCACGAAGCCGCCGAAGTGCATGCGCCCCTTCAGCGCATCGGTCAGGTAGGCCTTGTGGCCGTGCATCTTTTCGCCGTTGACGCTGTTGAACGAGGCCATCGCGGTCTGCGCGCCCGCGGCGATCGCCGGGGGATAGCCGGCGGCGTGGATGCGGACCAGCTCGGCCTCACCGATCCTGGTGTCGCCCTGGTCGCGGCCGTCCGTGGTGCCGCCATCGCCCAGGAAATGCTTGACCGAGGCGATCACATGGCGGCCATCGAGAAAGTCCGGCGATCCCACCTTGCCCTGCAGTCCCTCGACCATCGCCCCCGCGTAGCTGGCCACCACGTCCGGCGACTCGGAATAGCCCTCGTACGTACGCCCCCAGCGGTCGTCCTGCGGCACCGCCACGGTCGGCGCGAAGGTCCATTCCATGCCGGTGGCACGGGTCTCCAGCGCGGTGATTTCGCCGATCCGACGCAGCAACGCCGGGTTGCGGGTCGCCCCCAGGCCGATGTTGTGCGGAAACAGGGTGGCGCCGACGATGTTGCTCTGCCCGTGCACCGCGTCGATGCCGAACAGCACCGGAATCGCCTTGCCGCCCTGCGACGTGTCCATCGACGCCGCATAGAACGCATCGGCCAGCGCCAGCCACTCGGCTGGCGCGGCATCGTAGCGGCCGCCGGGATCGGAGTTGCCGCCGGCCAGGATCGACCCCAGGCGATATTTGCGCACATCCTCCGGGGTGAGGCTGCCGATATCGCCCTGCACCAGTTGGCCGACCTTCTCCTCAACCGTCATGGTGGCGATCAGGTCGCTGAGGCGCTTTTCCAGCGCGGGATCCTCGGGCAGCGGCCAGGTCACGTTGGGCCAGGCGCTGGCCTCCGCCGCGGCCTGGACATCGCCCTTGCACACGGCAAGCGCGAGCAGCAGCGCGGCCAGCAGCGCGCCGGTGTTGCGTGTGGAATGGGTGTCGGTCACGGCGCTCTCCTTGCCGCCGCGCTCAGCGCAGCAGGTACTGGTTGATCAGGTTCTCGTAGCGCTCTTGGCGGCCGCTGATCTGCCGCGGCTCGCCGCCCTTCGCGCCCAATGCGGCGAGCTCGGCGAGGCCGAGCGTGCCACGCGCGAACTGCTCGCCGGCGCCGCTGTCGAAGCTGGCATAGCGCTCCTGGCGCCACTGCTCCCAGGGCGAGTCGTTGAGCAGCGCATGGGCGACTTCCAGCCCGCGGGCGAACGCGTCCATGCCGCCGATGTGGGCGATGAACAGATCCTCCAGTTCGGTGGACTCGCGGCGCACCTTGGCGTCGAAGTTCAGGCCGCCCTCCAGGCCGCCCTGGCGCAGCACCACCAGCATGGCGCCGACGGTGTCGTACAGGTCGGTCGGGAACTGGTCGGTATCCCAGCCGTTCTGCGCATTGCCGCGGTTGGCGTCGATGCTGCCCAGCAGGCCGTGGTCGGAGGCGACCTGCAGGTCGTGTTCGAAGGTGTGGCCGGACAGCGTGGCGTGGTTGGCTTCGATGTTGAGCTTGAAGTCCTTGTCCAGGCCGTGCTGCTTGAGGAAGCCCGCCACCGTCGCGCTGTCGAAGTCGTACTGGTGCTTCATCGGCTCCATCGGCTTGGGCTCGATCAGGAAGTTGCCCTTCAGGCCGATGCTGCGGCCGTAGTCGCGCGCCATGCTGAGGAAGCGTGCGAAGTGGTCGAGTTCGCGCTTCATCTGCGTGTTGACCAGCGAGGCGTAGCCTTCACGACCGCCCCAGAACACGTAGTGTTCGCCGCCCAGTTCCACCGTCGCCTCCAGCGCCGCCTTGACCTGCACCGCGGCGCGCGCCACCACGGCGAAATCGGGATTGGTCGCGGCACCGTTCATGTAGCGCGGATGCGAGAACAGATTGGCCGTGCCCCACAGCAGCTTCATCCCGGTCGCGTCCTGGCGCGCCTTGGCCAGGCCGACCATGTGCTTGAGGTTCTTCTCGTACTGCGCGGCATCGTCGGCATCCGGCGCCAGGTCGATGTCGTGGAAACACCAGTACGGCACGCCGAGCTTGGTGAAGAACTCGAACGCCGCATCCACCTTCGCCTCGGCGCTGGCCATCGGCGCGCCGACCTCCCACGGGAAGTGGCGCGTCCCCGGGCCGAACGGATCCTGCCCGGCATTGCAGAAGGTGTGCCAGTAGCAGACTGCGAAACGCAGGTGATCCTGCATGGTCTTGCCGCCGACGACCTTGTTCGCGTCATAGACCTTGAAGGCCAGCGGGTTGTCCGAGCCGCGGCCTTCGAAGGGGATGCGGCCGATGCCGGGGAAGTATTCCTTGGCGCCGATAAAGGGCTGGGTGTGCATGGTGTGGGTTCCTGTCGTGGTGGGAGGGGTCGCGAAAAGGGATCAGCCGCGGAACAGCGGCATGCTGGCGTCGAGATGGCGCAGGAAACGCGCATAGGCCGCGGCATAGGCCTGGGTGCGCGCCGGATCCGGGCAGGCGGACCGTTGCGGATCCACCGCCACGTGCCGCTGCGCGATGTCGGCGATCGAGGCGGCATCGCCGCGCGCCAGGCCGATGGCCCACAGCGCCTGCAAGGCCGCACCGAACGCCGCGCCTTCCGGCTGCGTGGGCACGTCCACCGGCAGGCCGAACACATCGGCCACCAGCTGCCGCCACGCGCCGCTGTTGCTGCCGCCGCCGGTCAGCACGATGCGCTCGAACTGCATGCCGGCGCGCACGAACGCGTCGAAGCCGTACTTCAGGCTGTAGGTCGCCCCTTCCATCGCCGCGCGATAGAGGTGGGCCGGGGTCATGTTGGCCGTGTCCAGGCCCGCCAGCACGCCCTTGCCCAACGGCAGGTCCGGCGTGCGCTCGCCATTGAGGAACGGCAGCATCACCAGGCCGTCGGCACCGGGCGCGGTGGCGTGCAGATGCGCGTCGCCGTCGCGGGTGCTGAAGCCGAACGCGGCGGCGACCTGTTCGGTCGCCACGGTGCAGTTCATCGTGCAGATCAGCGGCAGCCAGCCGCCGGTCGACGAGCAGAACGCGGCCCACGCACCGTCCGGATCGACCACCGGCGTGTCGGAGTAGGCGAACAGGGTGCCCGAGGTGCCCAGGCTCATCGCCAGGCGACCGGGCACGACGCAGCCGGTGCCGATGGCCGCCATCATGTTGTCGCCGCCGCCGACGGCGACCTTCAGCGTCGTCGGCAGGCCGAACAGGCTGGCCGCGGCCGGGGCGATGTCGAACAAGGCATCCGGCGCGGCGAAGCGCGGCAGGCAGTCCGCCAGGTCGCGCTGCGGATCGGTGGCGCGCAGCAGCTCGGTCGACCAGGTGCGCGTGCGCACGTCCAGCCAGCCCGTGCCCGAGGCGTCGCCGTATTCGCAGAAGCGCTGGCCGGTCAGCACGAAGTTGAGGTAGTCGTGCGGCAGCAGGATGGTGGCGAGCCGTGCATAGGCGTCGGGCCGGTGCGTCTTGGTCCAGGGCAGCTTGGAGGCGGTGTAGCCGGTGAGGATCGGATTGCCCGCCAGCGCGATGGTGCGCGCCACGCCGCCGACCGCGTCCATGATCTGCGCGCACTCGGCCGCGGTGCTGGTGTCGCACCACAGCTTGGCCGGTGCCAGCACCTCGCCTGCCGCATCGACCGCAACGAAGCCATGCTGCTGGCCCGACACCGCCAACGCGGCGAGGCGCGAGCGCAGCGACGGATCGATGGCCTGGAAGCAGGCCTGCAGGGCCGCGACCCAATCGGCCGGGTTCTGTTCACGGCTGCCGTCGGCGGCGGAATGCAACTCCAGCGGCGCACTGCTGCTGGCCACGACGCTGCGCCCGACCGGGTCGTAGACCACGACCTTCAGGCTCTGCGTCCCCGCATCGATTCCGGCCACCAGTTCCCGCTCTTCCACGTCGCCTCCACTTCTAGTTAGCGCTATCATTTTTGGACAACAGCGTGTGTGCTGTTACGCCAGGGAAACACTCCGTTGCCAGACGTCCGGCGACGCCTTGCAATAGCGTTCGATGAATTCCGCCTGCGATGGCATCGCCGCACTCGCCTGCTGCAGCGGCTGGCGGATCCGCGTCAGCAGCGTGCGCAGGTCGGCGTCGTCGAGGGTGGCGGCCAGCGGGTGCGGCGGCCCCGGCTGGATACCCTGCCCCAGCAACACGCTGGTCCAGGAGTCCACGCGGAACAGTTCGCCGGGGTCCTGCCAGGCGTGCGCGCGCTCGCGCCAGGCGCGCAACCGGATCGCCAGCGACTCGGGCAGCGCCATCTCGCGGCAGGCTTTCCACATCGGCTCGTCGCGCTGGGTGGCGTGGTAGTGCAGGATGATGAAGTCCCGCACGTGCTCCATCTCCTGGCGGCTGACCGTGTTGTACAGCTCCACCAGCGCCGGGCTGATGCCATCGCTTGGAAACAGCTGGATCAGCCGCACCACGGCACTGATGGTCAGGTGGATGCTGGTCGATTCCAGCGGCTCGATGAAGCCGCTGGCCAGTCCCAGCGCCACCACGTTCTTGTTCCAGGCCTTCAGCCTGCGCCCGCTGCGGAACGGCACCAGCCACGGATCGCGCAACGGCGGGCCGTCGACGTCGCGCAGCAGCTTGGCGTGCGCCTCGTCGTCGGACATGTGGCGGCTGGAGAACACCAGTCCGCAGCCGACCCGGTGCTGCAGGGCGATATGCCAACGCCACCCGGCCTCGTGCGCGATGGCACGGGTATACGGCACCGGCGACGCAACCGCCTCGGTCTGCACCGCGACGGCGCGATCGCTGGGCAACCAGTCGCGCCAGTCCTCGTAGCCGGTGTGCAGGGTCTGCTCGGTCAGCAGGCCGCGGAAGCCGGTGCAGTCGATGAACAGGTCGCCCTCGATCACCTGCCCGTCTTCCAGCAGCAGCGACGCGACCGAGCCGTCGTGCGCATGCTGTCGCACCTCGCGGATCTGCCCTTCCACCCGGCGCAGGCCATGGCCTTCGGCCTTCTTGCGCAGGAATTTGGCGTAGAGCGCGGCATCGAAGTGATAGGCGTAGTTGACCTGCGGCTGGGTCTCCAGCGAGAACCTGTCCGCACGCGAGGCGACGCTTTCCAGGCAGAAATCGCCAAGGTCCGACGGCATGCCGCGGCGCAGGCTGTCCAGCCAGAAATGATGGAACGGCGTGGCCCAGGTGCCCTGCCCGATGGTGCCGAACGGATGGATGAAGCGATCGCCGGGGCGGCGCCAATGCTCGAACGAGATCGACAGCTTGAACGTGCCGGCCACGGCGCGCAGGAACTCCTGCTCGTCGATCTGCAGGAAGCGGTGGAAGGTGCGGATCGGCGGTACGGTCGATTCGCCGACGCCCACGGTGCCGATCTGCTCGGACTCCACCAGGGTGATGTCCAGGCGATCGCGGAACTGGTGCGCCAGCGCGCAGCCGGCCAGCCAGCCCGCGGTGCCGCCGCCGGCGATGACGACCTTGCGGATGCGTCCGTCCGTTGTGTTGGCAAGGTTCACGGCAAGCTCCCCATCAGCGATTGAGCCGCGCCAGCAACTGCGCACGCGTGCGGCGCGCGCGTGCCTCGTCGAACGGCGCCAGTTCGCCCCGGGCGGCCTCGGGCAGGTGCTGGCCTGCACGTTCGCCGGGGCCGAACACGTAGTAGTCGAACAGCTTCGCCCAGGCCTGCTTCTCGCGCACCGGCAGATCGCGCAACGCCCACATCGCGTGCTGCAGCGCCGTCAGCGGCGAGGGCAGGAACGCCGGCGCACTGCGCCACCAGTAGTTCACCAGCACGTTGAACGGCGCCAGGCTGCGCACGTGGTGCCACCACATGCTGGGGATGAACAGCGCATCGCCCGGCTCCAGCTCGACGTGCCGTGCGCTGGCCAGCGCATCGCGGAAACGCGGATAACGCGCGAAGTCGGGGCGATCGACATCCACCACGCTGACCACCTGGCCGCCCGGCGTCGGCTCCAGCGGCCCGGGATACAGGTTGTCGATCTGCCCCGGCGGAAACAGGGTGACGCGGCGCCGGCCCACCGCACAGCAGGCCAGGTTGTCCGGCGTGTCGAAATGGCAGGACGCGGTCACCCGGTTGCCGATCCAGATGCTCGGCGGCGCATCGATGCCCTGCCCGGCCAGGCCGGCGTCGTTGGCCTGCGCGAACCCCGGCAGCGCCCGCTCGATCGGCAGCGACGCGACATAGTAGGTGGGCGGCCGCGGATCCTCGAAGGTGGCGGCGATCGCCTCCAGCACCTGCGTCAGCGGTCCGCGGCGGACCTCGAAGTTCAATTGGGTGAAATCGGCTTTGTAGAACGGGCGTCCCTCGATCCCGGGTTCGCCGAAGGAATACGGAACTGGCACGCCCGTATCGAACCCTCGCAGGTAGGCCAGGGCGTCCTGCGTGGAGCGCAAGCCGGCCTGGACCAGTCCCCAGTCGCGCGCGATGCCGCGCACGACCACCGGCTCCCCGGCCGCCACCAGCGCCTGCAACGGCAGGGCCGTGGGCTGCACGCCTTCCAGTGTCCGCATGGCTGCGCCGTCCGGCACGCTCAGTTCCTGCCTGCCGCGCCGGCGGCATCCTGCAGGCGCAGGCGTCGCTGCTTCTCGGCGATCAGGCGGCGCATGTTGTGCAGCGAGGCCAGCATCAGGTACGCGCCTTCCAGATAGCCGGCGCGGTTGAGCGCGGCCAGCGCGGCGCCGTCCAACTGGGCCAGGCGTTCGCGGTCGATCGCGTGCAGGCCGTTGACGCCGACGCGGTGCTGCGCATCGAGCTGCACGTCGAGCGCGACCGGCTGGATCAAGCCGTGTGCATCGAGCGCAGCAAACATCTCCGCGCCGAATGCATGGCCTTCGTGGATTCCGCGCAGCACGCCGGCGATGTGGTCGAGATAGGGCGTGTTGCCGCCCTGCGGCAGGAATACCGGCTCGCCCTGCATCGCCGTCACCCGCGGATGCTCCATGTCCACGTGCAACACCGCGTCCTGGGTCAGCACGCCGTCGATGCGCTGCTCCTGGAAGCCGATCAGGAACGGCCCCTTGGCCGCCGCGCCGGGGAGATAGGAGGCCATCCAGCGCCGGTCCTGCAGGAACAGGTTCTCGTGCTGCTCGAACCCCAGCAACGCAACGGACTGCCACTCTCCCGTCGCTGGATCCTTGCGCAGGAAGATCGGATATTCCCGCTGCAGCTCCGCGTACTCGCTGGGGTAGGCCGGCACCATGCCCACCGCGTCGCCGAACTCCGGGCCGAAGTCGGTGGCCACGCGCAGGTCGCGATGGGCGATGTTGTTGAGCATCTCGTAACGCGGCATGGTGATGCGCACTCCCCTCTGGAGCCCGGCACGGGGCACCGCCGCAATCGCAGCGGCGCCCGTGGCGACATGCGAAGAGAACCTCTCCGCCTTGTTCAGAACTTGTAGCGAACGCCCAGCATATAACGCGGGCTCTGGTCGGCCAGCTTCACGATCATCTTCGAGGTGCGCGAGCGCCAGCGTACGTCCTCGCCGGTCAGGTTGATCGCCTCCAGCCCGAACGACCAGTGATCGTTCAACGTGTAATTCACGCTGAGATCCCACTGCTCGTAGGGTTCCACATAGTACGGATTGCGGCTGGTGCCCTGGTTGGCCAGGATCAGGTACTGGTCGCGCCAGTTCCAGGCCAGGCGCACCGACCACCCATACTTCTCGTACATCAGCACCGCGTTAGCGGTGTCGCTCAGGCCGGTGAGCGCGAACTGGTCGATGCCCGGGTCGCCACCGTTGTCGTAGCCGACGTCGCCCTTGACGATGGTGTAGTTGGCGAGGATGCCGAACCCGGTGTCGCCGAGGAAGTACTGCCCGCCCAGCTCCCAGCCGTGCAGCTTGGCCTGGTTCTGGTTGATCGGACGGTTGACGTTGAATTCGTACAGCGGATCGTCGGCCTCGCCGTACAGATCGTAGGCCGCTTCGGTCGCCAGCACCTGCGCGCCGGTGCCGTTGTAGGCGGCCAGGCCGGCCGGGTTGTTGCGCAGCAGGGCCAGCGCGGTGAACAGCGAGGTGTCGTTGGCCGAGCAGGCCGCCGCATTGGCCGGGCCGACCTGGGCGAGGCAGGCGCCGCTGGTGAGGAACGCCAGCGCCGACTTCGCGTCCGGACCCGAGGTGGGATCGCGCAGGCCGTACAGATTCTCCTGCACGACGGTGTTGCCGATGAAGTTGTTGACCGACTTGTTCCAGTACGTCACCGACAGATAGCTCGCGTCGGCGAAGTACCACTCCAGCGCCAGGTCGAGGTTGTCGGACTCCAGCGGCTTCAGCGACGGGTTCTGCGCCGTGCCGCTGGCGCGCGAGGACGGATCGATCAGCACCGAGCCGAACGGCTGCTGCGCCCCGGGGCCGGCATACAGATTGCCGATCGGCGCGCGCGCGATGCTCTTGCCGAACGAGACGCGGCCCTTCAGCGTGTCGGTGAGGTCGATGCTGAAATCCAGGTTGGGCAGGATGTAGCTGTACGTGGTCTTCTCGCTGAAGGGTTGCTGCTCGTTGGAGAGCACCACGCGGAAGTCGTTGTTGGACTGCCATTCGATCGCTTCGGGCGTGGCGATGACCGAGGTCGACACCACATCGGTGGTTTCGTAGCGCACGCCGAGCCGGGTATTGGTGCGCCGACCGGCCAGCTCGCCATCCAGTTCGACCTGGAAATACGCCGAGCGGGTCTTCTCCTCCACGAAGTTGTCGGCGGCGCGCTGTGGGCTCACGCCCAGGCCGACGCCGTACTGGCTGGCCGCCCATTGCGCGAGCCGGCCGGCATCGCCCCGCCATGCGGGCCAACTGTTGGCGCTGTAGTCGTCGAACAGGCCCACGATGCTGACCGGCTGCATCAGATTCATCAGGCCGCCGGCAGTGTCCCGGTCGACATTGGCCACGCCCCAGTCGCCCAGGGTGGAATACGCCTCGGCGGCCTGGATGCGATGGGTGGTCGACTTGTTGCTGTCCACGCCGAACTGGAAGCGGCCCTGGTCGAAGCTCCACTCGCCGTCGATGCGGGCCTGCTTGATCTGGCTGATCTGGCTCTGCGAATTGACCCGCAGCACCTGCGAACCGATCTCGCCGGGCACGAAGCCCGGGTTGACCACGCCATTGGCCTTGGCCGCAGCGGCGGCATCGCTCGGATACCAGACCTGGGTACCGACCGGCAGGCCGTTGTTGAAGTTCAGCTCCTGCACCCAGGAGCCGCCGCAGTGCGGCCCGGTGGTGCAGTTGTTGGTGCCGGCGATGCTCATGAAGAGGGAGCCGCCGCCGGTCAGCGGATCGTTCGGACGGCTTTCGTTCTTCGAGTCGTGCGCGTCGAAGCTGAGCTTGAGCCGGTCGGTCACGTTCCACACCGCATTCAGGCCGAGCGAGCCCAGCTTGTACTTCTGCATGCTGCGCTGCTGCTCAAGGCCGAAATCCTTGGTGCCGGCGATCTCGCGGATGTAGGTCGGCACGGCCACCGCGCCGCTGGTGTCGAACGTCACATCGGTGTAGTTGCTGTTCTGCAGCCACATGCCCTGCTCGCCGCGATTCTCGGTGATCTCGTTGGTCGAGTAGGTGTAGTCCAGGGTCAGGGTCAGGCTGTCGGTGGGCGCGAACTGCAGCACCGCCTGGCCGTTGACGCGCTCGCGTTCGAACTCGGAGAACGCATAGCGCAGGTCGTTCGGCCGGGCGTACAGCGCGCCGATCTGCGGCGCATTGACCACGGTCGGATTGCCGGGCATCGAGCCGGTCCACGGCTGCACGTTCCAGTAGTTCTCGGTGGCCTGCACCGAGCCACCCTTGCGCTTCTGGTAGCTCGCGCTCACGCCGACGCCGAAGGTCTTGTCCGGATTGCTGTAGCTGAAGATGCCCGACAGTTCGGGGGTGATGTCGTTGTCGAACGGCTGGCTGCGGTCGGAGACGGCCTTGGCGCCGGCACTGGCGACGATGCCCTGGTGGTCGAACGGGCGCGCGGTCAGGATGTTGATGGTGGCGCCGATGCCGCCGCTGGGCATGTTGGCCTGGCTGGTCTTGTAGACCTCGATGCCATTGATGGCTTCGGCAGCCAGCTGGGCGAAGTTGAAGGCACGGGTACCGCCGTCGACGCCGCCGATGGGGACCTGGCCGGCAGCGCCGAACGCATCGGCTCCCGGCATCTGCCGCCCGTTGAGCGTCACCATGTTGAACTGCGGGCCGAAGCCGCGCGCGGTGACCTGGGCGCCTTCGCCATCGCGCCGTTCGATGGAGATGCCGGTGATGCGCTGCAGCGACTCGGCCAGGTTGGTATCGGGGAACTTGCCGATGTCTTCGGCACTGATGGCATCCACCACGCCCGCGGCGTCGCGCTTGATGTCCATCGCCTGGCTGAGGCTGTTGCGCAGGCCGGTGACCTGGACCGTGTCCAGCTGCGTCGGGCTGCTCTGCGCCTGTTGCTCTGCCGCCGGCGGCGCCTGCGTCGACGCGTCCTGTGCGAATGCGGGATTGATGACCAGGACGCCACCGACGAAGGTGAACATGGCCCTGGATTTGAACTTCGCCAGCGTGCGGCTCATGGACGAGCCCCCAGGTCTGGGCTACGACGAAACATAGAAGCGCTCATGACTCTCCCCTCTGACATGCGATCGATGGATGTACCGCCCCTCCCCTAAGAGGCACGCACGGGCGATGCCCGTCTTCCACGCCGAACATCGCAGCGCGCTCTGCGGTCGCTGCGACTCAAAACTCCGTTTCAGGATTGCCAGACGACGCGCGATAAAGGCTCCCCCCGAGCCCGACTGCCGCTGATTGATAGCGCTATCATCGCGTCACGGCGCAGACTACGCACCCGGGACATCGCTTGTCATCATGCGTCGCAACAAAGGACGGCATTCCTTGAAGAACACCCCCAAAACGACGCGTCGAAGAGCGAACGCCATCACCATCGACGACGTCGCGGCGCATGCGGGCGTCTCGCCGATGACCGTCTCGCGCGTCACCCATGGCCACGCCGGCGTGCGCGAGAGCACGCGCGAGCGGGTGATGCGCAGCGTGCACGCACTGGACTACCGGCCCAACCCGGCCGCCAGCGCGCTGGCCGCAGCGCAGCACACCTGCATCGCGTTGATCTACACCAATCCCAGCTCCAGCTATCTGCGCGAACTGCTGGTCGGCGCGCTGCGCGGTTCCACCCGCGTGGCGGCGCAACTGGTGATCGCCACCTGGGACGGACTGGATCCGCGGGCGCGCCGCGAGGCCGCACGCACGCTCTGCAGCAGCGTGGCCGGCGTGTTGCTCCCGGCGCCCTTGTGCGAATCGAAAGCCATCGTCGCCGTGTTCGTCGACGCCGGGATTCCCGTCGTCTCCATTGCGTCGAGCCGTTTCAGCGACAGGCTGTCCTGCGTGCACATCGACGACCGCCGTGCCAGCCATGACATGGTGTCGCACCTGATCGCGCACGGGCATACCCGCATCGGCTACATCACCGGCGACCCGAACCAGACCGCCAGTGCGCACCGCTGGCAGGGTTATCGGGATGCCCTCGCCGATGCGGGCATCGACTACGACACCACGCTCGTGCAGCCGGGCGACTTCACCTATCGCGCCGGACTTGAGGCCGCCGAACGGCTGTTGGCCCTGCAGCCGCGCCCCACTGCGATTTTCGCGAGCAACGACGACATGGCGTCGGCGGTGGTGTCGGTGGCGCATCGCCGCCGCCTGAAGGTGCCGGAGGATCTGTCGGTGGTGGGGTTCGACGACACCTCGGCGTCGACGATGGTGTGGCCGGAGCTGACGACCATCCATCAACCGGTGGCGGACATGACCGACACGGCCATCGATCTGCTGCTGCGGGAGATCCGGCAGGGGGCTGGTTCCGAGCTCGCTTATGTCGATCATGTTGTGCCGCATCGGCTGGTCGCGCGCGATTCCGTTTCGCGGCCGCTGGTGGGTCGCTAGCTTCCTATCGTCGGGCGCGGACTGGGGGAGAACGTCGAGGAACGTCCGCGCCTCATGCGCGTCGCACAACTGCACCGTCAGCGAATACTGCTGTTGCTGTTGCTGTTGCTGTTGCTGTTGCAGTGGCTTTGGCTTTTGACTTACCGGGTCCCCTTCCGAAGCGGCGGCCATCACGGGGAAAAACCCCGAAGGGGCGGCGCACAAGGACGTGCGCCGTCCGCGGCAGGGGCAGGATGCCCCTTCCGCGGAT